>JACDQM010000015.1 GCA_015657635.1 Roseateles sp.
ACTACAAGAATGGTTGCCATGTATGCCTGCTGTTCACGCGGCCCTGTTCGCTTCGCCGGGTTCGGACGGGCTGGGTGCAGTCGCGAGTTTTGAAAATGATAACGAAACTTGAGCCCCGATCGTCGCGGTCACATCCTCACCCGGGGGGTGCAGGTTGCTCAGACGGATCCGCGCGCCGTGCTCGTCGGCAATTTTCTTCACGACGGCAAGCCCAAGGCCCGTGCCTTTGCTCTTCGTCGTGACGTAGGGCTCGAAAGCCCGCTTCAACACCTTGTCCGCAAAACCGGGCCCATTGTCGCTGACGATCAGGCGCAGCCCGCGCAGCTCGCCGGCGTCGTTGAAGGACTTCTGCGTGCGCACCTGCACATGGCCGTCGGGCCGCTCGCTGACAGCGTCCAGCGCGTTCTGCACCAGGTTGTGGATGACCTGCCGGAGCTGCGAGGTGTCGCCCATGATCAGCGGCAGCTCGGCCGCCAGTTCGGCGTGCAGGCGACCGGCTTCCTGGGCCGGCGCATACAGGCCCAGCACTTCAGAGACAAGCGCATTGATGTCCAGCGCGGTGAGCTTGGCCGAGGGCAGGCGCGCATAGTCGCGGAACTCGTTGACCAGCTGCTTCATCGCCTGCACCTGGTTGACGATGGTGCCGACCGAGCGCACCAGCATCGCCTGGTCGGCGCCTTCGAGCTTGGCTTCCAGCTTGTGCTGCAGGCGCTCGGCCGAGAGCTGGATGGGCGTCAGCGGGTTCTTGATCTCATGCGCCAGACGCCGCGCCACCTCGCTCCAGGCCTGCGAGCGCTGCGCCGAGACCACCTCGGAGATGTCATCGAACACCATCAGCCGGCCATCCTGCGGCAGATGGGCGCCGCGCACCAGCAGCGTCAGCGTGTCCTGGCCCTGCTGCAGCTGCAGTTCGAAGGCATCCTGCCAGTGGCCGCGCTCCCCCGCCTCGGGGGCGTCGCTGAGTTGCTCGAAGCGTTGCCAGACCGCCTGGGCAAAGGTCTCCAGCTCGGGGATGTCTTCCAGGCGGCGGCCCTGGTAGGCCGACAGCGGCAGGCGCAGGATGCGCGTGGCGCCGGGGTTCACCGTCTCGATGACGTGGCGCGAGTCGAACACGATCACGCCGGCGGTCAGGTTGTCCAGGATGGTCTGCAGATTGGTGCGGGCGCTTTCCAGCTGCGCCACGCTGCGCTCCACCAGCGCTCGGGCATCGGCCAGCTGGTCGGTCATGTCGGCAAAGGAGCGTGTCAGGCCGCCCAGTTCATCGCGCGAGGCCAGCACGGGCTTGCGCGTCAGGTCGCCCTTGGCCACCTGGCGCATGCCATCGGCCAGCAGAAGCAGCGGCCGCGCCAGCTGATTGCCCAAGGTGACGGCCAGCAGCAGGGCCGCAAACACCGCCAGGATCAGCACCAGGGTCAGCGTGCCCAGATACATGCGGCGCAGGCCATCGCGCTCCAGCGCGCGCTGCTGGTATTCGCTGCTGGCCGTCTGCACCGCCAGCGCATTGGCCAGCACCTGGGCCGGCACGCGCTGCACCACCATCAGATAGCGGTCGCCGCCGCCCAGCTGAAACTGGCTGCTGGGCAGCAGCGCCAGCGCGCGGATGCGGGCCTGGCCCTGCAGGGCCTGTGCCTCGTCCTCCAGGCCTTCGAGCTGGCTGATCACGCCGGCCGAGCGGGCCTGGCGCATCAGGTTGGCCGAGGGCCGATCAGGGGTCAGCGAGCTGGTGTCGCCACCCACGGCCAGCAGAATCTGGCCATTGCTGCCCACGAAGGCCACGCTGCGCGCCAGCATCTGCTCACGCAGGCGCTCCAGCGTCAGGGTCTGTGGCAAGGTGCCGGCTTCGCCCAGGCGGTCGGCGGCATCGCGGGTCTTGTTGCCCAGCTCGTCCACCAGGCCGTCCAGCGTCACCCGGCCGAGGTTCAGGCCGGCCTCCAGCGCCCCGGCCAAGCGCACATCGAACCAGCTTTCGATGCTGCGGTTCACGAACTGGTAGGACACGGTGTAGATCAGCAGACCGGGCACCAGTCCGACCAGCGCAAAGATGCCGGCCAGCTTCAGCAGCAGCCGGCTGCCGAACTTGCCGCGCCGCACCCGCAGCGCCAGGCGCAGCGCAGCCGCGCCGATCACCAGAACCAGCACCGTCGCCACCGTGGCGTTGAGCCAGAACAGCCAGACGTAATGCCGCTCGAAGAAGCCGCGCGGCGCGGTGGCGCCGATCGACAGCAGGAAGGCCAGCACACCGCCGGCGCCGGTGACGGCCACCAGCGAAACCAGCCAGGCCCAGCGCGCGGCCTTGCTCATGGCTTGATCTGGCTCGTGAAATCCGGGTTGAGCGTCAGCGTGCGCGCCACGCCCAGGGTCCAGCCTTGCGGCGCACCCAGGCCGATCTGCATCGGACGCGGCAGCTGGCTGGTGTCGAGCCGGTAGCTGAATTCGATGTAGTGGCGCGCATCGTCCTCGACCTCACGCGCCTCGGCGATCCGCCAGCCGGAAATGCCCTGCAGACTGGCCAGCGCCTCGCTCAGGCCGGCATAGCTGCGGTGCAGGCCGCCGGTACTGACACGGTATTGACGGGTCAAGGGTTGCCAGGCCAGGCGCCAGGTGCGGCTGACCCGCGCCACGCGGGCATCACGCCAATACCAGCGCGAGCGCCACAGCGAGGCCTCGGCCACGAAGTAGATCGGCACGCCCTTGTGCAGCGCATCGTCCACCGTGCGGGGCAGCTCGAAGCGGGTGCTGAAGCTCAGCTCCAGCGCCTCCTCGCTGCGTTCGGTGGCCAGCTGGGTCAGCTCCACCACATCGGCCCGAACGGCCAACGGCGTCAGCCCAACGAACAGCAGCACCAGCACGAACTGGCAGAGCCAGGCCGTGAGGCGCGGAAGACGAAGGGCGATGGAGGGCAGCAAAGTTCTAGTTCTTCACCAGCAGGGCGTAGAAGAAGCCGTCGACCATCGACGCCCCGCCGCCCGCGTTCGGGCCATTGTCGGCCAGGGGCAGCAGATGCCCGGTGACGCCCTCCACGGCCAGCGCCCGCGCGTCGCCGTGGCGTTGCATAAATGCATCGACCTGGGCCTGCCCCTCGGCTTTGAAGATCGAGCAGGTGGCGTAGACCAGCCGGCCGCCGGCCTTCAGCGTGGGCCACAGCGCGTCCAGCAGCCCCGCCTGGATCTCGGCCAGCGCGCCGATGTCGCCGGGCCGGCGCAGCCAGCGTACGTCGGGGTGGCGCCGCACGATGCCTGAGGCGCTGCAGGGCGCGTCCAGCAGGATGGCGTCGAACAGCTGGCCGTCCCACCAGCTGGCGGTCTGGCGCGCATCAGCCGCCTTCAGGCGGGCGCGCAGCTGCAGGCGGCGCAGGGTGTCCTGCACACGGTTCAGGCGCTGGGCGTCGGCATCCAGTGCCAGCAGGTCCAGATCGGCCAACTCCAGCAGGTGCGCGGTCTTGCCCCCCGGCGCCGAGCAGGCGTCCAGCACCCGCGCATCCGGCGGCAGCGGGGCCAGGTCTTGCCGCTCGCCCAGCAACAGGGGCGCGGCCAGCTGGGCGGCCACGTCCTGCACCGACACCAGGCCCTGATCAAAGCCCGGCAAGGCCGTCACCGGCACCGCCTTCTCAAGAATCAGCCCCTGCGGCGCCAGCGGCCCGGCCAGCCGCGCGGCGATGCCCACGGCCGCCAGCCTTTCCAGGTAGGCCTGCGCTGTCAGATGGCGCGCGTTGACGCGCAAGCTCATCGGCGGATGCTGGTTGTTGGCCTGCAGAATGGCCTGCCACTGGCTGGGCCAGTCCTGGCGCAGGCGCTCGATCCACCAGGGCGGATGGTTGAAGGCACCTTGCGGATCACGCTGGGCGGCCGCCACCACGGCATCGCGCTCACGCAGAAAGCGCCGCAGCACCGCGTTGACGAAGCCGGCCGCGGCGGGCGCGCGCTTTTGCATCGCCTGCACCGCCTGGTCCACCACGGTGTGCTCGGCATAGGGCGGCTCGGCACTGGGCCACAGCAGGGCCAGCGCGCTGACCAGCAGGCTGTCCACCCGCGGCGGCGGGTTCTTGGGCGCCAGATGGGCGCGCGCGGCCTGCGCGCTGCCCAGCAGACGCAGCACATGAAAACTCAAGGCCTGGGTGCCGGGCCGCAGATCGGCCGGGCAGCGCGCCAGCACATCGGTCAGCGAGCGCCCTTCGCGCACCGCCTGCACGGCATCGGCCACCTGGCCCAGCAGGCGGTTCAGAGGCACGCCCAGCGTGCCGGAAGAGGGAGAAGAAGCTGTCACGCGCCGCAGTGTAGGGCTTGGAGGTTTTGCGCCTGGCGCACGGCCCTGATATCGCAGGGTCTTGAACTTGCACTCACAATCGGCACCAGAGACGACGAAGACCGAGGATTCCCATGAACGGCAAAGTGGGCCAGACGCCCGAACAAATTTTTCGCAGCGAGGCTGAGCTGGCCGCGCTGCCCGCCTCCGAACGGATCCGCTACCGCCTGGTGGCGGCCGGCTGCCGCCATCACGCCAACGACAACATCGCGGCCTATGTCGAGGAGGGCGAGCTCGACGAGCTGCAGGCCGAGGTGCAGGCCAAGCTGCAGGAGGTGCTGCGTGCGCTGGTGATCGATACCGACAGCGACCACAACACCCAGGAAACTGCCAAGCGCGTGGCCAAGATGTATCTCCGCGAGATCTTCAAGGGCCGCTATGCCGATGCGCCCGCGGTGACCGAGTTCCCCAACGTCACGCGCCTGAACGAGCTGATGATCGTCGGCCCGATCACCGTGCGCAGCGCCTGCTCGCACCACCTCTGCCCCATCATGGGCCGGGTCTGGATCGGCCTGCTGCCCAACGAGCACAGCAACCTGATCGGCCTGTCCAAATATGCCCGCCTGTGCGACTGGATCATGAGCCGGCCGCAGATCCAGGAAGAGGCCGTCACCATGCTGGCCAACGAGCTGCAGGAGCGCGTGCAGCCCGACGGCCTGGCCATCGTGATGGAAGCCGACCATTTCTGCATGCACTGGCGCGGCGTCAAGGACATCGACTCGATGATGACCAACAGTGTGATGCGCGGTGCCTTCCTGAAGGACGCCAACCTGCGCCGCGAGTTCCTCTCGCTGCTCAGCAAGAAGTGACCCTGACCCGATAGCCCCCGGAGATTCCGATGCTTGTCCGCCTCCTCTACGCCAGCCGCGCCGCCAGCCCCTTGGGCGAGGCCGAGCTGAGCGCCATCGTCAAGAAATCCCGCGAACACAACCCGGCCGAGGGCCTGACCGGCCTGCTCTGCTACACCGACGGCATCTTCATCCAGGTGCTCGAAGGCGGCCGCAGCGCGGTCAACGCGCGCTACAAGCACATCATCGACGACCCGCGCCACAAGGACGTGATGCTGCTCAGCTACACGGAAATCACCGAGCGCCACTTCGCCGGCTGGAGCATGGGCCAGGTCAATCTGCACCGGCTCAATCCGGCGCTGATGCTCAAGTACGGCGAGAGCACCAAGCTCGACCCCTATGCGATGAGCGGCGCCACGCTGATGAAGCTGTTCGAGGAACTGGTCAACAGCGGCGCCATCGTCTGCGCCTGAGCGCGCGCCGTATCAAGAGTGGCTGACAAAAGCCAGCGAAGCGGTTCTGGCTAGGCGCCCTGGCGCAGACAGTACACGCAGGTACGGCAAGCCAGGGCAACGACGCCAGAAGGCTTTTGTCAGACGCTCTAGACGGAGCGCGCCGGCCCGAAGCCGTAGAAGCTGGCCAGAACCCGCGTGGGGAACTGCTCGGCCGCGAGGTTGTACTTTTCAACCGCCTGGTTGAAGACCTGTCGCGCAAAGGCCCGCTGGCGCTCAACCATCTTGAGCTCATCCACCAGCGCCATCACCTCGCCCTGGTGATGCAGCTCGCTGTGGTGCTCCACCAGGCTCATCAACCTTGTGAGCGCTGCGGCATGAAGGGCCGTGGCCACCGCCAGTGCGGCCACCGGATCGCCCGCATGCGGCTTGGCCCGCACCGCCTGCGCGGCAGTTTGCGCCTCGGCCTGCGCCGCTTCCAGTGCATCGAAGGTGGCGTGCTCATTGGGCAGTTGCGGCCGCAAGAGCGTCAGCAGCACGCGGCAATGCGCGGCGCGCGCACTCAGCGCCTGATCCAGCTGCACATAGGCCGCGCCAATGGCATTGCGCAGCGCCATCAGGCGGTTGTAGGCGCCCACGCCCCAGAAGAACAGCAGGGCCAGGAACAGCCAGCCGAGCCAGGACCAGTCCATCAGTGGGCCACCGCCGCAATGAACTCGTTATAGCCCTTGGCTCGCAACTCGCAAGCGGGGCAGTGGCCACAGCCATGGCCCCACGCATGCAGTGTGCCGCGCTCACCCAGATAGCAGGTGTGCGTGTGCTCAACGATCAGCGCATTCAGCGCCGCGCCGCCCAGCTGCTGCGTCATCGCCCAGGTCTGCGCCTTGGTGATGAACATCAGCGGTGTCTCCAGCGTCATCGGCGCATCCAGCCCCAGGCTCAGCGCCACCTGCAAGGCCTTCAGCGTGTTGTCGCGGCAGTCCGGATAGCCCGAGTAGTCGGTCTCGCACATGCCGCCCACCAGCACCGAGGCGCCGCGCCGATAGGCCAAGGTCGCCGCAAAGGTCAGGAACAGCAGGTTGCGCCCCGGCACGAAGGTATTCGGCAGGCCGTTGGCCTGCATCTCGATGGCGCGCTCGGCCGTCAATGCGGTGTCCGAGATCTGGCCCAGCAGCGCCAGATCCAGCACATGGTCCTCGCCCAGCTTGGCGCCCCACTGCGGGAACTGCCGCACCAGCTCGGCGCGCACCGTCTGGCGGCATTCCAGCTCGATGCGGTGGCGCTGGCCGTAGTCAAAACCAATCGTCTCGACCTCGGCATAACGCTCCAGCGCCCAGGCCAGGCAGGCGGTCGAATCCTGGCCGCCGGAGAACAGCACCAGCGCCTTGCGCGAGGACGCATCCACCTTCGTCATTGCCGCACCTCGCCCTGCCCCAGCACGATCCACTTCATCGAGGTCAGGCCTTCCAGGCCCACCGGGCCGCGGGCGTGGAACTTGTCGGTGGAGATGCCGATCTCGGCGCCCAGGCCGTATTCAAACCCGTCGGCAAAGCGCGTGCTGGCATTGACCATCACGCTGGCCGAGTCCACTTCGCGCAGGAAGCGCATCGCGTTCGGATGGTTGGTCGTCAGGATCGCGTCGGTGTGGTGCGAGCCATAGCGGTTGATGTGCGCGATGGCCTCATCCAGGCTGTCCACCACCTTGATGCTGATGACGGGCGCCAGGTATTCCTCGCTCCAGTCGGCCTCGGTGGCCGCGGCCAGCTTGGCACCGGGCAGCGGGCCCAGCAGAGCCAGCGTGCGCGGGCAGCCGCGCATCTCCACGCCCTTGGCCGCGAAGATGGCGCCGATCTGCGGCAGAAAGGCTGCCGCCTGCGCTGCATGCACCAGCAGCGACTCGGTCGCGTTGCAGGGGCTGTATTTCTGCGTCTTGGCGTTGTCCACCACGGTGAGCGCCTGCGCGAGGTCGACTTCAGCATCCACATAGCTGTGGCAATTGCCGTCCAGATGCTTGATCACCGGCACCTTGGCCTCGAGGCTGATGCGCTCGATCAGGCCCTTGCCGCCCCGCGGGATGATCACGTCCACATACTCGGGCATCGCGATCAACAGGCCCACGGCAGCGCGGTCGGTGGTGTTGATCAGCTGCACGGCCATGCGCGGCAGGCCGGCCTCTTCCAGCGCGTCGCCCACCAGCTGGGCCAGCGCCAGATTGGAATGAATGGCTTCGGAGCCGCCGCGCAGGATGCAGGCATTGCCGCTCTTGATCGCCAGCGAGGCGGCCTCGATGGTCACATTGGGCCGGCTCTCGTAAATCATGCCGAACACGCCCAGCGGCACGCGCATCTGCCCCACGCTGATGCCGGTGGGGCGGCGCTTCACGCCGGTGATCTCGCCAATGGGGTCAGGCATTGCGGCCAGCTGCTCGCAGCCTTCGGCCACGGTGGCGATCACCGCTGGCGTCAGCTTCAGGCGGTCGCGCATTGGCGCGTCCAGGCCGCTGGCGGCGGCCAGATCGCGCGCATTGGCTTCGGCCAGCGCCGGCCCCTGCTCGCGCAGGCGGCGCGCCAATGCCAGCAAGGCCTTGTTCTTGGCCAAGGTGCTGGCCGCGGCCATGCGGACCGAAGCGGCGCGGGCGGCCTGGCCCACGCCGTTCATGTAGGCGTCGAGATCGGTGGTGCTGCTCATGATGAGCGGCATTCTCGCTGATCGGGCTGCAGGGCCGTTGGGTGAGTGGCAGCGCGTCTGATGCCTGGCTTGCCCCGAACCGTGGCGCGTTGCGGAACCGGGTAGGTTGGAGTGAGCCTGCGAACTCCAACATTCCCCGTCGGGCGACGCCCATGCGCGGACCCCGCCGGAGATTCCCGGCGCGAGGTGCTTACGGCTCCACGCGGAGTCGGGGAAGGGCAAGTGCTCCAGTGTGCGACGGCGTTGGAGTTCACGGTGTGCACTCCAAGCTACAAGACTTGCATCAGCAGGCCTTGGCACACTCGCCCGGCTCGCTGGTCAACAGACTCCAGTCCGCCGCCTCAGCGCAGCCACACCGCCGTCACCGCCAGGCTCAACAGAGTCACCGGCACCCCCGTGCGCGCATGCCGCCGCCAGTCGATCTCGATGCCGCAGCGGCGCGCGGCGTCGATCACGATGATGTTGGCGATGGAGCCGACGATCAGCAAGTTGCCGGCCAGTGTGGATACCAGCGCCAGCGTCACACCGCCCTGCGGCACGCCCTGCGCGGCGGGCAGCAGCAGCATCACCGCCGGCACGTTGGAGACCAGGTTGGACAGACCCAGCGTGGCGATGAACAGCGTCAGCGGCTCGGCCAGCTGCAGGCCCTGCGCGGCCAGCCAGGCCAGGGCCTGCGGTGCCAGGCCGGTGATCTGCAGCGCATGGTTGACCACGAACAGGCCCATGAACAGCACCAGCAACTCCCAGTCGACCAGCCCCATCATGCGGCTGGAGTGGAAGCGCCGGTTCAGCAGCAGCAGGCCGGCGCCAAGCAGGGCCGCCACATCACGCGGCCAGTCGGTCAGCAGGAAGACCAGCACCAGCGCGCCGGCCACGGCCAGGCCCTTGATGGTCTGCCAGCCGTCATAGGGCGTGTCATCGCGGCGCTCGGTGGGCAGCTCGGCCGGAGCGAGCGCCGTTGCGCGGCGCAGCGGCCAGGCCAGCAGTGCCCACAACAGCAGCAGGCTCAGGCCCGCTGGCGCGGCGGCCTGGCGCAGATAGTCGGCGAAGTGCAGCTTCATCACCTCGCCGATCAGCATGTTCTGCGGGTTGCCGATCAGCGTGGCAGCCGAGCCGATATTGCTGGCGCAGGCCAGCGCCAGCAGATAGGGCACCGGGTCGATGCGCCGGCGCAGGCAGGCCTCGGCCAGCAGCGGCGCCATCGCCAGGCAGACGATGTCGTTGGAGAACACCGCCGACAGCAGCGCCGAGGCCGCGATCACCACGCCCAGCAGGGCCGGTGCGCCCACGCGCAGCGCGACGATGCGCCGCGTCACCGCGCCATAGAAGCCACCCAGGCGCATCTGCGCCGAGATCACCATGAAGGAGAACAGCAGCACGATGGTGGGCAGGTGGATGGACAGCGCCGCCTGCTCGGGCGTCATCACGCCGGTGCCGACGATGGCAATCGCGCCCAGCAGGGCCACACCGGTGCGGTCGAGCTGCAGGCGCGGCAGGCCGCCCAGAATCATGCCCAGGTAGACGATGACGAACACCGCCAGCACCAGGCCGTGCTGCAGACTCAGGGAAGCCATGGACATAGGGCGCCGATTATTGCCCCAGGCAGCGCAGCGCCTCGGCCGCGATGCGGCGCGTGGTCTCGGCGGCCGGCTGCGCGCGCGCCAGCGGCGCGGCCTGGCCCGCCCACAGCGGCGTGAAGTCGGCGCTGCCGCGCGCCTCGGCCGCGGCGCGCAGCGGCGCCAAAGCAGCACTGGCCTGCGGAAAGGCCGGTGCCAGCGCCGAGAGCGGCCCCAGCTCGCGCATCAGCCGGTTGACGATGCCGCGCGCCGGACGGCCGCTGAACAGATTCGTCAGCGCGGTGTGCTCGGCGGCTGCGCTTTGCAAGGCGGCGCGGTGCACCGCCGGCGTCTTGCACTCGGGCGCCAGCAGGTAGGCGGTGCCGATCTGCACGCCCGCTGCGCCCAGCGTCAGGGCCGCAGCCATGCCGCGCCCGTCGGCGATGCCGCCAGCGGCGATCACCGGAATCTCCTTCACGGCATCGACGATCTGCGGCAGCAGCGCAAAGGTGCCGGGCTGGGTGCTGATGTCATCGCCCAGGAACAGGCCGCGATGCCCGCCCGCCTCCACGCCCTGCGCAATGATCGCATCGCAGCCCTGCGCGGCCAGCCAGCGCGCCTCATCCACCGTAGTGGCGGACGACAGCACAGGTGCGCCGGTAGCCTTGACGCGCGCCAGCAGCGCCGGCTCGGGCAGGCCGAAGTGGAAGCTGAGCACCTCAGGGCGCAGCTGCTCGACCAGCGCACAGCTCTCGGCATCGAAGGGCCGGCGCGTGGCCGCTGGCAGCGGCATGTCAGGGTCCAGGCCCAGCTCCAGGTAGAAGGGCTTGAGCGCGGCGCGCCAGGCGGCGTCGCGCGTCGCATCGGGCGCGGGGCTGCGGTGGCAGAAGAAGTTCAGGTTCAGCGGCCGGCCCGGCGCCAGTTCGCGAAAGCGCGCCACCTCGGCGCGGATCTGCTCGGCCGACAGCATGGCGCAGGGCAGCGAGCCCAAGGCCCCTGCCGAAGCTGCGGCCGCGGCCAGCGCATGGTCGTTGGGCCCCGCCATCGGAGCCTGGATCAGCGGCAAGGCGATGCCCAGCAGATCGCACAGTCGGGTATCGGGCCAGGTGTTCATCGGCAGCTCCTGCGTTCGTTCTTCAGCCGACCCGACTCAGCAGCGCCAGCCACAGCGGCGCGGTGAGGGCAAACAGCAGGGTCGAGATCACGATGGCTGCGGTGGTTTCGGCTTCGCGCGTCTGGTAGCGCTGGGCAAAGATCAGCGCGTTCGAGCCCACCGGCAGCGCCGCCATCATCACGATCACCGCCAGCGGCTGGCCGCTCAGCCCCAGGCCCCAGTGGGCCAGCAGCAGCACCAGGGTGGGCAGCGCGAACAACTTCAGCAGCGCGAGACTCACCGCGCCGCGCCAGCGCGAGGGCCAGCCGTAATAGGCCAGCGACATGCCGATCAGCACCAGGCACAGCGGCACCACCGCCGTGCCCAGCATCTGCAGCACCTCGTCCAGCACGGCCGGCAGCGGCAGGCCCAGCGCGTTCCAGGCCAGGCCCGCCACCACCGGCAGCACGACCGGGTGGATCACCGTGTTGCGAACGGTCAGCTTCAGCGTCTGCAGCAGACCGGTGCCCGCTTGCGCCCGCGCCAGGTCCAGCTCCACCAGCGTGGTCAGCACGGTCAGGATGATCAGCGCATGCAGGCTGACCACGGTGATGTGCACCGCCAGGCCCGATTCGCCGACACGCCGGCCGCCAGCGGCACGCCCACCTGCAGGTGTTGCCGAAGCTGGTGGTGATGGCCTGCACGCTGGGCAGGGCCGGTTCGCCGGCGCCGCGCCGCGCCAGCGCTGCACGCCGTAGACGCCGATGATCATCAGCAGCACGGGCACGAAGAAGGCGCTCAGCGTCAGCCAGGGCAGGCTGGCGAAGTCGACCCGCGCCGTGGTGCGGAACAGCAGGGCCGGCACGAAGATGTAGAAGGCGGCGCTGGAGAGCACGCGCGCCGGGTCGCCGCCGCTGCCGCCAGCCGTCTCGCCACCCAGCCAGCGCATGCGGCCGACGAACCAGCCAATCGCCACTGCGATGAAGATCGCCAGCAGCTTGTAGAACACGATCCAGGACATGGGGGCAGTATCGCCGGGCGGCACCGCCCGGCTGCGTCGTCAAGCACGCAGGACGAACACGCGAAGCAGTGCCTCAGGACTGCGGCGCCAGTTCCAGTTCGAAGCTGAAGCAGCTGCCGACGCCGGGCGCGCTCTGCACCTCGATCTGCGAGCCCATCAGGCGCACCAGCTGCTGGCTGATCGACAGGCCCAGCCCGGTGCCGCCGCCACGGCGGTGGTCTTCCGAGACCTGCTCGAAGGGCTTGAACAGGCGCGCCAGCTGGCCGGCGTCCATGCCGATGCCGGTGTCATGCACCTCGATGCGCACCCGCGCCAGCGCGGGCGTCTGCGCCAGCAGCCGGGCCTCCAACCGCACCTCGCCGGCATCGGTGAACTTGACGCCGTTGGCCAGCAGGTTCAGCACCACCTGGCGCAGGCGCTGGCCGTCCACGCGCACCCGCGCCGGCATCTGCGGGTCCAGGCTCACTGCAAAGCGCAGCTGCTTTTCCTCGGCGCGGATGCGCACCGAATCACAGGCCACCTCAAGCAGCCCGCGCAGATCGACCACCGCCGGCATCAGCCGCACCTTGCCAGCCTCGATGCTGGCCATGTCGAGCAGATCGGAGATCAGGCTCAGCAGGTGGTCGCCGGAATCGCGGATCAGGTCCACCTTGCTGTGCTGCGCCGCATTCAGGCTCTTGTCCATCTGCAGCAGCTGGGCGAAGCCGAGGATGGCGTTGAGCGGCGTGCGGAACTCATGGCTCATCGTGGCCAGGAAACGGCTCTTGCTCTGGTTGGCCTCTTCGGCGCGCAGCTTGGCCTGGCTCAGCTCCAGCGTGCGCTCGGTCACCAGTTCTTCCAGATGATCGCGGTGGCGGGTCAGCTCCTGCTCGGCCAGGCGGCGCTGCGTGATGTCGCTGACCATGCCTTCGACGCGCAGATCGCCCTGGGCCGGGTCGCCAGCCAGGTGCACGCTGACCTCGATCCACAGCTGGCGCCCGTCCGGCGTGCCGATCAGCAGCGGCACTTGCTGCAGCACGCGATGCCGGATCAGCGCAGCAGCCAGACGCTTGTACTCGCCAGGTTCGATGCGCACCAGTCGGCGCAGGGCGGAATGCCCCAGCAGCGCCTCGGCCGGCCTGGCAAAACCGAGCAAGGCGGCCAGCGACTTGTTGATGCCCAGCAGGCGCCCGCGCGCGTCCGCCACGAAGATGCCTTCGGTGGCGTTCTCGAACAGGCCTCGATAGCGCTCCTCACTCTGGCGCAGGCCTTCGGACGAGGCGCGCAGCTGCAGGCTCATCTGGTTGAACTGCTCGGTCAGGGCGCCGATCTCATCGCGCCGTTCCACAGGCTGGGTGACGCCCAGCTCGCCCTTGGCCACGCGACGCGCCAGGGCACCCAGCCGAACCACCGGCTGGGTGACGAAGCGATGCACCAGCAGATAACTCGCCACGATCACGGCCGCCAGCACCGCCGCCAGCAGCGCAGCCACCAGCTGGCGCGTGCTGGCCACCGTCTGCACGATCTGGTCGCGATTGAAGACCAAGCGCACCTCGCCGACCACGCTGGGATGGCTGGCGGGCAGGCCCTGGTAGCGCAGCGTCACTTCGCGCGTCAGCGTCTGTTGCGGGGCCGAGTCGCGGCGGCGCATCACCGGGGTCGCGCTGATGCCGGCCGCGCTCAGCGCGATCGAGTGCACCTCGGGGTCCTGCATCACCGCGTCCAGCAAGGTATCGACGGCCAGCGTGTCGATGTTCCACACAGGGCTGGCGAAGCTGCGCTCCACCAGCTGCGCCATGCGGTCAGCGCGCTGCGCCAGCGCGATGCTGAGCTCGCGCTCCTCACGCGCGGTCCAGTACCAGCCGATCATCACGACCAGCACCGAAGCAGCCAGCGCGATGCCGGCGATCAAGCGCGTCTGAATCGTCAGACGATGGAACCCCAGGGACATGCCACTCCCTCTAACGGCAAGCAGCACCAAGTGTCGCCGAAAGTCAGCGCCCCGGGGCGCGAGGAATGCCCTCATGCTGGCGGTGCAGCTGCAGCGGGTTGGCCTCCTGCAAGGCCGGCGGCAGCAGGGCATCGGGGAAGCCCTGGTAGCAGACCGGGCGCAGGAAGCGCTCCATCGCCAGCGTGCCCACCGAGCTGTGCTGCGCATTGCTGCTGGCCGGGAAGGGCCCGCCGTGCACCATCGCATGGCAGACCTCGACGCCGGTCGGCCAGCCGTTGGCGATGATGCGGCCGGCGCGGCGCTCCAGCAGCGGCAGCAGCTGGTGGACCAGCGGGTGATCGTCGCCGTCCAGCTGCAGCGTGGCGGTCAGCTGGCCGTCCAGCGCGTTCAGCACCGCACGCAGTTCACCGGCATCGCGGCAGCTCACCAGCAAGGCGCTGGGGCCGAAGCATTCCTCCTGCAGCAGCGGGTTGGCCAGGAAATCCGGCGCACTCACCTGGCTGAGGCGGGCCTGCGCCGCACCTTCGGCGGCCAGGCCAGCCGCCACGAGCTGCACGCCGGGCTGCGCGTCCAGTTGCTCCAGCCCTTGCTGGTAGGCGCGCTGGATGCCGGGCGTCAGCAGCGTGCCGGCGGCACGCGTCGCCAAGGCCTGCACGGCGGCCGCCACGAAACGGTCCAGTGCCGGCCCGGCAATCCCGATCAGCAGGCCGGGGTTGGTGCAGAACTGGCCGACGCCGAGCGTCAGCGATTCGACAAAGCCCTGCGCCAGGCTCTCGGCACGCGCGCTCAGCGCAGCAGGCAGCAGCAGCACCGGGTTGACCGCGCTCAACTCGGCGAACACCGGGATCGGCTGCGGCCGGGCCTGCGCCAGCGCCTGCAGTGCCAGGCCGCCTCGGCGCGAGCCGGTAAAGCCGACCGCCTGGATGGCCGGATGCTGCACCAGGGCCTGGCCCAGCGCGGTGCCGGCGTCATGCAGCAGCGAGAACACGCCGGCCGGCAGGCCGGCCTCGGCCACCGCACGCTGGATCACCCGGCCCACCAGCTCCGAGGTGCCAGGGTGTGCCGGATGGGCCTTGGCCACCACCGGGCAGCCGGCTGCCAGTGCGGAAGCGGTATCGCCACCGGCAACCGAGAAGGCCAGCGGAAAGTTGCTGGCACCGAACACCGCGACCGGGCCGATGGCGATGCGCTGCGCGCGCAGGTCCGGGCGCGGCGGTTGGCGCTCGGGCAAGGCTGCATCCAGCCGGGCTCCCTGCCACTGGCCGGCGCGCAGCCAGTCGGCGAACAGGCGCAGCTGATTGACCGTGCGCTGGCGCTCGCCCTGCAGACGCGCCAGCGGCAGCGCGGTTTCCAGGTGGGCGCGCTCCAGCAGCGTGTCGCCCAGCGCCAGCAGACCCTCGGCGATGGCCTCCAGCAGCGCAGCGCGGCGCGCCGGAGGCTGGTTGCGAAACCCATCGAAGGCCTGCTCGGCCAGGCGGCAGGCGGCATCGACGTCAGCGGCATCGCCGCCACCGAAAGGCGGTTCGAGCGCTTCGCCGCGCAGCGGGCTGTGGGCCCGGAAACTGCCCGCCAGCCCCAGGCGCTCCTGGCTGCCGATCAACTGCGCGCCGCTGATACTCATCGTCGTCATCTTCATCGTCATCATGCGCTGCGGGCTGCTCAGAAGCTGGCGCCGATCTTGCGCAGCTGCGCGATCTGCGGCGCCTTGGGCAGCCACAGATCGTCGAAGCTCTTGATCAGCGGGGCGATGTCCAGACCCGGCTCCGTGCGGATCGGGAACGGCACGGCCTTGAACTTCTCGATCAGACCCAGTTCGGTGGTCACGATGTCCTTGATCTGCGCATCCAGGCTCTGGCGCACCAGGCCGCGGATCAGCTCCTTGTCCTTGCCATCCAGGCCCTGCCAGACGCGGCCCGAGACCAGCGGCGCGAAAGGCATGAACAGCGCATTCATCTGCAGCATGGCCTTGGCCACCTTGTCGAAGCGCTGGTTCCACGAGAACTCGATGTCGGCTTCCAGACCGTCAACCTGGCCGTTGGCCATCGCGTCGAACACCTGCGGCGTCGGGATCGGCGTCGGCGCGGCACCCAGCGACTGGTAGAAGTCGCGGTAGACCGGCGTCGGGTTGATGCGCAGCTTCATGCCCTTGATGTCCTTGACGCTGGCGATCTCCTTGGTGGAGAACACCACGCGCATGCCGGTGATGCCCCAGCCCAGGCCGACGGTGCCGGTCTCGCGCGGCAGCACCTCCAGCAGCTTGAGCGCGGCCTCGTGGCGCACCAGCTTGGCGACATCGGTGGTGGAGCGCACGAGGTAAGGCGCGTTGATCGACGCGATGCTGGCCACGCGCGAGCCCAGCTCAGCGGCCTGGATCCAGCCCATGTCCAGCGCACCGGTCTGCAGCTGCTGCATCATCGCGGCCTCGTTGCCGAGCTGGCCGGAGTGGAACACGGTGGCGCCGAGGCGGCCGTTGGTTTCCTTCTTCAGCGTCTCGCCAAAGGCCAGCGCGGCGCGGTTCCAGGAGTGTCCGGCCGGCGTGATCAGGCCCAGGCGGAACTCCTTGCCCTGGGCGCGGGCCTGGCCGATGAAGGCGGGTGCTGCGAGCGCTGCACCGGCTTGGACAAATTGGCGACGGGTCAACTGGGACATGGCGAGACCTTTCGGGTGGGGGGAGGGTTCTTGGAGCGGCTAACAAAAGCCAGCGAAGCGGTTCTGGCTAGGCGTCCTGGCGCAGACAGTACGGGCAGGTACGGCCAGCCAGGGCAACGACGCCAGAAGGTTTTTGTTGGCCGCTCCTACTTGAGCAGGAAGAGAGAGAGGCTGGGGAACAGCGACAGCAGCACCAGCGCGACGCAACAGATGATGAAGAAGGGCAAGGTGACGAGGAACATCTTTCCGGGCTTGGCGCCGGTGACGGCAGCGGCCACGAAGAAGCTCAGGCCCACCGGCGGCGACATCAGGCCCAGCACCAGGTTGACCACCACCACCACGCCGAAGTGGCGCGGGTCGATGCCGTAGACCTCGGTGGCGATCGGCAGCAGGATGGGCACGGTCATGATCAGGCCGGGGATGCCGTCGATCACGGTGCCGATCACCAGCAGGATCACATTGGTGAGCAGCAGAAAGCTGACCGGGTCCTTGGCCACCGACTGGATCCAGCCGGCCGCCGCCTGCGGCACGCCGCCGTAGATCAGCAGCCAGGAGAACACCGCGGCGGCCGCCACCAGGAACAGCACGATGGCCGAGTAGACGGCGGCACGCAGCAGGATCTGCGGCAGCATCGAGAAGCGGAACTCGCGCGTCACATAACGCCCCACCAACGCGGACACCACCGCGCCCACCGCAGCCGACTCGGTCGGGTTGGCAATGCCGCCCAGGATGGAGCCGACGATGACGATGGGGATCAGCAGCGTCGGCGAGGCGCTGACGATGGTGTGCACGCGCTGGCGCAGCGTGCGCGGCTCGCTGCGCGGGTAGTTGTAGATCAGGCCCATGCAGGCGATCACCACGAAGAACAGCAGGGTCAGCAGGATGCCGGGCAGGATGCCGGCCATCAGCATGTCGCCCACCGCCACCTGGGCCAGCACGCTGTAGACCACGAACATCACCGAGGGCGGAATGATCGGACCCAGCATGCCGCCGTAGACAGTGACGCCGGCGGCGAAGGTCTTGTCGTAGCCCGCCTTCTCCATCTCGGGCACCATGATCTTGGACATGATGGCCACCTGCGCGGTGGCCGAGCCGATGATGGAGGCCAGCATCATGTTCGCCAGGATGTTGACGTAGGCCAGGCCGCCGCGCACCGAGCCGACGAAGCCCATCGCCAGCGCCACCAAGCGCCGCGTGATGCCGCCGCTGCTCATGATCTCGCCGATCAGAATGAAGAGCGGGATCGCGATCAGGCCGTAGCTGTCCACGCCGCCGAACATCTGGCTGGGGAAGGACTGCAGCAGCACCGGGTTGCCGGTGCTGAAGATGTAGACGATGCCCGACAGGCACAGGCAGACGCCGATGGGCACGCCCAGCAGCATCACGGCAAGAAAGAACAGGCTGGTGATCATGAAGGGGGCCTCTGCTGCTGCGCGCCGCGCCGTTCAGTTGACGGTTTCCTCGGCGCTGCCGAGGTCGAAGCCGGCGATCGTGGCGCGCGGCTGCAGGCCGAGGTCTTCCACCAGATTGGCGGCCGCATGCGTGCTGAAGCCCAAGGCGAACAGCGGCAGGATCAGCTGCACCAGCCAGGTCGGCCAGTTCAGCGTCTGCGTGCGCTCGGTGTAGAGAAAGTTGAAGCTCTCGGCCGCATATTCCCTGGCATCGAAGCCGTAGCGCGCAATGCCCAGCGGGTCCATCCACAGCCAGCACATCGCCAGCATCGCCAGGCCGAAGATCAGCACGCCCGCCGTGGCCAGCGCCTTGACGCGGCGCGCCATGCGCTCGCCCAGGTAGTCGGTCAGCAGCGTGACCGCGAAGTCCAGGCGCAGCCGCGTCATCGCCGAGGCGCCGACGAAGCACAGCCACACCACCAGGTAGACCGCTGCCTCGTCCACCCAGTAGATCGGCACACCGCTGTAGCGGGTGACGACGTTGAGCAGGATCGTCAGCGTCAGCGCGCCCATCAGCAGCATCAGCGCGACGCGCTCGACGCGCAGGATCGCAGCCGAAGCCTGCTGCAGCCAGCGGGCCCAACCATGTAGGCGTTTGACGTGAACAGCGTCTTGCATGGGGCTGGGCCTGTGCTGGGAGGTGGCGGGGGTGGCTGTGCTGGGCGGGCGCTCAGTCCACCGAGCGGTATTGCTCGGGGCGGGTGGCCAGCGCCTTCTGCACCACGGCGGTGACGAACTCGCGCTCGGCGCCAATCAGCGGCAGGCGCGGGCGGCGCATGTGCTCGCTGCCCACACCGACGAGGGCATCGATCAGCTTGAGGTTCTGCACCAGCTTGTTGGACACGTCCAGATGCAGCATTGGCGTCATCCACTGATAGAGCTTCAGCGCCTCGGCCCACTGGCCGGCCTTCATCAAGTCATACAGCGCGACGGTCTCGCGCGGGAAGGCACAACCCACGCCGGCCAGCAGGCCGTCGCAGCCCAACGCAAGGCCCTCAAACGCCAGGTCATCGACGCCCAGGAAGAGCTGGTAGCGATCGCCCAGGGCATTGCGCAGATCGGTGATGCGGCGGATGTCGCCGGTGCTTTCCTTGATCGCCTCGATCCACTTGCAATCGGCCAACTCCTGCATGTGCTCGGGCTTCAGATCGACGCGGTAGGCCACCGGGTTGTTGTAGACCATCACCGGCTTCTGCGCGGCTTCGGCCATGGTGCGCACGTTCAGCATCGCTTCGCGCGCATCGGCCACATAGATCACCGAGGGCATCACCATGTAACCCGCCACGCCGGCCTTGTTGCAGGCCTCGATATAGCGCAGCGCCTCGCGGGTGCTGGTCTCGGAGACATTGGCCAGCACGGGGATGCGGCCGTCGGCCGCTTCCAGCGCAATGCGCGCGACCTCGACCTTTTCCTCCAGCGTCAGCGTGCTGGCCTCGCCCAGCGAGCCGCAGGTCACCAGGCCGTGGATGCCGTTGCGGATCTGGAAATCGATGTGCTTGGCCGTGCCTGCCGCATCGATGCGCTCATCGGCGAAAAACTTGGTGGTGACGGCCGGGAAGATGCCGGTCCAGCGGGCTTGACTCATGGTTTGCTGCTCCTGTTGCGCCTCGGGACGCGGCGCTTGGATTTAAATATATCAGCAGTATTTCAGCGAAATACTAGAGTAAACGCGCAGAGCAGGGCTGGCCGCATCCGAGGGCGTTGGCGCATTTCGGGACAGTCGGCGGGGCCTTGCCGCAGCGGGCCTGCCATCAGCAAGAACAGAGGCGGCCGAATCAGGTCGTCTGGGTGTTCTGTGCAGCGAAGTAAAGGAGGAGCCAGCGCCTGCAAGGCGCTGGCGGGGGACATGAGCGGAACAGAGCACGCAGACGGCCTGATTCCGCTCGCGCTGCGCAGCACAGCACAGAAGGCAAACGACCCGATACCGCCTCTCGGCCGTATCGGGTCGCGCGGGCCTCAAAGGGCCCGGAGTAATGGCATCAAGCTCAGGTCTTAGCGCTCTTCTTCGCGGCTGCCTTCTTGGCCGGCACCTTGGCGGCGCGCGGCTCGAACTCGAACATCACCTTGCCTTCCTTCTTGTCGTAGGCCAGGAAGGCCTTGAACTTGCGGCGGGTCTTGTTGGAGACGAAGTTCTCCAGCAGATCGGTCTTGCCAGCGCTCAGCAGCTTTTGCATCTGCTCGGCCTCGATGGGCTGCTGCAGGATGATCTTGCCGCTCTTGAAATCGCAGGTGACGTTGGCACCGACCGCGTGCTCGCAGACGTAGTTCGAGCCATGGTCATAGACATGGCCCTGGCACTTGGGGCAGGCGCCCAGCGACGCCTGGCCGCTGAAGTCCACCGGTTCGCCGGACTCGGCCGCCTTCTTGGCGTCCTCGCCAAAGTCGAACTCCAGCTTCCAGTTGGCGATTTCGTCGTCATAGACCAGGGCCAGCTCGGCCGTGAAGGGCCAGCCCGCCTTGGAGCGGAAGCCTTCCAGTGGACCGATCTTCTTGTCAGCCAGGAACTGCTCCACCTCATGCAGTTCGAAGCTGCGGCCGCCGGGGATCTTGCCGATCGAGAAGCCGCAGCCCTCCGAGCTTCCGTCCTTGCCGGTGCAGGTGAAACGGCGGTAGTTCTCCTTCACGACGCCGCCGCATTTCGGACAGGGCGCCTTCAGCGTGGCGTAATCGCCGGGGATGGTGTCGCGGTCGTAGGACTTGGCCTTTTGCACGACCTTCTCGGTCATCGCGGCGATCTCGGCCATGAAGGCGTCGCGATTCAGGCGGCCCTTCTCCATCTCGGCCAGCTTGAACTCCCAGTCGCCGGTCAGCTCGGGGCGGGTCAGCTCCTGCACATCCAGGCCGCGCAGCAAGGTCATCAGCTGGAAGGCCTTGGCAGTGGGGATCAGCTCGCGGCCCTCGCGCAGCATGTACTTCTCGGTCAGCAGACCTTCGATGGTGGCGGCGCGCGTAGCTGGCGTGCCCAGGCCCTTCTCAGCCATGGCTTCGCGCAGCTCGTCGTCGTCGATCAGCTTGCCCGCGCCTTCCATCGCCGACAGCAGTGTGGCTTCCGTGTAGCGCGCCGGAGGCTTGGTCTGCAGGGCCTTCACGTCCACGCTCTCGGTCGCCACCATCTCGCCCGGTGCCACGGCCACCAGATTGGCGTCGTCTTCCTGCACTTCCTTGCCGTAGACGGCCAGCCAGCCCGGCTTGACCAGCACCTTGCCGTTGGTCTGGAAGCTGAATTCCTTACCCACGGCCTTCACCGTGCTGATGCGCGTCGTCACCTGAAACTCGGCCGGCGGGAAGAACACCGCCAGGAAGCGCTTGACCACCAGGTCGTAGAGCTTGGCCTCGATGTCGGTCAGGCTCTTGGGCGCCTGCAAGGTCGGGATGATCGCAAAGTGATCCGAGACCTTGGCGTTGTCGAAGACCTTCTTGGTGGGCTTGATGTAGCCGTTCTTGATCGCAGTCTTGGCATGCGCCGCCAGTTCGCGCAGCGGACCCGGCAGGTCTTCGCTGGCAATCATCTCGGCGGTCTGCTTGGCCACGGCCAGGTAGTCCTCGGGCAGGAAACGCGAGTCGGTTCGCGGGTAGGTCAGCACCTTGTGCTTTTCATACAGCGCCTGGGCCAGGCTCAGGGTGGTCTTGGCCGAGAAGCCGAAGCGCGAGTTCGCTTCGCGCTGCAGCGTGGTCAAGTCGTAGAGGCCGCCGCAGCTGCTGGTGGTGGGCTTGCTCTCTTCGGTCACCGAGGCCGGCTGGCCCTTCACCGCCGCCGCGATCGCGTCGGCATCGGCGCGGTTCCAGAGTCGGTCGGCGCGCGCTTCCGCGTCCTCGCCCTTCTTGAACTTGGGATCGAACCACTTGCCCTCGTACTGCCCGGCCTGGGCATCGAAGGTGCCGCGCACTTCCCAGTAGTCGCGGAAGACATGCTTGCGGATCTTTTCCTCGCGCTCGACCACGATGGACAGCGTGGGCGTCTGCACCCGGCCGACGGTGGTCAGGAAGAATCCGCCATCGCGCGAGTTGAAGGCCGTCATCGCACGCGTGCCGTTGATGCCCACCAGCCAGTCGGCCTCGGAGCGGCAGCGCGCCGCATCGGCCAGCGGCAGCATCTGCGCATCACCGCGCAGCTTGTCGAAACCGTCGCGGATCGCCTGCGGCGTCATCGACTGCAGCCACAGGCGCTGCACCGGCTTGTTGATCGCGGCCTTGGCCGTGCCGGCGTACTGCACGATCAGGCGGAAGATCAGCTCACCCTCGCGGCCCGCGTCACAGGCATTGATCAGGCTGCTGACGTCCTTGCGGCGGATCAGCTTGACCAGGGCGTTGAGCCGGCCCTTGCTCTTGTCGATCGGGTTGAGGTCGAAGTGCGGTGGGATCACCGGCAGATTGGCGAAGCTCCACTTGCCGCGTTTGACATCGAACTCCTCCGGCGCCTTGATCTCGACCAGATGGCCGACGGCGGAGCTGACGACGTAGCCCTCGCTCTCGAAGTATTCGTCGTGCTTCTCGAACTTGCCCGCGGTGGGCGTCAGCGCACGCACGATGTCCTGCGCTACAGAAGGCTTCTCGGCAATGATCAGTGCTTTGCTCATGGTTCTTTCTTTACAGCCTTCGGACAGACCCTGCCCATCAGCTGCCTACAATCCGGCCTCGCGCGCACGCACACGCACACATGTACACACGCGCGCACACCCATGAATTCAATGTAACCAAGTCGAGAGATGACGCAAGACGACCCGCTCAGCCCCCGTTCCGGCCGACGCATCCAGGTGCGGCGCTCCGGTGTCCACGGCCGCGGCGTGTACGCGATCGCGTCCATCGAGGCGGGCGACACTCTGATCGAGTACACCGGCGAGCGCATCGACTGGGACGAGGCGCTGCGCCGCCATCCGCACGACCCCAAGCAGCCCAACCATACCTTCTACTTCCACCTCGACACCGGCCAGGTGATTGACGCGCTGCACGGTGGCAACAGCTCGCGCTGGATCAATCACAGCTGCGAGCCCAACTGCGAGGCCGAAGAGGACAAGGGCCGTGTCTTCATCAAGGCGCTGCGCGACATCCAGCCGGGCGAAGAGCTGTTCTACGACTACGGCCTTGTCATTGATGAGCGCTACACGGCCAAGCTGAAGAAGGAGTTCGCCTGCTATTGCGGCAGCCCGTTCTGCCGTGGCACGATGCTGACGCCGAAGAAGTAGTCCTCAGGCGGCAACAACGCTCACCCTCAAGAAAATCGTTCAGGCACGCGCATGGTCGAACACCAACAATGGGGCGTCGAAGCCCTGTGGCAGGAGCTGGAGCCCCTGCTGCCCGGTATCAGCATCGAGGTGCTGGCGCGGGTCGGCTCCACCAATAGCGCCTTGCTGGAGCGCGTGCGCAACGAAGACCGCAACCCCGGCGAGCGCAGCCCCTACGGCCGCCGCGCCAATGACCTGCAGCCCTGCCTGCTGGTGGCCGAGCACCAGACCCATGGCCGCGGCCGCATGGGGCGCAGCTGGCACTCCAGCAGCAACAGTTCGCTGACCTTCTCGCTGGCGCTGCCGATGACGCTGACCGACTGGTCGGGCCTGTCGCTGGTGGTCGGCGCCGTGATCGCCGAAGCGCTGGACGCGAGCGGCCCGCAGGCGCCACGCCTGCAGCTGAAATGGCCCAACGACATCTGGCTGGACGGCCGCAAGCTGGGCGGCATCCTGATCGAGACGGTGCCGGCCGGCAGCCAGCGCATCGCCATCATCGGCATCGGCCTGAACATTGCCGCGCCGGCCAGCCCGGCGAGCGACAACGGTTTCCAGACCGGCTATGCCAGCCTGGACGAATTGCTGCCCGGCATCAGCGCGCCCGAGGTTCTGAAGCGCATCGCCCGCCCGCTGATCGAGGCGCTGCAGGCCTTTGCGCAAGGCGGCTATGCGGCCTGGCAGCCAGCCTTCACGCGCCGCGACCTGCTGCTAGGCCAGCCGGTGACGGCAGGCGCGCTCGAGGGCATGGCGCGCGGCACCAACGCGCAAGGCGAGCTGCTGATCGAGACCGCGGCCGGCCTGCAGACCGTCACCGGCGGCGAGATCAGCGTCAGGCTGAGCCCCAACGCCGGCAGCGGCGGCGCACGCTGATACGCTAGCGCCCATGCTGAGAACCCTTGTCGCGCTGCTGCTGCTGGTCAATGCCCTGTTTTTTGCCTGGACGCAGGGCTGGCTGGACCCCATCACCGGCTCCCATGCAAACAGCAGCCGCGAACCGCAGCGCATGCAGCTGGAACAGCAGCGCGAGCGCCTGAGCATCCTGTCGCCACAGGCGGCCACCGCGCTGCAACAGCCGGTCTGCCTGGAGTTCGGGCCCTATGCCGGCGACGAGAGCCTGCGCAGCGCCCAGGCCGCGCTGGAGCGCCTGGGCCTGACGCCCGTCGCGTGGCAGGTGGACACCGGCGAGCAGCCCGGCGTGTGGGCAGTGGCCACGGCAAAGCTCGAGTCCCGCGAGCAGCTCAGCCGCAAGGAAGAGGCCTTCAAGCGCCTGAAGATCGACTTCGAGCCCTTGAGCGGCAAGCCCGACGAGCAACCCAGCCTGCTGCTGAGCCGCCACCCCAGCGAGGCCGCCGCCAAGGCGGCGCTGGAGGGCCGCCGCCCACTGCGCGGCGAACTGCGCGACCTGCGCGTGCTGCAACTGCAGGCGCCGCAGCCGCGCCACCTGCTGCGGCTGCCGACAGCCAATGGCCTGCTGGCACGCCAGATCAGTGAGAACCGCGAAGCCGGCAAGGCCTTGGGCAGCGCCAAGACCTGCGTCGCAGCGGCGGCGGCGGCGACTGCTGCGGCAGCAGCCAGCAGCGCCGCCTCACGCTGATCAAGGCAAGGGCTCAGTCGCGGGTGTGCTGACGCCGGTCAGCGGCGCGCCGCGCCAGGGTGCAGCAAGGCCGCTGCCAAGCCCAGCGCCAGCAGCCACAGCGCGCTCATCGCGCCGCCACCACCACCCGAATCGCCTGCGCTGGGCGTCGTCGGCGTCGGCGTCACCACCACCGGCGAGACCGCGGCCACCGCCGCGGCGGCGTCCAGCATGCCAGCGCCACAGGTGCTGGTCGTGCAGTAGCACTCCAGCTGCTCGGTCGCGGTCGGCGCCTTGCAAGCCTCGGGGGGCGTCTCGCCAGCCACGCCACCGCCCGTCGTCACAAACGGTCGGACCGTGGACACCAGGGCGCTGCGCACCTGCGCGGGCGTCAGACTGGGCTGCTGCGCCAGCATCAAGGCCACCGTGCCGGCCACCAGAGGCGTGGAAAAACTGGTGCCAACGCCGCTGGTGTAGTGATCATCGGCAAGCCGCGGCCCTTGGGTGCCACTGTTGCCGGTGCTGACGATGGGGTAGAGGCAGGGGCCGCTGAGGTTGACGCAGTTGCCACCGGGCGCACTCAGGGTCACCTCCGGGCCGATGCTGGAGAAGCCCACCTTGCTGCCGACATGGCGCAGGCCGGTGACGCTGATGACGTTGGGACAATTGCCGGGCACGCCGACCGCCAAGCCGGCTGAATTGCCGGCTGCAGCCACCACCACCACATTCATCGAAGTCAGCTCGGAGATGGTCTCGCGGTACAGCACGCCGGTGCTGCTGGTCGCCGCGCAGCTGCCGCTGCCGCCCAGGCTCAGGTTCAAGACCCGCGCTGCATTCGGATTGGCCGGCAGACCCGGCACGCTCAGGCCGGCGGCCCAGCGCATGGCCGCGATGATGTCCGAGTCATAGCCGCCGCATTTGCCCAGCACCCGCATCGGCAGGATCTTGCTGTTCCAGGCCACCCCGGCCATGCCGAGGCCGTTGTTGCTGGCCGCGGCGATCAGGCCGGCCACGCGCGTGCCGTGCCAGGAACTGTTAGCGACGTCGTCGCTGGTGCACTGCGAGCCCAGCGTGCGCGCATCGACCTCGGCCTGCGTCACCCAGTCGCCGGGATCGGAGGCATCCGCATCAGCGCCGTTGCCGTCATTGGCGATAGCCAGCGCCAGGCTGCTGGAACTGCTGTAGGCCACCATGTCATAGCCACCGACGATCTGGCCGGCCAGATCCGGATGGTCCTTGCGGATGCCGGTGTCCAGCACCGCCACGATGACCGAGCTGCTGCCGGTGCTGCGATCCCAGGCGGCCGGGGCATTGATGCTGGAGACCACCTCGCTAGTGGGGGCGCGCAGATACCACTGGCCGGCGGCCGGCCCCTGCGTGGCCGCGCCAGCCGGATAGAGCGGGTCATTGGGCACCAGGGCGCGCTTGCGCAGCTGGTCTACCGCCACCAGCTCCACCTCGGGATCGGCCGCCAGGCGCTTGGCCAGGGTCAGCGAGTCGATGCCGCGCGCCTTCACAACATGGGTGCGCGCGTCCAGGCTGAGCCCGGACTGCAGACCCTTGCCGCCAGCAAGACCGCTGCGCAAGGCCAGCGAGTGGGTGCGCTGCTGCACGATGCTGCGCGTCTCGGTATCGCCTCTGCGCATCGACAGCGGCTTGGCCAGCACGCTTTGCGCCGCGGGCTTGAAGCGCACGATCACGCGCGCCTCGGTCTCAGCAGCGACATCTTGCGTCTGCGCCTGTGCGACCGACAGCACACCCAGCAAGCCGAGCAGCGCGGCGCCGACAGAGAAAGAAGAAGGGGATGACAGTCGCATCGGCGAGTCCTTCAGGAATCAGAATCGAAACAGCGCCTTTTCAGGCATCGGCCCAGTGTAGGCGCCGCCTTCTTGCCCAGATGTGACCAGCCGTGAAAGGCATGCCGGTGCACTGGCTTTGCGCCCCAGCCGCCAGCTACTCCGCCGCGCTGGTCGGGCGCAGGTCGACCTGGCCGCAGCCCACCTTGATCTTCAGCTCGGTGCCGAACATCCGGTTCAGCAGCGTTTCGTCGGTGATCGCAAGGCGTTGCGACGCCAGCCACTTGATCAGCGGCAGCCGGCTGGCCTCTGGCTTGCCCTCCTGCGTCACCTCGTTGGGCAGCGCAGGCTGCCGGACCTGGTAGCGCAGCGTGAACGGACAAGCCATGCTGTCCAGGCTGAAAGCAGCATCCAAGCGCTGCCGGTTCTCGAACATGTCCAGCAAGGCCTCCAGCGCCAGCGGCCTGGCGATGGCCACGGGCCGGACCGAGGCTTCAGGAAGGAAGGCGAAGTGCTGCTCAAAGACATAGGCCTTGTCCCCTTCTTCCCGGCAAGGCATCCGGTACTGCGCCAGATGCGCGCGCACGGCCTGCTCCGCTGACGATGGGGCATTGCTGTAGAGCAGCTTGATCTCAGGTTCTGCCGCGCCACCCGCAGCGAAACGCGCTTCCACCAGCACATGGCTCAGTCGATGACCGACCGACCAGATCGAAAGGCTCTTGCGCGGCATCACCAGGCAAGACTTGGGGCCTGCCTCAGGCTCGGCATCGGGCGGCACGGGAACCGGGTCCTGGGCCGAGGCGCGGAAGGAAAACTCCTGCACCGCCTTCACCACACCATCGGCTGGCTGCAGACAAGGCAGGCGGTACCAGCACAGGTAGCTGAACACCTGATCCTGCATGGCCTCGTTGGCGGTGTTCGCCATCAGCTCGATGCGCGGAGCTTGGTCGGGCGCCTGGAAGTGCATCATCACCCGGACGAAGCCCGCACGCTGCGAGGTCTGGCCGCTGCGCCAATCGGGAAACTTCGGCAGCCGCTCCGGGCGCTGCAGGCAGCTCAGGGATTGCGCAGGCGAGAGCTCGGTCACCGGAGTTTGCGCCAGCGCCGATGCGCAAGCTCCAGCCCACAGCAGCACAGCAGCGACAAACCCGGCACAGCCGAGACGGATGGGAGATAGGCGCATGGCGCAGGCTCCGAGACCAAGCAAAACGCCAGTATCGTCAGCAGCACTGGTCACAGACCATCCCCACTAGGTGGGTCAGTGCGCGTCTTTCCATGAGACCGATCACGGGCGGATGCACAAATGAAAAGGGCCTCGCCCTTCGGCGAAGCCCTTGCAACCGTCCGGCGGAGCTGGATCTGCCTGCTTACTTGGCGACGACGCGCACCATCTCCAGCACCTTGTTGGAGTAGCCCCACTCGTTGTCGTACCAGGACACCAGCTTAACGAAGGTGCCGTCCAGCGCAATGCCAGCGTCGGCGTCGAAGATCGAGGTGCGGGCATCGCCGCGGAAGTCGGTGGCAACCACCTTGTCTTCGGTGTAGCCCAGCACGCCCTTCATTGCGCCCTCGGACTGCGCCTTCATCTCGGCGCAGATCTCGGCGTAGGTGGCGGGGCTGTTCAGTTCCACGGTCAGGTCAACCACCGACACGTCAGAGGTCGGCACGCGGAAACTCATGCCGGTCAGCTTCTTGTTCAGCTCGGGGATCACCACGCCCACGGCCTTGGCGGCGCCCGTGCTGCTGGGGATGATGTTTTCAAGGATGCCGCGGCCGCCGCGCCAGTCCTTGTTGGACGGGCCGTCGACGGTCTTCTGCGTCGCGGTGGCGGCGTGCACGGTCGTCATCAGGCCGCGCTTGATGCCCCACTTGTCGTTCATCACCTTGGCAATGGGTGCCAGGCAGTTGGTGGTGCAGGAAGCGTTGGAGATGATGGCCTGGCCGGCGTAGGTCTTGTCGTTGACGCCGAACACGAACATCGGCGTGTCGTCCTTGGACGGGGCCGACATGATGACTTTCTTGGCGCCAGCAGCCAGGTGCTTCTCGCCGCCGGCCTTGTCCAGGAACAGGCCGGTCGCCTCGACGACGATGTCGGCACCGATGTCGTTCCACTTCAGCGCCGCGGGGTCGCGCTCGGCGGTCAGGCGGATCTTCTTGCCGTTGACGACCAGGGTGTTGCCCTCGACCGAGACTTCACCGTCGAAGCGGCCGTGCACGCTGTCGTACTTCAGCATGTAGGCCAGGTAGTCGGGCTCCAGCAGGTCGTTGATGCCGACGACTTCAATGTCCTTGAAGTTCTTGATGGCGGCACGGAACACCATGCGGCCGATGCGGCCGAAGCCGTTGATACCGATCTTGATCGTCATGCGAGTCTCCTAATAAAAATCCGAAGGTTCAGAAAACGAAAAAAAGGGGGTGTCACCCGACACCCCCTGCGATCACTTGCGCTTGGCCTTCAAGCGGGCGGCGCCGATGGCCACCTTGACCGTGTCGGCCACGTTCTCGGCGGTGAAGCCGAAGTGCTTGAACAGCACGCCGGCCGGCGCCGATTCGCCGTAGCTGTCGATACCGACAACGGCCGCGCAGCCGTACTTCCACCAGCCGTCGCTGACGCCCATCTCCACCGCCACGCGCGGCAGATTGGCGGGCAGCACGCTGCTCTTGTACTTGGCGTCCTGGCGGTCGAACACGTTGGTGCTGGGCATCGAGACCACGCGTGCCGCGATGCCGTCCTTGGCCAGCAACTGTTGCGCATGCAGGGCCAACTGCACTTCGGAGCCGGTGGCGATGATCACGACCTGAGCCTTCTTCTTCAGGCCCACTTCGCTGGGCTCAGCCAGCACGTAGCCACCCTTGGCGATGTCGTCCACCGCAGTCTTGGGTGCATAAGGCAGGTTCTGGCGGCTCAGCGCCAGCACGCTGGGGCGCTGGGCATTGCCAATGGCCATGGTCCAGGCGACCACGGTTTCGGTGGTGTCGGCCGGACGCCAGACATCCAGGCCCGGGATCAGGCGCAGGCTGGCCACATGCTCGATCGACTGGTGCGTCGGGCCGTCCTCGCCCAGGCCGATGGAGTCGTGCGTGAACACATGGATCACGCGCTGCTTCATCAGCGCAGCCATGCGGATGGCATTGCGGCTGTAGTCGCTGAAGGTCAGGAAGGTGCCGCCGTAGGGGATGTAGCCGCCATGCAGCGCGACGCCGTTCATGATCGCGGCCATGCCGAACTCGCGCACGCCGTAGTTGATGTGGCGGCCGCCGTTGGACGAGCCATCGGCTTCCAGGCGGAAAGCCGGCGTGCTCTTGGTGTTGGTCAGGTTGGAGCCGGTCAGGTCGGCGCTGCCGCCCAGCAGCTCGGGCACGGCGGCGGTAAAGGCCTCCAGCGCCAGCTGGCTGGCCTTGCGGCTGGCCACGGTCTCGGCCTTGGTGTGGGCGGCGATCACGGCGTCAACAGCCGTCTGCGCGAAGTTGGCGGGCAGCACGCCGGCCATGCGGCGCGCGAACTCGGCGGCCAGCTCGGGGAAGGCAGTGGCATAGGCGTCAAAGCGCTCGTCCCAGGCCTTCTCGGCGGCAGCGCCAGCAGCCTTGGCATCCCAGTCGGCATAGACCTCCTGCGGCATCACGAAAGGCTCATGCGTCCAGCCGATGGCTTCGCGGGTCAGCTTGATTTCCTCGGCGCCGAGCGGCTCGCCGTGGGCCTTGGCGGTGTTGGCGCGGTTCGGCGAGCCCTTGCCGATATGCGTCTTGGCGATGATCAGCGTGGGCTTCTCGCTGCTCTTGCGGGCTTCGGCAATGGCCGCGTCGACCGCATCCACATCGTGACCATCCACCGAGCCGATCACATTCCAGCCATAGGCCAGGAAGCGCTGTGCGGTGTTGTCGATGAACCAGGGCGCGACCTGGCCGTCGATCGAGATGCCGTTGTCGTCGTAGATGGCGATCAGCTTGTTGAGCTTCCAGGCGCCGGCCAGCGCGCAGGCCTCGTGGCTGATGCCTTCCATCAGGCAGCCATCGCCCAGGAACACATAGGTGTTGTGGTCGACGATGGCATGGCCGTCGCGGTTGAATTCCTTGGCCATCATCTTCTCGGCCAGCGCCAGGCCGACTGCGTTGGTGATGCCCTGGCCCAGCGGCCCGGTGGTGGTTTCCACGCCCGGGGTGATGCCCACTTCCGGGTGGCCCGGCGTCTTGCTGTGCAGCTGGCGGAAAGCCTTCAGCTCGGCCATCGGCAAGTCGTAGCCACTCAGATGCAGCAGTGCGTAGATCAGCATCGAGCCGTGGCCGTTGGACAGCACGAAGCGGTCGCGGTCGGCCCACTGCGGGTTGGTCGGGTTGTGCTTCAGATGCCGGCCCCACAGCGCCACCGCGATATCGGCCATGCCCATGGGCGCGCCGGGGTGGCCTGAATTGGCCTGCTGCACGGCGTCCATGGCCAGTGCGCGAATGGCGTTGGCCATCTGTGTGGTGTTGCTTGCAGCGTTGTGAGCCATAGGAGATAGGTGCCGAAGTTGCGAATGAATCTGGAGGGAGAGAACCCGGGGTTCTCCAGGCGGGCGAAAGCCGCCGACTTCGGGATTTTACTTGCCCCCCGATCCGCAACGGGCTTGATGCAAGGCAAGGCATCGACGCCGGGCTCTGTCAGGCTCTCGGCTGCGAACAAGACAAAACCCCGGAGACCCCTCGATGAGCACCCCACTCACCCTGCGCATCATTCGCGACGAGCATGGCGCCCTGGCTGCGATGCTGCGTTCCATCCCGCTGCTGCTGGCCGAACATCGGCGCCAGGGCAGCCTGCCCGACTTCGCCGCGCTGCGTGCCATGCTGTTCTATGTGGACGAGTTCCCGGAGCGCCTGCACCACCCGAAGGAAACCGAGCTGTTGTTCCCCAAGCTGCGCGCCCGTGCGCCGGAGCTGCGCGACACGCTGGATCGGCTCGACGCCGACCATGATCGCGGCGAGCATGCAATCCGCGATCTGGAGCACAGCCTGCTGGCCTTCGAGATGCTGGGCGAGCCGCGCCGCGAGCGTTTCGAGCAGCAGGTGGAGCGCTATGTCGCGTCCTATCTGAAGCATATGGAAGTCGAGGAACGCGAGATCCTGCCGGCCGCCATGAAGTTGCTGAGTGCCGAGGACTGGGACGATCTGGACGAAGCCTTCGCCGCCAACCGCGACCCGCTGACCGGGCATCAGGCCGACGCGGGCTATGAGCAGCTGTTCCACCGCATCGTCAACCTGGTGCCAGCGCCCTACGGGCTTGGCCCAGCCCTGGATCGCCGCTGAATCGCGCCCCTGCGCGGCCCATCGGGCGCCAGCGCGCTGCCCCTACACTGCGCGCCCATGCGAGCCATCATCCTCGCGGCCGGGCGCGGCGAGCGCCTGCGGCCGCTGACCGACCACACGCCCAAGCCGCTGATCCCGGTGCGCGGCAAGCCCCTGATCGTCTGGCACATCGAGGCGCTGGCAGCGGCCGGCGTGCGCGACATCGTCATCAACACCGCCTGGCTGGGCGAGCAGTTCCCGCAGGTGCTCGGAGACGGCAGCGCCTATGGCGTGCGCCTGCATTACTCGCCCGAGCAGGAAGCGCTGGAAACCGGCGGCGGCATCGCCAAGGCCCTGCCGCTGCTGTGCGCCGACGGCGATGACTGCTTCTGGGTGGTCTCGGCCGATGTCTTCCTGCCCGGCTACCGCTTCGATGCCGCGCAGGCCGAACGCTTTGCCGCCAGCGCGCGGCTGGCGCATCTGTGGATGGTGACGAACCGGCCGCATCACCCGCAGGGCGATTTCGCGATAACGCCCGAAGGACTGGCGGCGAACACGGGCGAGCCGCGCCACACCTGGACCTGCATCGGCCTGTTCCGCGCAGCCCTGTTCGCCGGCGCCGAGCCCGGGCAGAAGATCCGGCTGCGCCACTTCCTCGACCAGGGCATCGCCGCGCAGGCCATCACGGCCGAGCTCTACCCCGGCGACTGGGC
>JACDQM010000156.1 GCA_015657635.1 Roseateles sp.
AGAGGTGAGATTATGACTCGCTTTTGATTCGCTTGTCAAGCTCGTTCGAAATAAATTTTCAAACTCGCTTTTCTCAACCCCTCTGCACCCAACCCTGCCAGCGCCGCTTTCGCGGCACCTGCTGTGTTCAGCGCAGCCTTTAGATTATGGCACAGGTTTTTTGAGTTGCGCAAGAGTTTGGGCGAGATTCGATTCGGTGCGCTGCCGTAACCAGGCTCATTGCGCCGGCATACCGCTTGCGGGCTGTGTCAGCGTAGCAGCGGAGTACGCGTCGTAGCTGTACTGCGGTTTCCACCCGAGCATCAAGCGGTGCAGCGCCTGTCACGCTGCGCCGACAGCTCATGAGGAGCTCACTGAAGCGGCGTTGTCCGGTGGCGCTGCCCGGCAAACACCGCTTCGGCTACGGCCGCTGGGTCCTCGCTTGCCAGTATCTGCGGCACAGCACTCGACAGTCGTGCCGCATCTGCGCGAAGGATGCGCTGCTTGACCGTGGGTATTTGCGCCGGGTGCATCGAGAAGCTCCTCAAGCCCATGGCGAGGAGCAAGTCCGTGAACGCCGGGTCTCCGGCCATCTCGCCGCACACACTGACAGAGCGCCCCGCCTGCCGAGCCTGGGAAATCGTCGACGCGATCAGGTGAAGGACAGCTGGGTGCCACGGGTCGTACAGGTGGGCCACAGCTTCGTCTGCTCGATCAATCGCCAACGTGTACTGGATCAAGTCATTGGTGCCAATGGACACAAAGTCCACATGCGGCAACAACAGCGGCAGCATCACGGCCGCCGCCGGTATCTCAATCATGACTCCCAGCTCGACATGCGTGTACGCCTGCCCTGAGTCCGTCAGTTGCTGCTTCACCCGGACGATTGCTTCCTGAATCTGGCGGATCTCTGCGAGGTGCGCCACCATGGGAATGAGCAGTCGGATCTTCCCGTAGGCGCTGGCCCGGTAAATCGCTCGCAGCTGCTGACGGAACATGCTCGGCTCTGCCAGGCTCCAGCGAATCGCCCGGAGCCCCATGGCAGGGTTCAGCACATGTTCGTGACGCAACTCGCTAGGACTCATTCGGTCCAAGGGTTTGTCGGCACCAATGTCGACAGTGCGGATCGTCACCGGCATGCCGCGCATGGCCTCGACCGCTGCGCGATAGGCCTCGAACTGTTCGTCTTCGCCTGGCAACTGCCCGCCACGGTTCATGAACAGAAACTCGCTGCGGAACAAACCTACGCCGGTCGCGCCAGCCTCTACCGCTGCCGGCGCATCGACGGGCAGTTCAATATTGGCATGGAGTTCGATTCGTTCACCATCCAGCGTCACCGCAGGTGTATGGCGCAGCCGGGCGAGTCGAGCGCGCTCCAGCTCGCTTTGACGCTGCCTAAAACGGTACTCCTCCAGCACGATGGGAGACGGGTTGACGATCACCGCGCCAACATCGCCGTCAATGATGACCCAATCGTCCTGGCGAATCAGCCGCGAGGCCTCCCGCGTTCCGACCACAGCTGGGATGTCCATGCTGCGGGCAACGATCGCCGTGTGCGAGGTCTTGCCGCCGATATCCGTGATGAAGCCGTGGAACACGCTGCGCTTGAATTGCATCATGTCCGCGGGAGCGATATCGGCCGCAACCAGCAGCAGCGGATCCTCTCCGGCAAAGTCGCGCTGCGCCACGCTGGCGGCATTGCCCTGGCTCTTGCCCTGCTCCCGAGCCAGCGCACCCAGCACGCGCTCGACCACCTGCTCAAGATCTGCCTTGCGCTCGCGGAGGTACTCGTCCTCCATCTCGTCGAACTGTCGGGCCAGCACTTCGAGCTGGGCTGAAAGCGCCCACTCGGCGTTGTAGTGCCGCTCGACGATCCACTGCTTGGTAGCGCCGGTGAGGGCCTCGTCGTGCAGCAGCATCAGATGCACGTCCAGCAAAGCTGCCAACTCGTGGGGCGCATCGCTGGGCAGATCAGTCTTGAGCGTCTCCAGTTCGCGGACCACTTCATCGCGCCCGCGCAAGCAGCGCTCAATCTCGCTGGCGACGCTCGCATCGTCAATGAAGTAGTGCGCCACGTCGATACGACTCGACGCCACCAGCACGGCACGGCCAATGGCCACGCCGCGGGAAACCGGAATGCCGAAGACCTGGAAGCTCATGCGCTGACTGTAGCAGCGCCACGTCTTCATCATCCCGTCATGCGCCCGTCACGGCAGCGTCACCGCAGCACCCGAGCATCAGCGGCGTCAACCACCGACGAGGTCGCCATGAGGGACATCCCGCTGCCCACACTGCCCTTCTCCGAGCTGCGCACCGAGACTGCGCTACGGAGGTCACTTCCAGCACCGCCACTGGACACGCCTCAGCCTCGCGCGCGGCCTCAACTGGATGTGGCATGGGCTCGTACACAAGACGAAGTCCGCGAAGCCCAGCGCCTGAGGTACTCGGTCTTCGCTGGCGAGATGGGCGCGCAACTGACACCGCCGCCCGGCACACCTGCCGCGCACGACGCCGACCGCTTTGACGACTACTGCGAACACCTGCTCGTGCGCGCTCGCGAGTCGGCCGACGGCCCAGGGCTCGTCATCGGCACCTACCGGGTGCTGACCCCGGCTGCAGCCGCCCGTGCCGGCGGCCTCTACAGTGAGACCGAGTTCGATCTCTCGCCGCTCAACGACCTGCGCCCACACATGGTTGAGCTGGGCCGCTCCTGCGTGCATGCCGATCACCGCTCGGGCGGTGCCATCATGGCGCTGTGGGGCGCGCTGGCTGAATTCATGCTGCGCAACAAGCTCGACACCATGATAGGCTGTGCCAGCGTCAGCATGCGCGACGGCGGTCACTATGCGGCCAGCTTGTGGAAGCGACTGGAACAGACCCAGCTCGCGACTCCCGAATGGCGAGTCAGCCCGCGCTTGGCATTGCCGGTCGACGAGTTGCGGCACGATCTCGATGTCGAGCCGCCGCCGCTGATCAAGGGCTATCTGCGCTGCGGCGCCCGTGTGCTGGGCGCACCGGCCTGGGACCCCGACTTCAACACGGCGGACCTGCCGTTGATGATGCGCATCGCTGACCTGCCGGCGCGCTACCGGCGTCACTTCCTGGAGTGACCGCGCGCCCGGCAGGCTCGACTCACTCGCCCTCGCCGAACTTGTCGTTCACGAGGGCAGTGATGGCCTGCTGTGCCTGCGCCTCATCGGCGCCTTCGGTCTCCAGTTCGACCTGGGAGCCCATTCCCGCGGCCAGCATCATCACGCCCATGATGCTCTTGGCATTGACGCGGCGGCCATTGCGGCTCAGGAACACCTCACACTGGAAACCGCCGGCCAGCTTTGTCAGCTTGGCGGATGCGCGGGCATGCAAGCCCAGTTTGTTGCTGATCAGGAGAGTGGACTTGAGCATCTGCAGCTATCGCACGAGGTATTGGAGGAAGGGTCGGGTTCAGCCTTGACGATGCCCTTGACGCCGCCCTCGGACGCCCTTGTCACCAGCTCCGCCAAGGGCTCCGACGAATAACAAAGCGTGCGCCAGAGCATGGGCACGTTGACACCGCTGACGACCTGCACATGCCCGGCCTCGTCCAGCAGACGTTGGGCGGCGTTGCAGGGCGTGGCGCCGAACACATCAGTCAGCACCAGCACCTCGGCATGTCCTGCGTCGCTCAGCAGGGCGCGGGCACGCGCTTCCACCTCGTCGACCGACATCTCCGGCGTCACATCAAGCGCGGTGACCTGCGGGGCACAGTTCGGGAACGTGTGCTCTGCCACCGTCGCAAGCGCGGAGGCCAGCGGGGCATGGGCGATCAACAGCAAACCGGTCATGGCCGGATTATCGTCCCGCTGCCGCCCGGATACTGTCCGGCAGCACAAACCAGAGATACGCCAGTGCGAAACCGCCGGCCAGCACCGCAAATGCGCCTTGAAAAGCTGCTTGTGTGCTCCAACCGCTGGCCAGCAAGGCGTCAACGGCAAGCCCGATGCCCCACTGCACCGCAAAGACGCCGACGAAAAATCACCAAATTGAAGGCTGACAAGGCACGCCGGCCAGGCGGGCATCGAAGGCTTGGCCGACGGCAGGCTGTGACAGAGTGACCACCGAGGTGCCGACGCAGAACAGCACCCAGGCCCAGACACCACTGCGGTGCCCCAGCGCAACGGCCAGCAGCAGGCTCGCCAGCCCAAACGGCAACAGCCACTTGAGCAGCCGCAATGCGCCCCAGCCATGCGCCGCCAACCTTGGCATCAACAAGCCCCAGGCGAGAAAGGTGAACAGCATCACCAGGTTAAGAAAGAACAAGCCCTGCGCGGCTTCTGCCTGGCTCCAGCCGCAGACGCGGGTCAGCCACGGCCCGGCCCACAGGGACTGCACGGCCACCATACCCCCATACGGCAGCAGCCCGAGCGGCAGCAAGCGGATGAACAAGGGCGAACGGAAGACCTGGGCATAGCTCCCTCCCCGGGCATCGGCCGCTGCCGCCGGTGCGTCGCGCGGGATCAGCAGCGCCAGCAACAGCATGGCCAGCAGCAGCAGCGCCGCCAGCAGCCAGAACAGACCGCGCCAGCCCAGCGCGGGCAGCAGCCATTGCACCGGCAGCGTCGACGCCAGCATCCCCAGCGATCCGGTCATCAGCATCCAGGAATTCGCCCGCAACTGCGCGGCTGCCGAGAAGCTTTGCCGGAACGCGGTCAGCGGCGCCATCAGGCAGGCTGACACGCCAACGCCGATCAGCACCCGCGTCAGCATCATGCCGGTGAAGCTTTGCGCCAGAGCAAATCCGGCGCAGCCCAGCACAGCGACTGAGAGAAGGGCCAACAGCACCCGCTTGGACCCCCAACGATCCAGCGCGCTCCCCAGCGGCAGCTGCATCGCAGAGAAGCCCAAAAAATAGGCGCCGGCCAGCAAGCCGAGATCCGAGGCGGCCAGCTCCAGTTCGGCGCTGAACACCGGCGCCAGCGTCGCGGTCACCGCACGCAGCAGCGCCGAGAAAAAGTAGGCGAAGGCAAAGCTCGCGAAAACCAGCAGCGCAGCGCGCGAACCCAGCACGGCGCTCATGGCTCCAGCTTGATGGAGCCCAGCAGCGTCTCCCACGTCTGCGACGCCTCGGCCCCAGGCCGCGCGCCCATCATCACCAGCTGGTAGACCCGCAAGCCCCTCGCGAAAACCGCGATCGAGCCCTGACGCGCCGCCGCACCAGCGCCCGCCACCAGAAAGACCTGCTGCAGCGTCTGCTCATTCGGCGTCATGCCCGCCACGGTCACGGCCTGGGTCGCGTCCGAGGGCACCTGAAGCTTGCCCAGCAGCGACTCCCGCATCTGCCGCAGTGCCGGCCCGACCTGAGCGGGTTCGGGCACATCCGCCCAGGACACCGAGACACTGAGCTCATCCACCCGGCAGACGGCCAGGCCCATGGCTGGAGTCGCGGCTGCCCCCGTGCGCTCCGCGGCGCGGCTTTCCACCGTCGGCTTGCACGGGAACAAGGCCTTCAGCCCCGCCCCCTCAGGACGCACTTCCCGCCAATCGAGCTTCGGCGCGCAGGCCGCAATTCCCAACGCGAGCAGCAGGACTGCCGCAAGCGCGCGGGCCGAAGAAAGTGAGCGTTTCATCGACGCATTATCGATGCCGCCATGCGCACGGCCTCGTCAGCTGCTGTCGCACAATGCCTTCATGCAGACCCCGACCACCCCCACCCCTGGCGCGCTCGATGGCGTGCGCGTGCTCGACTTGTCCCGTGTGCTTGCCGGCCCCTGGTGCACGCAAACCCTGGCCGACCTCGGCGCCGACGTGATCAAGGTCGAACGCCCGGGTAGCGGCGATGACACCCGCGCCTGGGGCCCGCCCTATCTGCGCGACGCCGACGGCCGGGACACTTCGGAAGCCGCCTACTACCTGGGTGCCAACCGCAACAAGCGCTCGATCGCCATCGACATCGCCAAGCCCGAGGGTCAGGCCTTGATACGGGAGCTGGCCGGCCAGGTGGATGTGCTGGTGGAAAACTTCAAGGTCGGCGACCTGGCACGCTATGGGCTTGATGCGCCGACGCTGCTGGCGGCAAACCCGGGGCTGGTGATCTGCTCCATCACTGGCTTCGGCCAGACCGGACCCTACAAGGACCGCGCGGGCTATGACTACGCGGTGCAAGGCATCGGCGGCTTGATGAGTGTCACCGGCGAACGAGACGACCTGCCCGGCGGTGGCCCGCAGAAGGTCGGCGTTGCGGTGGCCGACCTCTTCACCGGCCTGTATGCCACCGTCGCCATCCTGGCCGCTCTGCGTCACCGCGATGCCACCGGCCAGGGCCAGGTGATCGATATGGCGCTGCTCGATACGCAGCTGGCAATGCTGGCCAATCTGGGTTCCAACTACCTGTGCACCGGCGTCGCACCCAAGCGCATGGGCAATGCGCACCAGAACATCGTGCCCTACCAGGTCTTTGCCAGCAGCGATGGGCATCTGATCCTGGCCGTCGGCAATGACAGCCAGTTCGCCAAGTTCGCCGAGATCGCCGGACGCCCGGACTGGGCCACCGACCCTCGGTTCGCGAAGAACGCCGACCGCGTCCGGCACCGCGCCATTCTGGTGCCAGAGATCGCCGCTGTCGTGGCCACGCGGCCGCGCAACGACTGGCTGAGCGCATTGGAAGCAGCCAAAGTTCCCTGTGGCGCCATCAACAACCTGGCCGAGGCCTTTGCCGATCCACAGGTCCAGGCCCGTGAGATGACCGTCGCGATGGGGCACCCGCTCAGCGACAAGCTCCGCCTGGTGGCCAACCCGATCAAGCTGTCCGCCACCCCTATCAGCTACCGCCACGCCCCCCCGCTGCTGGGCCAGCACACGCTGGACGTACTCGCTGAAGCCGGGCTGAGCGAACAGCAGATTGCGCTGCTGCGCGAACGCGGCGTCATCACCTGACCCCCGCCACACCGGCGCAGTCCGTGCGAAATTGCGCACACGGCGCCGCGCTGGCACAAGCCCCCCAAGGTTTCCCCCGAGACGGGGGATGGACGCTGCAAGAGCAGGCCCGGACCATGGCGACCGCTTCGCTTGATACAAGCCGGGGCCGCCCGATCCCCAGAATAGCCCCGAAGCCACAGCCCTTTTGCGCCCCATGCCCAGCCAACCGCCCGCCCCGCCCGTCAAGGTCAGTGGTGCCGCCAACGATATGGCGCAGGGGCCGAGCCATGCTCAATGGGCAGAGATCGTGCAGCAGATCGGCGCTGAGATCGCCGGCCCGCTGAGCGGCGCGCTGGAGCGCATCCACAACCTTATCGTGACCGGCCAGATCGACCGTCAAGGCTTGCGCGCACTGCGCGAAAGCGTGGCGCATGCCCGTGAGGCCGGGATGATGGGGCAGCAACTGGCGCGCCTGGCCTCAGGCCGGATCAAGCTGGCGCGCGAACGCGTTCACCTGACGCAGCTCTTGCGCAGCGTGCTGGCGCATCGAAGCCGAGAAACACAGGCCCGCGGGATCCAGATCCGCCAGGTGCTCAAGCCGGTCGAGGTCTATGCCGATGGCTCGCTGATTTTCGGTCTGCTCAATGCCTTGATGGACTGGGCCCTGACCAGCACGCACTCCTCCGTCGACCTGCGGCTCGATCTGACGCCCTGGCCGACCAAGGCGCGCCTGGTCTGCCGCTTTGCGCACCGTTCGATGGACATGCTGGATGACTCCCGTTCAGCACCGGCGCCCGCCACATTGAATTCACTGGCCTGGCGCCTGCTTGAACAGACCGCCTTGACGATGGGCGTGCTGCCGCTGCGCGAGGACGAAAGCAGCATCACCGTGCTGACCCTGGAGTTTCCGCAGACCGTGGGCGATGAAAGCAGCCCACCCGTGGCACCGCCGCCCGTGGTGGAGAAAGAGCCCGAGCATCTGCCGTCTGCCAACTCCAAACCTCTGGCCGGCAGCCACCTGCTGATCGTCACACCCAGGCGAGATCTCCGCGCGCAGATTCAGGAAGCCGTGCGCCACATGGGCCTGATCATCGACGTGGTCAACAATATGGACGAGGCCTCGCAGTTCTGCATGGATGGCCTGCCACATGGCATCATTTTCGAGGCCACGCAACGCACCGCAGCCTTTGATGTGCTGCGTCGAGACCTGCTGCGAGAAGTGCCTGAGTTCAGCTTCATCGAAGTGTTGGACCACGAACACCTGACCCAGCTGTCCACAGCGACCAGTGATCGCATCGCTCGCGTCTCGCGCAGCCACCTGATCGATGCCATGCCCTCGGTACTGCTGTTCGAACTGTCGCGCGGCATGTAAGCCAGCAGCGTGACCCGCAAGGTTCTGCGGGCATGAGCTCTGGTCTAAACTGGAACGCATGAAGAAGCTGCCTCGTTTTCTTGCGCCCTTCCTGCTTGCTGCCGGTCTGGCTGTGGCCGGGCTGCTCGGCTATCAGAGCCTGGCACAGCGCCCAACGGCACCCGTCGTCGACTATGTGCTGCTGGATGGCAGCAAACATGTCTCCTCGCAATGGCAGGGCAAGGTCGTGCTGGTCAACTTCTGGGCCACCAGCTGCGCCACTTGCGTGCTCGAAATGCCCGAGCTGATGGCCACGCATGAGAAGTTCAAGCAGCGCGGATTCGACACCCTCGCGGTGGCCATGAGTTATGACCCGCCCGCCTATGTGGCGCGCTTTGCCGAGAGCCGCAAGCTGCCTTTCGGTGTGGCAATCGACAACACCGGCGAGATCGCCCAGCGCTTTGGCGACATCCGGTTGACGCCCACCACGCTGCTGATCGACAAACGCGGCCAGATCGTCAAGCGCTATGTTGGCGCGCCTGACTTCCCGGCCTTGCATGCGCTGGTTGAAAAGCTCCTGGCGGAAGCAAGCTGAGCCTGGAGCACCAAATGCTGGGACCCTTCCGTCGACAGAAGCCACCTGCCCGCAGGTGGTTCGGCTGTCGACAGGCGTGGCCCTGGTGCTGACGCTGGGGCTCTCAACGCTGGCGCCTGCGCAAACAATGGCCACCGGCCAAGCGCCTGCCGAGATCGTGCTGGCCGGCGAGGATGACTGGTCCCCCTACAGTTCGGCGGGATCGGGCGGACCTCAAGCAGCGCCTGTAGGTTTCGCCGTCGATCTGGTCCGCGCCGTCTTCGCCACGCAGGGGCTGACGGTCAGGATCATTGCCGTGCCGTTTTCTCGCTGCATGCTGTATGCCAAGACCGGCCAAGTGGCTGGCTGCTTCAACGCCACGATCACGGACGACAACCGCAGCGACTATCTGTGGCACCAACCGGCCATGTTCGAAGAAGAGTTGTCGATCTTTGGCCGTGCCGACGATCCGACGCCGGAAATGCGCTTGTCTGATCTGCGCGGCAAGCGCGTGGCTTACACCAAGGGCTACACCTACCCCAGCGAGTTCATGCATGACAGCCGCATCCAGAAGTTCAGTGCCGTGTCAGACACGGCTCTAATCCGCATGCTGCTGAGCCGCCGGGTTGATTACATTCTGCTCAACCGAACTCCAGGCTGGATGCGCATCGACAACACGCCGGATTTCCGCGCCAAGCTCAGGCGCACCGGCATTGTCTCGATGGATGGCTTCTGGCTGGCCTTTTCCAAGCAAAGTCCACAAGGCGAGCGCCTCGCGCTGCAGTTCAGCCAAGGCCTGAGCCAGATGCGCAGGGACGGCAGCTACCAGCGCATGCTTGACGAATTCAGAGCCCGAGTCGGCTACCGCTGAGCCGCTGTCACAGCTTCAGCCCGCCTCGCGAGCGCCCGAGTTCAGCACCTCATGCGCCTGCTGATCCGCGTGATAGCTTGAGCGCACCATCGCGCCGACGGCAGCGTGCGTGAAGCCCATCTTGTAGGCTTCGACCTCATACATCTTGAAGGTGTCCGGGTGCACATAGCGGCGCACCGGCAGATGGTGGCCCGAGGGGGCCAGGTATTGGCCGATAGTCAGCATGTCGATGTTGTGCGCGCGCATATCGCGCATCACCTGCAGCACTTCCTCATCGGTCTCGCCCAGCCCCACCATGATGCCGCTCTTGGTCGGCACGCCTGGCACCTCTTCCTTGAAGCGCTTGAGCAGGTTCAGACTGAACTCATAGTCCGAGCCCGGGCGCGCTTCCTTGTACAGGCGCGGCGCGGTCTCGAGGTTGTGGTTCATCACATCCGGCGGCGCAGCCTTCAGGATGTCCAGCGCGCGGTCCATGCGCCCGCGGAAGTCAGGCACCAGCACCTCGATCTGGGTGGCCGGGCTGAGCTCACGAACCTTGGTGATGCACTCGGCGAAATGGCCGGCGCCGCCATCGCGCAGGTCGTCGCGGTCAACGCTGGTGATCACCACGTACTTGAGCTTCAACGCGGCGATGGTCTTGGCCAGATTGACCGGCTCGTCCGCATCCAGCGGGTCCGGACGACCGTGGCCCACATCGCAGAAGGGGCAGCGCCGCGTGCACTTGTCGCCCATGATCATGAAGGTGGCCGTGCCCTTGCCGAAGCATTCCCCGATATTCGGGCAGAGGCCTCCTCGCAGACCGTGTGCAGCTTCTGCTCGCGCAGGATCTGCTTGATCTCGTAGAAACGCGTGCTCGGCGAGCCGGCCTTGACGCGGATCCAGTCAGGCTTCTTCAGTGTCTCGGCCGGCACCACCTTGATGGGGATGCGCGCGGTCTTGGCCTGGGCCTTTTGCTTGGCGCTGGCGTCATAGGCCTCGCCGGTCTTGGCTTCGTGAGTGATGTTCTCGGTCGGCATGCGCGCCCGCTCTTTCAGTCTCAGCGCACCAGCTGGGCCTCAAGCCGCTCACCGAAACGCTGGGCCACCGTGGGCCAATCCGTAAAGACCCGAAGTGTAGCGAGGTCCACCGTCGCCAGTCCGGCATAGCCGCAAGGGTTGATGCCGGCGAAGGGTTGCAAGTCCATCGCCACATTGAGGGCCACGCCGTGGTAGCTGCAATGCCGGCTGATCTTGATGCCTAAAGCGGCGATCTTGCCCAGGCCCCGAAAAGGGTCATCGGCTGGCGCCGGGCCGGCCAGCGCAGCATGGGAGCCGGGATCGTCCAAGCGCACATAGATGCCCGGCGCGCCGGCTACCCGATGACCGGTGACGCCAAAACCCTCCAGCGTCTGTATCACCGCCGTCTCCAAGCGAAAGACATACTCGCGCACATAGATCCCGAGTCGCTGCAGGTCCACCAGGGGGTAGGCCACCACCTGTCCCGGCCCGTGGTAGGTCACCTGGCCGCCGCGATTCGTCTGCACCACCGGGATGCCGGCCGGGTTCAGCACATGATCAGACTTGCCGGCCAAGCCCTGTGTGTAGGTGGGCGGGAGCTCGCACAGCCAGAGTTCGTCCTGTGTGGTGGCACCGCGCGCTTCAGTGAAGGCGCGCATCGCGGCTTCAGTGGGCGCGTAATCGACACGCCCGAGGTTTTTCACAATCATGGCGGAATGTTAGGGCAAGGCTGTAAGCCCACACCGGGCTCAGACGACCCAGAGATGCACTAGCCTCTCAGCGCGGAGTTCATGCCATGCAATACCCGATGAATCGAATGGCCGTCATTGCGCTGTGGCTCGCGCTGGCGCCCTTTTCGCCCGCCGCAGCGGCGCCAGATGCGATGGAGCAGGCACTCGGCGCCTATGCCAGTGGCGACTTGAAGGCGGCAGCACGCGGCTTCACCGCACTGTCGGCGCAACGCCTGCCCCTGGCTGACTACAACCTGGCGATGATGCATCTGCGCGGCGAACTGCCCCGGCCCAATCCGCGTGAGGCCAAACGCCTGCTGGAGCGCGCGGCAGCCCAGGGCTTTGTGAGCGCCGAATTCGCGCTGGGCCAGTTGCACGAGCAAGGCGCACTCGGCAAGCCTGACCTGCGCTTGGCCATGCGATGGTTCGCTGCGGCCGCAGCCCATGGCAGTGTGGATGCACAGATGGCCATCGCGACCGCCTTCTACCTCGGGCGCGGCGCACCTGCCGACATGGCTCAGGCGGCTCATTGGTATCGCGAAGCGGCCAAGGGCGGTGACGTGGGGGCGCAATACCTGCTGGCCTCGATGTACGAGACCGGGCTTGGCCTGCCGACGGATCTGCGTCTGGCGCGCTACTGGTACGACATTGCCGCGCGCAATGGCGACGAGGCGGCGCCCGCCAAGCGGCGTGAACTGGACGAGCGCCTCAGCGTCGGCGAACCCAGCTGAACCAACTCAAAGCACCACCTTGACCATCGGGTGCGTGGTCAGCGTGCGGTAGAGCTCATCGAGCTGCTCGCGGCTGGTCGCCGTGACGGTGATGGTCAAACCCAGGTAGTTGCCCGCCTTGCTGGGGCGTTGCTCGATGGTGGCGGGATCGAAGCCGGGGTCAAAGCGTTGGGCGACGAAGGTGATCGCCTCGACGAAACCCTCGACATGCGCACCCATCACCTTGATGGGGAAACGCGACGGGTACTCGATCAGCGACTCTTCGGGCGGGATTGGGCGATTCATGGTTCAGCGCTCCTCGCGCTCAGATTGATTGCAGCCGCTTGGCGCGCTGATAGCCTTCGTACAGCCTTGCATACACCGGCCCCGGCTTGCCACGCAGCGCGCCATGACCGACCGGCTCGTGGTCCAGTGTCGTCACCGCCAGCACTTCCTTGGTGGCCGAGCTCAGGATGATTTCGTCCGCGCTCATCACCTCGTCCTCGGCGATCGGCCGCAGGTTGAAGCCGATACCGCATTCCTCGCACAGCTCGCGCAGCAACTCGATGCGCACGCCCTCCAGCACATGCTCGCTCTTGGGCGGCCCGAGCAGTGCGCCTTCCTTGACGATCCACACATTGGAGGCCGAGGCCTCGGTCAGGTGCGCGTCGCGGAACATGATGGTCTCGACCGCACCGGCATCCGCCGAGATCTGGCGCGCCAGCACATTGCCGAGCAGCGAGGTGCTCTTGATGTCGCCGCGCTCCCAGCGGAAATCGCGCGCCGTCACGCAGGAGACGCCACGGTGGCGCTGCTCAGGCGTCAGCAGCTGGGCCGCGCTGCTGTAGGCGAACACGGTGGGCGCGATGTCCGGCGGCATCACATGGTTGCGTGGCGCCACGCCGCGCGTCACCTGCAGATAGACCCACTGCTCGTCCGCCGGCACCGCAGCGATCAGCTGGCGTGCGATCGCCAGCCACTCGGCGCGGGTCATCGGCGCTTCGATGCGCAGCTTGGCCATGCTGCGCTCCAGGCGCTCCATATGCGCATCGAAACGGAACAGGCGCCGGCCGTAGACGGGCACCATCTCATAGACACCATCGCCAAAGATGAACCCCCGGTCCATCACCGACACCTTGGCCTCGGCAAGCGGACCGAACTCGCCGTTCAGATAGCACGGCACATCGGGCAAGGCGTGGTTCATGGCATGTCCCTTCTGCTCAAGCTCATCAGCTTACCCCTGCCGGGCGCCAAATCACTTGATCCAAAGCCGGATGGCATCCCAGGCACGGCCGAAGACACCGGCCAGCGGCACTTCCTGCTGCACCAGCAGCGGCACCTCGGCCACCGGCGTGCCGGCGGCCGTCATGACCTTCAGCGTGCCGACGCGCTGGCCCTGCGTCAGCGGCGCCACCAGCGGATCGGTGCGCTCGATGCGGCTTTGCAGCTTGCCACCTTCGCCGCGCGGCACGGCCACAAAGACCGCTTCCGTCGCGCCCAACTTCACCTCGGGCGTCGCGCCCTTCCACACCGGCACCGTGCTGATGGCCTGGCCCTTGTCGAACAGGCGCACGGCATCGAAGGCCGAGTAGCCCCAGTTCAGCAGCTTCTGGCTTTCCGAAGCACGCGCCTCGCGCGAGGCCGTGCCCAGCACCACGCTCAGCAGGCGGCGCTTGCCATTCGGGAACTCGCGCACCGCGCTGGTGACCAGGCAATAGCCGGCCGCATCGGTGTAGCCGGTCTTCATGCCGTCCACGCTCGGGTCACGGCCCAGCAGCAGGTTGCGGTTGTGCTGGCGGATCTTGTTGAAGGTGTACTCGCGCTGCGAGTAATAGCCGTAGTACTGCGGAAAGTCGCGCACCAGATGGCCGGCGATCACCGACAGATCGCGCGCGCTGCTCTTGTGGCCCGGCTCGGTCATGCCGGTGACGTTCTTGAACTCGGTGTTCTTCAGCCCCCAGGCCTGGGCCTGGCGGTTCATCATCGCGACGAACTGCTCCACCGTGCCCGCCACACCTTCGGCGAGCGCCACCGACGCGTCGTTGCCCGACTGGATGATCATGCCGCGCAGCAGTTCGTCGACCTTGGGCCGCATGGTCGTGTCGATGAACATCAGCGAGGGATCGCCCTTGCGTTCATCCCAGGCCCGCTGCGAGACGCTCAGTTGCTGATCCAGCGTCAGCTTCTTGTCGCGCAGCGCGCCGAACACGATATAGGCCGTCATCAGCTTGGTCAGCGAGGCCGGATCCTGCGCCTGATCGGCTTCGCGCTCGGCCAGCACCTGGTTGGAGGTGACGTCCAGCAGCAGGTAGTTGCGAGCCGCGATCTCGGGCGGCTGCGGCGCCTGGGCCCAGGCATGGAAGGCACTGGCCGCGGCCAGGGTGAAGGCAATCAGACGCTTCATCGGAAAGAACCAGTCAGGAAGAAAAGCAGGAGGGAAGGAAAGCTTGAAAATGAGGCCGCAGCCGCTGGCTTCAACGGTGCCAGCCGCGCAGCACGATGTCCTTCAACAGGGGCAACTTGCCATGAAAGAAGTGCCCCACGCCCGGCACCACCGTGACCGGCAGTGACTGCGGCCGCGCCCAGTCCAGCACCGAGGCCAGCGGCACGACATCGTCCGTCTCACCGTGGATCACCAGGGTATCGGCCGGCACCGGCGCCGTATCGAAACGGCTGGTGGCCGGACCGACCAGCACCAGGCGCTCGGCCGGTGCGTCGTGCGGCAGGCGCTGCGCCGCGCGCGACGCCACATAGCCGCCAAAGGAAAAGCCCGCCAGCGCCAGAGGCAGCTCAGCATCGCGGAAGGCATCGATCACCGCCAAGGCGTCATCCACCTCGCCACGACCCTCGTCCCAGCCGCCCTCCGAGGCCCCGATGCCGCGGAAGTTGAAGCGCACCGAGCGATAGCCCAGTTGTACGAAGGCGCGGGCCAGCGTCTGCACCACCTTGTTGTCCAGCGTGCCGCCCTGCGTCGGGTTGGGGTGGCAGATCACCGCAACGCCGCGCAAGGTCTGGCCGTTGGCGGGCGGCTCGTCAATCGCGCACTCGATCATCCCGGCGGGGCCGGCGATCAGGCGCTTCTCAGTCTGAGAGTTCACGGACCGGCTTCAACGACCAACGTTGTCGGGCAAGAGCAGGCGCTCGACCACCTGCCCGTTCTGCAGATGCTGCTCGACGATCTCGTCGATATCGCTGCTGTCGACAAAGCTGTACCAGACGGCATCGGGATAGACCACGGCCACCGGCCCGCCGGCGCAGCGGTCCAGGCACCCTGCCTTGTTGACACGCACGCCACCCGGCCCGGCCAGGCCCAGGTCACGCACCTTGGCCTTGCAATGGTCGAAGGCCTGTTGCGCACCATGCTGCGCGCAGGCGTTCTCGCCGTTGTCGCGCTGGTTCAGGCAAAAGAAGATGTGGCGCTGGAAATAGCTCATGGCCGGATTGTAGGCAGGGCGTCGGAAGCCGCTGCCCTGCGAGGGCTCATCCCCGCTGCGTCAACAGGGCCAGCAGCCAGACCAGCACGGCGGACGGCCAGAGCCAGCCCAGCCACTGCGCCAGGCCGTAGAAGTGGATGAAGCGGCCCAGTTCCCAGGCCGCCAGGCTCTGAGCCAGGTAGGGGTCCGTCGGTGCCTCGCTGACCAGCGCGATCAGCGCCGTTGTGGCCACCAGGCCCCAGGCCGCCGCGGCCCGCCGCGACACCAGGCACATCACCCCGCCCACCAACAGGCCCAGCGCCAAGCCGGCGAGGCTGCCCGGTGTGAGCCAGGCCCAGGCATGTTGGGGACCGAAATTCAGCGCCGTAGACAGCCCGGTAGCCAACACGCCCACGCCAGCGGCACCCACCACCAGCGCAAGACGCTGGGCTCCGGGCCGCGCCACCGACAGGGCAAGCAGACAAGGCGCCAGCAGGCCGAGCGCGGTGAGCAGTGCCTCCAAACCGGGCGGCAGCGCGGCATGGACAGGCATCGCCTCGCTCGCCCGCTGCAAGGCCCAGGGCGTGTCAGCCAGCAGCTGCCCGAGCCCGGCTTGCAGCCGCGGCAGCACCTGCCCAAGTCCCAGCGGAACCGGCGGCGGAAACAGCAGGCCCATCGGCCAGATCGCCAGCAAGGCCAGCGCACCAGCACTCTGCGGCACGAACCAGCGCTCACGCCAGCCATGCCAGCGGGTCAGCCCGCCGACCGCATGCAACGCCAGGCCCAGCAAGGCGCCGAGCGCCGCGCCAGCGGCATTGAGCAGCCAGTCCAATGCCGAGGGCACGCGGCCGGGCAGGAAATACTGCAGACACTCGAGCGCGAAGGACAACAGCGCCGGCGTCAGCAGCGCCAGCAGCAGCCCCTGGCGCAGCCGCAACCCAGTGCGCACAGCCGCGGCCATCAGCAGCAGGCCCAGCGGCAAATAGCCGAGCAGATTGGACTGGATGTCAAAGTTGCCGTGGTAGCGCGGCCAGGGCAGTTGCAACAACGCCAGACCGGTCAGCCCCGGCGGCCACTGCCAGGGCGCGAAGGGGTAAAGACTGGCGTAGACCACCAGGCAGGCATAGCTCAGCGCCAGCAGGCTGGCCGAACTGCGACGCCGCGGCAGCGAAGGCGGCAGTCGTCGCACCATGCTCAGAAGGGCTTCACCACCACCAGCACCACGATGGCGGCGAACAGCAGCACTGAGACTTCGTTGAAGACGCGGAACCAGCGATGACTGCGCTGATTGGCCATCTGCTCGAAGCGCCGCAGGATGGACTTGCAGGCATGGTGATAACCGACCACCAGCAGCACCAGCGCAAGCTTGGCATGCAGCCAGCCGCGATTGAAGCCGTCAAAGTTCAAAGCCCACAACCAGATCCCCAGCGCCACGGCCGGGATCATCAGCAGTGTCATGAACTTGTAGAGCTTGCGTGCCATCAGCAGCAGGCGTTCGCGCTCGGCGTGGCTGTCGGCGGGCACCATCGCCAGGTTGACGAAGATGCGCGGCATATAGAACAGGCCGGCAAACCAGGAGGCCACGAAGACGATGTGAAAGGCTTTGATCCAGAGCATCGACCGATTATGCCGACCGCCCTGCAGGCCCTGCCGCTGCATGACGGGCAAAAAAAAG
>JACDQM010000016.1 GCA_015657635.1 Roseateles sp.
AAACGTCGGCTCCAGCGCCGCGATCACGTCCACCAGTTTGTCGAGGTCGCGCTCCTGGATCTCCAGGTCGAACACATCGATGCCGGCGAACTTCTTGAACAGCACGCCCTTGCCTTCCATCACCGGCTTGGAGGCCAGCGGCCGATATCGCCCAGGCCCAGCACGGCGGTGCCGTTGGTGACCACCGCCACCAGATTGCCGCGCGAGGTGTAACGGTAGGCATTGGCCGGATCGGCCACGATCTCTTCGCAGGCCGCGGCCACGCCGGGCGAATAGGCCAGCGCCAGATCGCGCTGATTGACCAGCTGTTTGGTGGGTGTGACAGCGATCTTCCCCGGCGTCGGGAACTCGTGATACTCCAGCGCAGCTTGACGCAGCTGGGCGCGTTTTTGTTCGGACGTTGGCATGTCTTGGTCTCGAGTCTGGCCGCTAGGGACGGGCGATTGTAGGAGCGCCGAACTGGCAGACAGCTGTCAGGGACATCGGCTCGCTGGCCGCCAGTGTGCGCCATTCGTGCGGGCGTCCCGATACGCGAAACTGCGCATCGCCGCGCCAGGCGGGGCGCCGATACTGCGCGCACTGACACCATGATCGACAACAACAAGCTCGACCCCGCCAAAAGCTTCGGCCCGGCCGCATCGCCGCTGCGCTGGCGGCGTTGGCGCCGGCCGCTGCTGTGGGGTGCGCTGGTCAGCCTGCTGCTGGTGGCGCAATCGCTGCTGGTGGGCCTGACGCTCAGCTATGAAGCCGCCCGTGCGCAGGAACAGGTCGAGCAGGCCGTCACCGAAGTCGCGGCCCGCGCCAAGCAGCTGGGCGGTCGCGAACTGCAAGGCCTGCAGTCCCTGCTGTGGGAATCGGCCCAGGCGCCGCGCTGGCATGCCGATGCCTCCGAGCTGCTACGCCGCGCTCGCAGCCTGCTGCGGATCGAGTACCGCGATGCCAACCGCAGTGTGGTGGCGGCCGAAGACTCGCCCTACGCGCCGCCGCTGTTCAGCCAGATCAGCCGCGAGCAGATGCAGCTGGAAACCGAGCTGGCCTGCGTGGCCGCGCTGCGCCAGGGTGCCCAGCTCTATTCGCGCAGCTACTTCGTGCCGCTGGCCGGGGGCGAAGGGCTGGAAGTGGTGGACCTGTGCCTGCCGCGCCTGCGCGCCGGTGAGGTGGAATCCTTCATTGTCGCCACGGTCGGCCTGCGCCAGCTGCTTGAAGAAGCCGTGCCGGCCGAGCTGGCACGCGGCCACGAGATTTCCTTCGTCGAAGGCGATGGCACCCGCCTGGCCCGCACCGGCCTGACGCGCGGCGCCGGCTTCTACGTGGCCGAGCGCCTGGTCGACCTGCCGGGCCTGACGCTTCAGCTGCGCGGCAACAGCGCCGCCGGGCAGCCCAAGCTGATTCCCAACCTGACCACCGCGCTGGTGCTGGGCCTGTCGCTGATGTTGTTCGCCGTGGTGCTGCTGCTGGCGCGCGACGTGCGCCGGCGCGCCTATGCCGAAGCCGCGCTGGCCGAGGCGCTGGCCTTCCGGCAGGCCATGGAGAACTCGCTGATCACCGGCCTGCGCGCGCGCGACATGGACGGCAACATCACCTATGTGAACCCGGCCTTCTGCACCATCGTCGGCTTCACGCCCGAAGAGCTGCTGGCCCAGCCGATCCCGCCCTACTGGCCGCCCGAATTCGTCGCCGAGTACCAGCGCCGCCATGCCGAGCGGCGCCAGCGCCGTGACCTGGCGCCCGAGCAGCGCCAGGGCTTCGAGACGGTGTTCATGCGCCGCAGCGGCGAGCGCTTCCCGGTGCTGATCTTCGAAGCGCCGCTGAAGAACGCCCAGGGTGAACAGACCGGCTGGATGAGCGCGGTGCTGGATGTCTCGGCTCAGCGCCGCGTCGAGGAACTCTCGCGCCAGCAGCAGGACCGGCTGCAGGCCACCGCCCGCCTGGCTACCGTGGGCGAGATGGCCTCCTTGCTGAGCCATGAGCTGAACCAGCCGCTGTCGGCCATCGCCAGCTACGCCACGGCCTCGCTGAACCTGGTCACGCGCGAAGCCAATGATCCGCAGACTCCGGCCATGGTGCGCCAGGCCCTGACCCGCATCGCCGAGCAGGCCGAGCGCGCCGGCCGCGTGATCAAGAGCGTGCACGACTTCGTGCGCCGGCGCGACCAGGCGCGCGAGGTGATCGGCGTCGACCAGCTGTTCGACGCGGTGCTGCCGCTGGTGCGCCTGCAGGCGCGCAAGAGCGGCGCGCGCATCGATGTGGAGCTGCCTGATCCGGCGCCGCGCGTGCGCTGCGACCGCACCATGGTCGAGCAAGTGCTGCTGAACCTCAGCCGCAACGGCATCCAGGCCATGGAGCCCGCCACACCGCTGGCCGAGCGCGTGCTGACGCTGCGCGTCACGCAGGTCTCGCCTCGCTGGGTCAGCATCACGGTGATCGATCGCGGCCCGGGCATTGCGCCCGGCGTGGCCAAGCAGCTCTTCACGCCCTTCTTCACCACTCGCAGCGAAGGCATGGGCCTGGGCCTGGGCCTGAGCCTGTGCCGCACGGTGATCGAACAGCATGGCGGCGCGATGGATTTCGAGAGCCGCAGCGAAGCCGGCCCGCAGGGCGGCACCGGCACCGAATTCCGCTTCACGCTGCCGTCCGATAGCATGGCTGCCGAGGAGAACCGATGAACCGCCACCCGCTGCCCATGGTCTATCTGGTCGATGACGAAGAGGTCGTGCGCGATGCGCTGGCCTGGCTGCTGCGTTCGCGCCGTCTGCTCTCGGAAGGCTTCGCCAGCGCCGAGGAGTTCGAGGCCATGCTGGATGCGCGCCCCGGCCGCGGTGCCAACTGGCCCGATGCGCCGGCCTGCCTGCTGCTGGATGTGCGCATGCCCGGCATGAGCGGCCTGGCCTTGTTCGAGCGCTTGCAGGAGCGCGGCCTGGGCGACGCGCTGCCGGTGATCTTCCTGACCGGCCACGGCGATGTGCCCACCGCTGTCTCGGCCGTCAAGCGCGGCGCCTTTGATTTCGTCGAAAAGCCGTTCTCCGACAACGCGCTGGTCGACCGTGTCGAGCAGGCGCTGCAGATCAGCGAGCGCGCCATCGAGGCGCGTCAGCAACTCGGCCAGCGCGCCCAGCGCATGGCCGAACTGACCGACCGCGAGCGCGAGGTGATGAACCTGGTGATCCAGGGTCTGCCCAACAAGCTGATCGCCGACCAGCTGAACATCAGCGTGCGCACGGTGGAAGTGCACCGCGCGCGCGTGTTCGAGAAGATGAGCGTCAAGTCGGCGGTGGAACTGTCCAATCTGCTGCGGGGTGACTGACCCCCAGCGGCTCAGTTACCCAACTCGATCACGCCGGCCAGCGGCGCATCGTCCAGCGCTGCGCCAGCGCATAGTCGGCCAGCACCCAGGCGCGAGCCTCGTCTTCAGCCGCGTCCAGCAGCAGCTCACTCAGCACGCGGGCCGAGCGGCCGTCCAGCGCCGCATACGGTACATCCAGCAGGGTCAGCGGCGCGCCGCTGGCCGCCGCGCCCACCAGGCCCAGCTTGCGCCGGCTGCCGGCCGACAGCATGAACAGCGGCTTGTCCAGATGCTCGCCCAGCGCGAAAGCCTCGATCAGCGCCGCCTGCAGCGCATCGTTCCAGCGCCCTGTAGCGGCACTGCGCCGCTCAGCCAGCCAGGCACGCGCCACCGTCTGGTCATGCGCCGTATCGGTCGGCTGCTCGTGCCACACGCCCGGCGTGGCGTTCTCGGCAATCAGCGCCAGCAGCGCCGTCTTGCCGCGGCCTTCGCCGCCGCGCACCAACGTCAGGCCGGGGCGCAGCGTGAAGCTCAGTGGCGCGCCCTGCCCCGGGCAGGGCAGATCGCGGGCCTCGAACAGCACAGCGCTGGTGTCGGGTCTTGCCGTCGTCATGCGCTGAGCGCTTCTGCTTCGTCAAGCCCGAACAGCGCCGCTGCACGCTCGCGCGCCTTGGCCGGCACGCTGCCGGCCAGCGCCACGGCGGCGCGCTGCTGGCCGCCCTGCATCGCGGCAAAGGCAGCTTGCACCTGGGCTGGTGTCACCGCCTGCAGCTGCGCCAGCCAATCCTTCGTATCGCGCAGGCGGTCGAAGGTGAACAGGTCTTGCGCCGCCGCCTCCAGCCGCCGGGCCGGCTGCTCCAGCCCGCGCAGCGCGCGCACGGCCAGCTGGCGTCGCGCGCGTTCCAGCGCCACGCGGTCATCGGCACCGCCCTCGGCATGGCGCAGCAGCAGCGCATGCACGGCGTCCAGCAGCTCCACCGCCTGCTCGGGCGAGGTGGCGGCATCGATCACAAACTGCCCGCCATGCGGCCAGATGTCGGCCGCGCAACCGGCCTGGTAGGCCAGGCCGCGGCGCTCGCGGATCTCGTCCAGCAGCGGCGAGCTCATGCCTTCGCCCAGCATCGCTGCGGCCAGCACGTGCGGCAGCGTGGCGGCCTCGCCCGCGGCCAGCGCGGGCGCCGGAAATCCCAGCACCAACTGGGTCTGCCCGCTGCCGGCCAGGCGGCGCGCCTTCAGCCCGCCTTGCCAGCTCGGCAGGTCCACCGCGTTGGGCGCACCGGCAGGCATGGCGCCGAAGCCGGTGTCCTGCTCCAGCTGGCGCAGCAGCGCGGCAAACATGGCCTCATCCACCGGCCCGGCCACCGCGATCACCACATTGCGCGCCGTGTACTGGCGCTGCACATAGGCCAGGAGGTCTTCGCGCTTGAAGCGCCGGATATTGGCCCGCGTGCCGATGATGGGCCGCCCGGCCGGTGCGCGCGCCATAGCAGGCGGCATCGAACAAGCGAAAAGCCAGCGCGCCCGGGTCGTCTTCGTACTCGGCGTACTCCTGCTCGATCACGCGCAGCTCGCGTGCCAGCTCCTCCTGCGGAAAGCTGGGGTTCAGCACGATGTCCGCCAGCAGCGCCACAAAGGCTGGCAGGTCAGCGGGCAGGCCCTCGATGTGGAAGGCGGTGTGGTCCTTGTCGGTATGCGCATTCACCTCGGCGCCCAGCGCCTCGGCTTCCAGATTGATGCGCTGGCAATCCCGCGTGGCCGTGCCCTTGAAGGCCATGTGCTCCACCACATGGCTGATGCCGTTCAGCCGTGCCAGGTGTTCATGCAGGCTGCCGGTGCGCACGAACACGCTCAGCGAGACCGTGGCGCGCCAGGGCATGGGGATGGCGACCAGGCGCAGGCCGTTGGACAGGGTGGCAAGCAGCGGCGCGGGGGCAGAGGCAGTGGTTTCCAAGGCGGCGGAGCGATCTGTGGAGGCTGAGGGGACGCTAGTGTCGCCGTTCCGGCCTCGCGCTGCTTGATGCAGCGTTTCCCAAGGCGACAATGGGCGCCATGGCACAAGGCAAGCGAATCTCTGCAGACATCGGCGGCGACGCCCTCCAGACCATCCAGCAAATGGGCGCTGCCGCCAAGGCCGCCCGGCTGCAGGCCGGCGAAGGTCAGGCTGCAGCCGCTGCCCGCCTGGGCGTGCATGTGCAGACCATCGGCCGCATCGAGTCCGGCGAGCCCGGCGTGGCCATCGGCCATGTGATGGGCCTGCTGGCGCTCTACGGCCTGTCGGCGCGCATCGAGCCGCTGGCCGCGGCCGAGGCCGCTGAATCCGCCAAACCCGGCTCGTCGGCCTGACTGCGGCGCGATCAAGCCAGCGCGGGCGATCCGATGACGATCACGACAACGATGCCGCCCGCGCTGGCCCAACGGCTGGCCGAAGCCATCGAGACGCCCCGGCTGTTGCTCGAACCGATGAGCGCGCACCATGCTTCGGCCTTCTTCGCGCCGCTGCAAAGCGACGAGGCGCTGTACCGCTGGATCTCGATGGATCGGCCCCAAAGCCTTGAGGCCTTGCGCGCCCATTGGCAGCGCATCGAGCAAAGCGGCCGCATCTCGCCCTGCCAAGGTTTCGCCTGGCCGGCCTGGGCGCTGCGCCGCAAGGCCGATGGGCAGTACCTCGGCCGCGTCGATGCCGAAATCACCCCGGCCCTGGAAGCCAGTAACTTCGGCTACTACCTCTTCAGCCCGCATTGGGGCCAGGGCTATGCCAGCGAAGCCGCGCAGGCTGCCACCGAGGCGCTGGCTCAGCGCGGCGTGCAGCGCTTTGTGGCCACCGTGACGGTCGGCAACGGGGCCTCGGCGCGGGTGTTGCAGAAGGCGGGCTTTGTGTTCACGCGCCTCCTGCCGGGCAATGACCTGATCGATGGGGTGGCGGTGGATGATGAGGAGTACGTCAAGGAGCTTGCGAGTGACAGTCCCTAGCGCCATCGGATTCATCGAGGCCGTGGCGGCCGTCTGACCGGTGGGCGGTGGAAACGGCGGCAACAAGAAAGAAATGTTCCGCTATCGTCAGGCCATCGATCACCACCAGCGCCGCCTACCCTTATGTATCAGCGTCTTGCCTCCTGCAGTTGCGGTCAGCTCACGGCCCAGGTCGTCGGCGAGCCGGTGCGCGTTTCCATCTGCCACTGCCTGGCCTGCCAGCGCCGAACCGGCAGCCCTTTCGGCCAGCAGGCCCGCTTCCGCCGCGAGAACGTGGTGATCTCAGGCGGTTCGTCCGAATATGTGCGCATCGGAGATGAAGGTTCCCGCATTCGCTTCCACTTCTGCCCCCACTGCGGCGCGACGGTCTACTACGAGCCTGAGGGCCTGGACGATGACTTCCTCGCCATCCCCGTCGGCGCATTCGCTGATCCGAGCTTCCCGGCGCCGAGCGTATCGGTCTACGAGGAGCGGATGCATGGGTGGGTGGTGGTGCCGGAGGGGGTGGAGCACATTCTTTGAGCTGGGGCTGGCGTTGATGTCGCAGAGCTGTGTGGCTGGCGACGGCCAGGAACGATCATCGGCGACTGTCGGCTTCAGGGCGTCGCGGCGGCCTCGATTGCTGCTGTAGCACGTTTGCTATACATTCCATCCATGCGCTCCGCCACCTTTCCTCCGATCCGCGTCGAGCCCGAGGTTCGGGCCGAAGTCGAGGCCGTCTTGCGCGAAGGCGAGTCGCTGACGCAGTTCATCGAGGAGGCGGTCGTCTCGGCCGCAGCTTGGCGTCGCGTCCAGGCCGAGTTTGTCAATCGCGGCGAGGCCGCCATTGAGCGGTGGAAGCGAGAAGGCGGCGGCCGCACGGTCGACGATGTCATGACCGGCTTGCAGGGGCGCCTGGATGACGCGAAGCGTCGGGCGACCCTGCGCGCTGGCAAGTGACCACCGTCTACACCGTCACACTTCTCGAAGAGGCCGTTGCTGACCTTCAACGCCTGGAAGATTTCGCCATCGAGCGAGAGCTCGCCAGCGGAACACCGGACTGGATGACGACCCAATGCGCGTTCGATGCGATCAGCGAGGGAATGCGCCTGCTGTCCTGGTCGCCATACACCTGCCGAAAGGCCGAGCTAGGTAACGGCCGTTCGCGCGAATTAATCGTTCCATTTGGCGGGGCCGGTTATGTCGTGCTGTTTGAAATCATTGGAGACGATGTCGTCGTAGGCGCCGTTCGCCACCAGCGCGAAGAGGACTATCGCCACTGACATCGGGCTCGTGCCGCACGATACCGGGCGTCAAGCGGGCGGCGCCTGCCGGCCACGAGCAGCCGTTGGTCGGCGCCTCGCTGTCGGCAGCTTCGTGCCCGAAGCTGACTTTGGACAGCGGGCAGCGCCACCCTTGCGGCGGGTGGTGAACATGACGGCGCTGGCCGGAGTGGGAGTGCGCTGACGGCTTGATGCTCGGATTGCGCTTGCCTTTGCGCTTCCGTGCGCCGAGCTTGGCATCGATCTTCAGGATGGGCAAAGGGTTGAGCCGCTGCGGGTAGCGGCAAGGCGTTCAGCCCGCTTTCACCAAGCTTTGCTCCTTCAGGGCAGCTCGCGGATGCGCACTCCCGTAGCGGCGAAGATCGCGTTCAACACCGCCGGCCCGGCCACCGCAATCGTCGGCTCACCGACGCCGCCCCAGAAGCCCCCGGATGGCATGACGAGGGTCTCGACCGGGGGCATATGCGCCATCTGCACCATGGGATAGCTGCCGAAGTTGTCCTGCTCGATGCGGCCGTTCTGGACCGTGCATGCGCCGAACAGCACCGCCGACAGGCCAAAGGCGAAGGAGCCCTCGACCTGCGCCTCGACCAGCTGCGGATTGACGACATGGCCGGGGTCGGTGGCGGCGACGATGCGGTGGATCTTCAGCTTGCCCTGGGTGACCGAGACTTCGGCACAGGCCGCCACATAGCTGCCATAGCCCATGAACTGGGCCACGCCCAGATGATGGTTCCTGGGCAGCGTCTGGCCCCATCCGGCGCGGGCGGCGACGGCATTGAGCACGGCGAGGTGTTTGGGGTGCTCGGCCATCAAGGTGCGGCGAAACACCAGCGGGTCTTTGCCGGCCGCATGGGCCAGCTCGTCGATGAAACACTCGGCATAGATCGCGTTCTGGTTCAGGTTGACACCGCGCCAGAAGCCAGGCCGCACCGGCGTGTTGCGCATCGCCGCGTCGATCAGCAGGTTCGGAATCCGGTAGCCCAGATGCCCGTCGGCACTGTCGGCGTGCAGACCCTGGAACATGCGCGGGTCTGTGCCATCCTTCACCTCGCCCGGAAACAGGCCGGCGAGGATGGACTGGCCCGAGATGCGCAGGTGCAGTGCGCTCAAGTGGCCCGCATCGTCCAGCGCGCCGCGCAGCTTGCACTGCGTGATGGGGTGCAAACAGCCTTGCCGCATGTCCTCCTCGCGCGACCAGATCAGCTTCACCGGCGTGCCGGGAAAGGCCTTGGCGATGGTCACCGCCTGGCGCACCCAGTCCTGCACGGCCCCGCGCCGGCCAAAGCCACCGCCCAGATGCAGCTTGTAGACCTCGCACTGCGCCGGGGGCAGGCCGGCCGCCTGTGCTGCCGCACTCAGCGTTGACTCGCCGTTTTGCGTGCCGGTCCAGACCTCACAGCGCTCGGGCGTCCAGCGCGCCGTGGCGTTCATGGTCTCCATCGTTGCGTGGTGCTGGAAGGGGTAGCTGTAGACCGCCTCGACCACGCGTCCAGCCGATGACAGTGCGCCCTTGGCGTCGCCCCGGCTGGTGCCCACTACCGCGTCTGGCGCATCGAGGCCCTCCTTCAGCATGGCGGCGATGCCCGCACTGCCGAGCTGGGCGTGTTCGCCCTCGTCCCAAACCAGAGGCAACGAGTCGAGCGCCGTCTTTGCTCGCCACCAGGTGTCAGCGACAACGGCAACCGCGCTGTCACTGACCCGCAGCACCGTTTTGACGCCGGGTCGCTTCAACACTGCGGTCGCGTCGAAACTTTTCAGCTTGCCGCCGATCACGGGGCTGCTCTTGATGGCGGCATTGAGCATGCCGGGCAGCTTCAGGTCCATGCTGAAGACCTGCGCGCCGTTGAGCTTGGCGGCTGTGTCCAAACGCCGAGCGGGCTTGCCGGCCAGGCGCCACGTTTTCGGATCTTTCAAGACCACCGCCGTCGGCAGCGGCAACTGCGCTGCAGCTGCGGCCAGTTGGCCAAAGCTCGCGCTGCGGCCGCTGGCCGCGTGGCTGACACGGCTGTTGAGCGCCACGCACTCATCGGCCGGCACGCCAAAGCGCTGGGCCGCCGCCTGCACCAGCATCATCCGAGCCTTGGCGCCGCCCTCGCGCATGCTGAGCTGCGACTCGCGCAAGCCACGGCTGCCGGTGGTCGACATGCTGCCCCACACCCGCTGGCGAGCCAGGTTCTGGCCCGGGGTCGGGTACTCGGTGCTGACCCGGGCCCAGTCGCACTCCAACTCCTCGGCGAGCAGTTGGGCCAGGCCCGTCAATGTGCCCTGGCCCATCTCCGAGCGCGCAATTCGCACGACCACGGTGTCATCGGGTTTGATGACCACCCAGGCATTGATCTCGTCAGCCTGCGCCGCCTGGGCCCCGGCCGAAGGGATGTGCAGGCCGATCACCAGGCTGCCCGCCGTGGCAGCGCCGCTGGCCAGAAAGCCGCGCCGCGAAACGCCCGCCGTCACGGTGACACCCCCGCTGCTTGCTTGATCGCGGCGCGCACCCGGTTGTAGGTGCCGCAGCGACAGATGTTGCCCATCGCCGCATCGATATCGACATCGGTGGGCTTGGGTTTGGCCTGGATCAGCGCTGCCGCAGCCATGATCATGCCGCTCTGGCAGAAGCCGCACTGCGGCACATCCAGCGCCGCCCAGGCCTTCTGGATCGGGTGCGAGCTGTCCGCCGACAGTCCCTCGATGGTGATTATTTTTTCGCCCGCACTCAGGGTGGACACCGGCCGCACGCAACTGCGCGTGGGCACACCGTCCACATGGACCGTGCAGGCGCCACACTGCGCAACACCGCAGCCGTACTTGGTGCCGGTCAGCCCCAGCTGCTCCCGCAGCACCCACAGCAAGGGCGTATCGGGCTCGACTTCGAAAGCGCGCACCTGGCCATTCACCATTAGCGCTTGCATCAGCGCGACCCCGTGCTTGCCGCAGCCGACGCGGGCTTGCCTTGCCCGCTGTAGGACTTGCTGATGATGAGCCACTTGCCATCAATCTTGGCCAGCGCGAGGTAGTCGATGCCGTCCCAGTTCGGATAGTCCAGCGTCACCTTGACCAAGGCAGCGTTCCCCGTGATGTCCAGAATTTGAAAGCTGCGTTTGCGTTGCGCCTCGTCGGCGGCAGGTGAGCCGTCGAACCGGCCGGCAAACTCGTCGCCACTGACCACGAGCACCCTGTCGTCTCGTCTTGAGTGGCCAATCATCTGGCCGTCTTTGCGAAACGATTCGCGGATGAAGCGCGCGTCACCTGTGACGTAGGCGCGCAGGAAATCCTGCAGGGTCGCTTTCACGCCGTCATGCTCGACGCTTTGTGCCAATGTGGCTGTTGACGAGACAGTGAGCAGCCCGCACAGGGCGAGTTTGATTAGGGTTTTCATGTTTTTAAAAACTCGGTGGGTGTGGAATTGGAGAACTGTGTTCGCGTCAGCTGATACTGAGAATCGGAACCAGCGGATGACGATGACACACTTGCGCCTGTTACTGCGTTGCCGCCGGCTTGGCTTTCCAGCTATGCGATTTGCTGATAATCATCCACTTGCCGTCTATTTTCGACAGCGCGATGTAGTCGACGCCGTTCCAGCCGGGGTAGTCAAAAAGCATTTTGCTGACCGCGCCTGTCGCCGACACATCCAGAATCTCAAAGCTGCGCTTGCGTTGCGCCTCGTCATCGGCAGGCTTGCCTGTGAATCCCTTGCTCCAAGATTCAATACTCTGCGAGACGACCTGATTTTGTCTGGTGGAATAACCGACCACTGAGCCATCGGCTCTGGTGATACCGCGCAACACCTCAAGGTCACTCTTTTCAAAGGAGCGAATGAAGGTCTGCATCACCAAGGTCACGGCCTCACGGTCGCCGGCGCTTTGCGCCCATGTGGCCGTGGTATGGGCCAAGCAGATGCTGCCGAGGATGATTTTGGAGAGAGTTCTCATATCGTTTCAGAGTCCCGTGGATATTGAAGGTTGAGTGGCATCAAGACTCCGGGGCTGCCGCGCGCCGGCAAAGCACCGCCAATGCAACAAACTTTTCGCCCACGCCTACGGCTAGGTGGCGATGAGCAGCGACTGGGGCGCGCTCCTCATTCATCACGTGGGCGTTGGGGGCCTTAGCCGATCTCACGAACGGCAGGGCGTGGCAGGGCCAGAAGCGAGGCATCGGTGGCGGTCAAGCTCGGAGACGAGATGACCTGCACCGTACTCGATGTCTTTTAAATCAAAGACTTGGAATCACTTCCAGGATTCCTGGAGTCGATTCCCGGAGTCGCTACGCGCTGCCGGAAGGCAGCCGGCGTTATGCCTTCCAGCTTCTTGAAGGCCGCGTAGAAGGTCGACATCGACTGGAAGCCGGCCGCTTCTGCCACGGCCTCCAGGGGCTTGCCGGGTTCTTGGCGCAAGAGCGTCTTGGCCTCACCGACACGCAACTGCGTCAGATACTGCTTCAGCGAGGTCTGGTTGTTGTCGTTCAGCAATTGCGACAGCCGAACTTGCGGCATGCCCAGGCGCCGAGCGAGACGGGGCAAAGTCAAGGCAGGGTCCAGATGCAATCGTTCGCGCGCCATCAAGTCAGCCAGCGTTTGCAACTGCGCGGCGGCCTCAATCTGCGGGATTCTGCGCCCCTGATAGGGCTCGATGGGCGCTTGGCCCGAGCGCATTCGCAAATAGATCACCAAACTCTGGCCAAGCACAAAGGTGAAACACAGGGCGCCGACGATGTATGAGGTGTAGCCGGAGGTGAAGTAGGCCAGCCAAATCACCCAGACGCCGGCGGTGGACGCAAGCAATAGCGGCTTTGCGCTTGATTCCGAGAGGCGCGCGCGGTCCAAGTACAGCAGCACACTGGCCAAGCCGAGATAGGCGAGCCATGAATACATGATGCAGGGAATAATCAGGGATCGCCACAATGGGGTGTGGCTGCCATAGGGGAAGTTGAAACTTACCCCTGCGACCAACAGCACAAGTACCGCAATATGCCAGCGGTCGATGCGTGCCAGTCGGACCAAACCGCTCTGATGGGCACGAATCAGGAAAAACAAACAGGGCCCGATCAAGAAGCACGCCACCAGGCCGATGTGAAGAAAGGTGCGGGGCGTGTCCGGCCAGAAGTAGAAAACCGCAGATTTTCCGGTTCTCATGCTGACCATGAGCACCAGCAAAGCCAGCCAGCGCTGGGTGGGCGTGGCTGCGGCTCTGAACCAAAGATAGAGCGCCAAACCAAGGCCATTGAAGGCGCCGAGCATGGCAAAGAAGAACAAGAAGAGTTGGCTGACCACGGTAGATACGTCATCAAAAGAGAGCCGCCGCCTTGTCGCGTGCGACCTTGGCCCGAGGGGTGAGCCCGGCCCTAAAGCATGCATGAGGACGTGCTGGCGCTCACGCGCTACCAACCCCCTTATTTCACCGGACAAGCGCCGAAGCAGTGCAATACCCGGCGGCAAATAGCAGCCAGACGGAAACTCAACCGCCTCACAGCAAGTATGACGCCCCAGGAACGGTTGACCTTTCCGGAATTCCCCTTGGCAGGGCCAGCTTCGCTTGGCTGAGGCGCCTGGCGCGCAGCAGCATCAACTCTTGACGCTCAATTGGGCCGATTATTGATGTGCGCGGCCATTCACAGCGCACAAATTCTCAGTGTCGCCCATGACGAAGACTTTGGCCGACTCACCGACCGGCCGACAGTTACCAAGATGTGCGTTGATCGAATTGGTCATCGCTAAGCAGCATTGAATGTCCGGTCAGAGCACCTTGCTGACGCTCACGACTCTTGAGCCTGCGCCTGCAACGGGTCGAAACCGGCTCCACGCCAACCCGATCTCGATCCCGTAGATCTGCCGGACGGAACGGACGGCCAGACGCCCCACTTCCGCCGTTCGCAGCGACGAGCCTCTTTGCGCGCCCCTACACTGAGCGCGCGTCCTCCGCCCTTGGCCGATGGCGCAGCAACTCCTCAGCTTCCGACACGGCCGGGGCGCAGCGCAGCTCGAATGCCGTCGCCGTCCAGCCTCACCACTTCCACCCACAAGGAACGACCATGACCACCAGCCCGATGTATACCTTCGCCGTTCCCGTCTTCAAGCAAATGCTGCTGGCGCTCAAGGCCGTGCTGGCGCAGGCGAGTGCGCACGCCACGGCCCACTCGATTGAGCCCGATGCCTTGCTGCAGGCGCGCCTGTATCCCGACATGTTTGCCTTGGCCAAGCAGGTGCAGATCGCGGCCGACTTTGCGCGTGGCGTGTCGGCACGCCTGGCGGGTGTCGAGGTCCCCGCCCAGGCGGGACAAGAGAAGAGCTTTGCTGATCTTGATTTGCTGCTGGACCAGACGGTGAGCTTTCTGGATGGCCTGAACGCAGCGCAGTTCGAAGGCAGCGAAAGCAAGGAAATCGTCTTGCGTCCCGGTACACCGAAGGAGAAGAAGCTGGTCGGCCAAACCTATCTGGCCAACTACGGCCTGCCGCAGTTCTTCTTCCATGTCACCACGGCCTATGACATCCTGCGCCACAACGGCGTTGCGATCGGCAAGCGTGACTACATGGGCGTGTACTGATGGAGACTGGCGCGTCCGCTGCTGCGAGCCGCGGGTGAGCCTGCCGACCATCAGGCGTTCAGTGCCCGTCGCTGATTGACAAACAGGGGTGCGAGCGGCTGCTTCGGCGCTCCGTTCAGAACGGTGAAGCTGCTGGAGGGCTCGCTCAGCCAAGCGGCCTATGTCTCGCCGGCGCTGCTTCCCGTCCGAGTGCGCGTCGCCGACTGGGTGTGTAGGGCGCTGTCTGCCAATCGACCAGCCCGTGCCGCCAGAAACCGCCGATCGCTTTCGTGGCTTGCCAGTGCGATGGCCTGCTCGTATGCCCGCCGGGCTGCGTCGGTCTGGCCCGCCATTGCGAGCACGGCAGCGCGTGCCGCATGAAAGGGCTGGAAGTCAACCAGGGCCTCATGCAGCTCGTTCAGCGTGGCCACTGCGGCGGCCAGCAGTCCGTTCTCGGCCATCGCGACGGCGTGGTTGACACGCACCACCGGTGTCGGCTCCAGAGGGAGCAGTGCCGTATACAGATGAAGAATCTGCGGCCAGTCCGGCGCAGGCTCGGCCATCTGGCAAGCGCTGATCGCCGCTTTGATCTGGAAGGGCCCGGCCCGTTTGCGCCGCAGTGCCGTCTTCAGCCTTTGCCGCCCCTCGGCTTCCACCTCGCGATGCCAGAGTCGGCGATCCTGTTCGGCGGGCGGCACCGTCGCGCCGCAGGCGCTGACCCGCGCCGCACGGCGGGCATCGGTCAGCAGCATCAGGGCGAGCGCGCCCTCGATCTCGGGCTGTTCAGGACACAAAGCATCCAGCAAGCGCGCCAGAAACAGCGCTTCGCCGCACAGATCGCGCGCTTCGTCGGGTGCGGCGGTGTAGCCGGTGGTAAAGATCAGGTAGACGGTGGTCAGAACGGCCTGCAGGCGCTCGTCCCATTGCTCGGGTGGTGGCACGGCGTAGGCAATGCCGGAGCAGGCGATCTTGGTCTTGGCCCGGCTCAGCCGCTGGCCCATGGTGGCTTCTTGGTCGAGGAACAAACGGGCGATCTCGCCGGTGGACAGGCCACAAACGGTTCGCAGCGTCAGCGCCACCCGCGATTTGAGTTCCAGCGCGGAGTGGCAGCAGGTGAAGATCAGGCGCAGCCGCTCGTCAGGAATGGGCTCAGGCTCATCTTGACCGAGCAATTCCTTGACCAGCTGCACCGCCGCTTCGCGCTCGCCGTCGCGGCCCTCGGCGCGCAGCTGGTCCAGCGCCTTGCGCAAGGCCACACGGATCAGCCAGCCCTGGGGCGACTGGGGCAGGCCATCGCGCGCCCAGTGATTCAGCGCTGACAGGCTGGCTTCTTGCAGCGCGTCTTCCGCGCGCTGGAACGAGCCGAGCCGGTGCGTCAACGCGGCCATCAGCCGCCCCCGGTCCTGGCGCAGCACGTTCTCCAGCGCCTGGACAAGCGCAATGGCCTGGGCGGGGGCGCTCATGCGCTTGCCAGCGATCAGGCGTCGGTCGGGTCGTAGTTCAGCAAGGGCCGGACCTCAACGGTGCCAAATGCGGCCACCGGCATCTGCGCCGCGTAGCGCAGGGCGGTGTCGAGGTCGGGCACGTCGAGCACGTAGTAGCCGCCCAAATGTTCGCGGGTTTCGGCAAACGGGCCGTCCATGGTTTCGACCTTGCCGCCGCGCACTTTGATGGAGGTGGCGGTTTCAATGCCTTGCAAGCCTTCACCGCCGCGCAGAACGCCATCGGCCTGGGCCTTTTCGCTGAAGGCGGCGAAGTCGGCCATCATGGCCTGGAACTCGGGCGTGCCGTAGACAGGCTCGGACTCTGGCGTGCTGTAGAGCAAGAACATGTATTGCATGGTGAATTCTCCAAAAGAGTTCAGGGAACGATCAACGAAGGGTAGTGGACAGGCGGCGTCACTGGCCAAACCAGGCGACAAGCCGCCAGCCCTTCACGCTGGAAAGTGCCCGCTGCGCTGGCACCCCTGCCTAAGACGCCGCCGACTATCCGGATTTCGACATCGACAAGCAAAAGATTTTTTCTTGTCACGCAAGCAAGACCGCCGCGCAACCTCCCTGTTGCTGCGCACTTGGGCTGATCCGGCTTCGATGCCTGTGCACGGATACCTGCTGCCTGACGGGCGCCAAGCCTCTGCACAAGGGTGGGGCCCGGCGCTGTAGCTTCACGCGTCATCATCCGCTCGCCAGAACCGTCAGCGAAGGGACTTGACGATGCCTGTTCCTCGCTTGGTCTGCCGTCACTAACCTTTACGATTTGTGCCTCGCCGAACAGGACAATGCGCCCATGGACATCGCAGCCCTCATCACTCTGTGCCTGGCTGCATTTGCCGCGCTAGCGGCAGGCTTGGTTTCCATCTGCCGGCAGCTGGCGTTCTTGTTGGGGGCCCGAAGAGCGCAGGCGAGGGTTGCCAGCGAATGGCGTTACCGCCGCTACGGTCGTGAACGGCGCTATTACCGGGTCGAGTTCACGCTGTCGACCGGCCAGCGCGCTGAGCTGCGCAGTGCCTGGTCCAGCTCACCGTCATCGGCGCCCAAGGTCGGACAGCAGGTGGTGGTGCTGGTGAACGAGCAGCCGGGGCAAGCCCCGAAAGCGCGCATCGGCAGCTGGGCTGAGTTGTGGCTGGGCTCCGCGCTCTTGCTGGCTCTGGGGGGCATCGGGACGCTTGCGCTGGTCTTCGTGGGCGGCCCAATCAGCCGGGGCGGCTTGTGAGCCCGCGCCCTTGGTCGGAGCCAGGTCAGGCGAGCCCGGCCGTCTGCTATGTCACCTCGGTGCTGTTTCTGCTGTTCGGTGCCTTCCTGGTGTGGCGGCATGAGCAAGGGCTGGCCGCACAGCGCCTGGTGCAGCCCACGGTCGCGGTGCCGGCGTTCCTGCAGGCCAGTTGCAAGCTGAAGCGGCCCAACGGGCAGATCGCCTTCATGCGCAAGACCTACGCCTATGTGCCGAATCTGCCCGGCGGCCCGAAGGCCTCGTATGAATTGGTGGACCAGATTCGGTATGACAGGCTGCAAGCCTGCGAGGCGGATCTGCCCAGCGCGGGCCAGCGCCATGTGCGCAGCCAGCTCTGGTACGACCAGCGCTATCCCTGGCTGGCCCTGTGGACTCTGGAGGAAGTCTCGCCAGCGCCCATCGTCTGGTTCACTTCGGCCTGCGCTGGCATCACGTTCTGCTTGGGCCTGGCGGCGGCGCGCCGGCGCCGCAGGCGTTCGGCTTGAGCTGAGCTGAGCTGAGCTGATCGCTTGCTGCGACGACAATGCCACCCCATGGGTGAATTCGACCTGATCAAACGTTTCTTCACGCGCGACCCTGCACTGACTCCGCAGCCGGCCACCGTGGCCCTGGGCATCGGCGACGACTGCGCCGTGCTCAGCCCGACGCCGGGCGCGCAGTGGTTAATCTCGACCGACATGCTGGTCGAGGGCCGGCATTTTTTGTCCACCGTGGCGCCCGATCGGCTGGGCCACAAGGCGCTGGCGGTGAACCTGTCGGACCTGGCGGCCTGTGGCGCCACGCCGCGGGCCTTCACGCTGGCGCTGGCGCTGCCGCGGGCGGACGAACTGTTTCTTGAAGGCTTTGCGCGCGGCCTGTTTGCGCTGGCTGATGCACACGGCATCGCGCTGGTGGGCGGCGACACCACGGCCGGGCCGCTGAACATCTGCATCACGGTGATGGGCGAGGCGCCGGCTGGCGCGGCCCTGCTGCGCAGCGGCGCGCAGCCCGGGGATGACTTGTATGTGTCGGGCACGCTGGGCGATGCGCGGCTTGCGCTGGAGGCTTTCCGCGGCACCGTGCAGCTGAGCGGCGAAGACTTCGAGACCGCGCGCCGCGCGATGGAGCAGCCGCAGCCGCGCGTGGCGCTGGGCCAGGCGCTGCGCGGCGTGGCGACCAGTGCCATCGATGTGTCGGATGGCTTTGCGGGCGACCTGGGCCATGTGCTGAAGCGCTCCAAGCTGGGCGCCACGGTGCAGGCCGATGCGTTGCCGCGCGGCCCGGCTTTGCTGAAGCAGCCGCTGGCGCTGCAGCGCCTGTGCACGCTGGCCGGTGGCGATGATTACGAGCTGATCTTCAGCGCGCCGGCTTCGGCACGCGAAGCCGTGCAGTCCGCTTCTGCCGCCAGCGGCACGCCGGTCACGCGCGTGGGCCAGCTGGACGCCGAGCCCGGGCTGCGCCTGATCGATGCGCAGGGCCAGGTCTTGCCTGAGCTGCCGGCGGGCTTTGACCACTTCAAGGCAAGCGCATGAACGAAGAACCGATTCAACAGGCTGAAGCTGCCCCGCCCGCGCCACCGCCGCCGGCCAGCAGCGGCCCGCGCCGCGCCACCGCGCGCTTCATGCTGGGCCATCCGGCGCACTGGATTGCGCTGGGCTTCGGCAGCGGCCTGTCGCCCAAGGCGCCGGGCACGGTGGGCACGTTGTGGGCCTGGGCGGCGTTTCTGGTGTTCGATGTCTGGCTCAGCGAGGGCCAGTGGCTGGCGCTGATCGCCATCGGCACGCTGGTGGGTTGGTGGGCCTGCACGGTGACGGCGCGAAATATGGCAACGCCTGACCCCGGCGCCATCGTCTGGGACGAGGTGCTGGCCTTCTGGCTGGTGCTGGTGCTGGTGATGCCCACGGGCTTGCTGGGCCAGGCGGTGGCGTTTGCGCTGTTCCGCTTCTTCGATGCGGCCAAGCCGGGGCCGGTGGGCTGGGCCGACGGCCTGTTCAAAGGCCAGCGCGGCAAGCCGGTGGGCTATGCGCAGGGCTGGGGCATTCTGTTTGACGACTTCGTGGCGGCCGGATGTACGCTTGTGGTGATCGCGCTGTGGCGCGCGATCATGGGCTGAAGAAGTTGAATATTCCGCACCAGGAGATGAACACCATGCTGCAACCCGACGACAACGAGCTGATCCACCGCATTGCGCTGGCGCTGATCCAGCGCCGCGAGCGCATGGCCACGGCCGAAAGCTGCACCGGCGGCCTGATCGCGGCGGCCTGCACCAGCCTGTCGGGCTCCAGTGAGTGGTTCGAACGTGGCGTGGTGAGCTACAGCAACCAGTCCAAGACCGAGCTGCTGGGCGTGCCTTCGGCCTTGATCGAGCTGTATGGCTCGGTCAGTGGCGAGGTGGCGTCGCACATGGCGCGCGGCCTGCTGGCGCATGCGCCGGTGGACTGGACGCTGGCCGTCACCGGCATCGCCGGCCCCACTGGCGGCAGCGAGGGCAAGCCGGTGGGCACGGTGTGGCTGGCGCTGGCACGCGCCGGCCAGCCGCCCAAGGTCTGGAAAGAGCTGTTTGCCGGCGACCGCCATGCGGTGCGCATGGCCACCGTGCGCGCCGGCCTGATGGCCTTGTGCGAGGCGCTGGAAGAAAAAGACCTCTGACTGTGGCCCTCTTGTTGACGGGCCGCTGGGACGCGGCCGAGCGCGACGCCTGGCTGGCCCATTTGCAGCAGGCCCTGCCCGGCGAGCAGTGGCTGCTGGACGCGCCGCGTGATGCGGCCGAGGCCGCAGCAGTGGAGGTGGCCATCGTGGCCAACCCGGCCCATGGCGTGCTGCAGGGGCTGCCGAACCTGCGCCTGATCCAGTCGCTGTGGGCGGGGGTGGACAAGCTGCTGACGGACCCCACGTTGCCGCCCGGCGTGCCCTTGGCGCGCATGGTGGACCCGGCGATGAATGAGGCCATGGTGCAGACCGCGCTGTGGGCGCTGCTGGGCCTGCACCGCGGCTTCTTCGAGGTGCAGGCGCAGCAGCAGCAGGCGCTGTGGCGCCAACCCGAGCAGCGGCGCGCGCAGGAGTGGCAGGTGCTGGTGCTGGGCCTGGGTGAGCTGGGCGGGCGCGTGGCGCGCACGCTCTCAAGCCTGGGCTATGCGGTGAGCGGCTGGAGCACGACGACCCGGCCGGCGCAGCAAGACGGCGTGAAGGGCCTGCAGGGCGAGGTGGCGCTGGCTGAAGGGCTGGCGGCGGCCGACACGGTGATCAATCTGCTGCCGCTGACCGAGTCCACGCGCGGTTTCTTCAACGCCGCGCGTTTTGCGCAGATGAAGCGCGGCGCCAGCCTGGTGAACCTGGCGCGCGGCGCGCATGTGATTGAGGCTGATCTGCTGGCCGCGCTGGAGACGCGCCAGCTCGGCCATGCGGTGCTGGATGTGTTCACGGTGGAGCCGCTGCCGGCTGAACACGCCTTCTGGCGCCATGCCCACATCACCGTGCTGCCGCACACCGCAGCGCAGACCGACCCGCGCAGCGCCTGCGCGGTGGTGGCCGCCAATCTGCAGGCCCTGCGCAGCGGCCAGGCGCTGGCGCACCGGGTGGAGCGCCAGCGCGGCTATTGAGGCGATCTGGGGTGCTGGCAGGCCTCACGGCCCGACCATCACTTGATGCGTGTCAAGTCAGCGCTTGGCGAGCTACCCTACGCTCGCGCCATGCTCTACCGTCTGCGCAGTCTCGTCGGCAAGCTGGCCTTGATACAGACCGGCTTCCTGGTCGTCGCCTTGGCCTCGATCGCGTTCACCCTCTGGGTGTCGTGGCAGCTCGAGGGTGGCGCTGGCGCCATCAATGAGGCCGGCCGCATGCGCATGATGAGCTATCGCATGGTGCTGTCGCAGGCTGATGCCACGCCCGCTGCCTTGCAGCGCGATCTGCAGGAGTTCGATGCGATGGTGCATCGCCTGCGGGTCGGCGATGCGCAGCGGCCCTTGTTTGTGCCCGATACCGACGAGTGCAACGAGCGGCTGCAGGCCGTCGAAGAGCAATGGCCGGCCTTGCGTGCCGCGCTGGTGTCGCCCGGCCCCGGACTGCGGCCGCAGGTCGACAGCTTCGTGGCCACCATCGATCATGACTGGTCGGTGCCATCGAGCGCACCATCGCCGCGCGTACCGCCATCCTGGGCGGGACTGTGCTTCAGCCTGGTGGTGCTTGGTGGTGGCGGCCTCGGTGGTGTTTGCTCTCGGGCACCTATGTG
>JACDQM010000157.1 GCA_015657635.1 Roseateles sp.
CCGCCCGAGTCCGCGCGATCACGGACCGCGTTGATTTGTGCAGAGCTTCCCTAGGGGCCAGCGGCAGCTTGGAGCGTGTGCGAATGAATGTCGGAATCTATCTGTTCGATGAGGTCGAGGTGCTGGACTTTGCCGGGCCTTTCGAGGTGTTTTCCACCGCCTCGCGGCTGGCTGAGCGCGACGGCCTGGCACCGCCGTTCGAGGTGCAGACCTTGGGCCCGGGGCCTGGGCCGGTGCGCGCGCGCGGTGGACTGCTGGTTACACCGTCTGTCGCCCGTGAGCAGGCCAGGGATCTGGATCTGCTGATCATTCCCGGTGGCGATGTGAGCGGCGAGCTGAAGCGCCCTGGCCTGGGCGACTGGCTGACTGCGCAGAGCCTGCAGCTCAAGATGCTGGCCTCGATCTGCACCGGCGCCTTTCTGCTGGAGCAGGCCGGCCTGCTGAATGAGCGCCAGGCCATCACGCATTGGGAAGACCTGGACGATCTGCGTGCCGCCTCGCTGGCTTCGGGCTCGCTGCTGACGGTGCTGCCCAGCCCGCAGCGCTGGGTCGAGGCGCGGCCCTGGGTGCACAAGGGCGGGCGCTGCCGCATGTTCACATCGGCCGGCATTTCCGCCGGCATCGACCTGAGCCTGCATCTGGTGGCCGAGCTGGCCTCGATGGAACTGGCCCTGCGCACCGCGCGGCAGATGGACTATGACTGGCGCGACATGGGCAGCCCCTTCGTGGCCTCGGGCTTCGGCAACTCCGGCTTCGGCCCGGCAGGCCTCTAGGAGTCTGCGCGGCAGAAGATGCGTCCGCTGCAAACTGACCGCAGCGGTCCATTTTTCACCTGCTTCTTGCCCCATAGCTCGGCTATGGGGCTGCAAATCCGGCGAAAACTGTCCTCGCTGGGGCCAGTTTTCGCTTTCAACGCCTTCTGCCGCGCAGACTCCTAGGCCCCGACCTTACTTCAACCCGCCGCTGAGAAACTGCTGCAGGCGCTGGCTCTGCGGACGGGCCAGCACTTCGCGCGGATGGCCTTCTTCCTCGACACGGCCCTGGTGCAGGAACATCGTGTGTGTGGACACCTCGCGCGCAAAACCCATCTCATGCGTGACCACGATCATCGTGCGGCCCTCGGCGGCCAGGTCGCGCATCACCTTAAGCACTTCGCCCACTAGCTCAGGGTCCAGCGCGGAGGTCGGCTCGTCGAACAGCATCACCTCGGGCTCGACCGCCAGTGCGCGGGCGATCGCCACGCGCTGCTGCTCGCCGCCACTGAGCTGGGCCGGGTAGACGTCCTTGCGGTGCGCCACGCCTACGCGGGCCAGCAGCGCCTCGGCTTTTTCCAGGGCTTCGGCCTTGGGCACGCCGAGCACATGGACCGGCGCCTCGATGACGTTTTCCAGCACCGTGCGGTGGCCCCAGAGATTGAAGTTCTGGAACACCATGGCCAGGCGGGCGCGCCAGCGCTGCAGCTGCTTGGCATCGGCGGCCTTGAGGCTACCGTCGCGGTCGCGCACCAGCTTCAGCTCCTCGCCCGTCAGTGTGAGCCGGCCTTCCCAGGGCTGCTCCAGCAGGTTCAGGCAGCGCAGAAAGGTGCTCTTGCCGGAACCGGATGAGCCGATCAGCGTGATCACATCGCCCTTGCTGGCCGACAGCGAGACGCCCTTGAGCACCTCGCGCTCGCCATAGCGCTTGTGCAGGTTTTCGACGGTGAGACTGCTGGTGCTCATCTCAGTCCCCCCAACAGCTTGCCAGTGCGCAGCGCGGTTGTTCCAGCCACCTTGCCGACCTTCATGCCGGCATGTGCATAACGCACGCAGTCGCGGGCGAAGAAGAGGCCGTCGACGGGGCTCTTCAGCTCGGTGACGGCATTGCTGATCGGGTCGATCACATGGGCCAGCACCTCGCCGGCGCTGACCGTCTCGCCAACATGGCGTACAAAGGTCAGCACACCGGCCACCGGCGTCTTCAGCGGCATGCAGCCGGCCAGCGGGCGGGCGTCACCCAACGGCGCGGGCAGTGGCGGCAGCTCGCCGGCGATGAAGCCGCGCAGCGTCAGGAAGTCGAGGATGTGGCGCGCGTCGGCTTCGGCTTGGGCATGCTCAACATCGGCCTGGCCGCGCAACTCCACCGTCACTGACAGGCAGGCCTGGCGCAGCGGACAGCGCTCGCCGAAGCGCTTTGCCAGCTTCCACCAGGGCTGCGAGCAGGCCTCGTCGAAGGGCTGGTCGCCGGAGTCCTCGGCCAGCAGCGTCACCTGCGCGCCCAGATAGGCCGCCAGCGGCTCGCACTCGGGCCAGCAAGGCGTCTCGGTGTAGAGGTGCATGGTGGCCTGGGCGTCGCAGTGCAGGTCCAGCACGACGTCGGCGTCGGCCGACAGGCTCAGCAGCGTGCGGCGCAGCGACTGCAGCTCGGTGTCGGCTGGCGCTGCCGTGGCTGCGGCATGCAGGGCGCGCTTGATGACGCGCACGTTGTGTTCAAGATCAGGCCCCAGTTCAGGCTCGATGGCCTCGCCGACGATGGCGGCCAGGTCGGGGTAGTGGCGATTGAAGTTCTCGCCGCTGCAGCTCTCGAAACGGCCCAGATGGCCGTGCAGCAGGAACTGCGACAGGCCGATCGGGTTGGCCATCGGCACCAGCACGATCTCGCCGCGGACGCGGCCCTCGGCTTCCAGCGCATCCAGGCGTTTGCGCAGGTGGTGGGCCACCAGCATGCCTGGCAGTTCGTCGGCATGCAGCGAGGCCTGGATATAGCACTTGGGCCCGTGGCCGGCCGGGGCCGGCATGCCGTAGTGCAGCGAGACCAGTTCGCGCTGCGTGCCCGGTGCCGGGGAAATCAGGAGGTGTTTGCGTTCTTGCATGGGTGCTCAGCGCGGCATCAGTGGCTTGAGCCAGCGCGCCTCGGCCTTGTGGAACAGGCCCACCAGCACCAGCGTCATCAGGAAGTAGAAGACGGCGGCGGTGATGAAGGCCTCGAAAGGAATGTAGTAGGTGGCGTTGACCTGGCGCGCGGCGCCGGTCAGGTCCATCAGCGTCACGATGCTGGCCAGCGCAGTGCCGTGCAGCATGAAGATGGCTTCGTTGCTGTAGGCGGGCAGGGCACGGCGCAGGGCGCTGGGCAGCACGATGCGACGCAGCATCACCCAGCGGCTCATGCCCAGCGATTTGGCGGCCTCGATCTCGCCATGCGGCAGGGCCCGGATCGCGCCGGCAATGATCTCCACCGTGTAGGCGCAGGTGTTCAGCACGAAGGCCAGGCAGACGCAGAACCAGGCGGAGCTGAACCAGGGCCACAGCAGGCTCTCGCGCACCCACTCGAACTGGGCCAGGCCGTAATAGATCAGGAACAGCTGCACCAGCATCGGCGTGCCGCGGAACACATAGGTATAGAACCAGATCGGCCGCGAGATCCACGGCGAGGGCAGGCTGCGCAGCACCGCCAGCGGAATCGCCAGCAGCAGGCCCAGCGACAGCGAGATCAGCAGCAGCTGCAGCGTGGTCCAGGCACCGCTCAGGTAGAGCGGCAGGTTGTCGACGATGGCTTCGAAGTTCATAGCGAGCCCTTGCGCACGCCGATCGAGAAGCGGCGCTGCAACTGGTCGAACAGCAGTTCGGAAAGCGTCGTGAAAGCCAGGTAGATCACCGCTACGGCCAGGTAGAAGGAGAAGGGCTCGCGCGTGGTGCCGGCGGCCTGCGAGCCGCGTGTCATCAGATCCTGCAGGCCGATCACCGAGACGATGGCCGTGCTCTTGATCAGCACCAGCCAGTTGTTGGACAGGCCCGGCAGCACATGGCGGAACATCTGCGGGAAGGTGATGCGCCAGCTGACTTGCCAAGGGCTCATGCCGAAGGCCAGACCGGCTTCGCGCTGTCCCGACGGTACCGCCATGAAGGCGCCGCGGAAGGCCTCGGTCAGGTAGGCGCCGAAGATGAAGCCGATGGTGGCCACGCCGGCCACATAGGGGTTGATGTCGATGTAATCCTCATGGCCCAGGCGCAGTGCGATCTCGTTGATCGCCACCTGGCCGCCATAGAAGATCAGCAGCATCAGCACCAGATCAGGCACGCCGCGGATCAGCGTGGTGTAGACATGAGCCAGGCCGCGGGCGAAGGCCCAGCGCGACAGCTTGGCCATCGCCCCCGCCAGGCCCAGCACCATGGCCAGCGCCAGCGAGGCCAGGGCCACGCTCAGCGTGACCATCGCGCCCTCCAGCAGGCTGGGAAGAAAACCGTGCAGAAACATGCTTTATCCATTGCCGCTACACGCCCCTGTGGGGGGCTGCCCCGGACACAAACAGTCCTGAGGACTGTTTGTGCCTGGACAGCGCCGGAGCCTCAGGCTCCGGCCGGCGCAGCCGGTACGGGGGTGGGTTACTTCTTCGGCGAGATGTCGTACGCGAAGTACTTGTCGTTGAGCTTCTTGAAGGTGCCATTGGCGCGCAGCGCATCGATGGCGTCGTTGAACTTCTTGCCCAGGGCCTTCTCGTCGGCCTTGCGCATGCCCACGCCGGAGCCGACGCCGAAGTACTTCACGTCGTCATAGCTCGGGCCGGTGAAGGCGAAGCCCTTGCCGGCGTCGGTCTTCAGGAAGCCCATGTCGATGGCGACCATATCGGCCACGGTGGCGTCGATGCGGCCGCTCTTCAGGTCCAGGAAGGCCTGGTCCTGGGTGGCGTAGCGCACGATCTCGCTTTGCTTGAAGGTGTCAGCGGCGAACTTCTCGTGGATGGTGGCGCGCTGCACGCCGATCTTCTTGCCCTTCAGGCCGGCAGGCGAGATGTCGAGCTTGGCGTCAGCCTTGGCGGCGAAGCGGGCCGGCGTGTTGTAGTAGGCCTTGGAGAAGGCAATGGCCTTCTTGCGCTCATCGGTGATGGACATCGACGCGATGATGGCGTCGACCTTGCGCGCCTGCAGGGCCGGAATCAGGCCGTCGAAATCCTGCTGCACCAGCGTGCACTCGGCCTTCATCTCGGCGCACAGGGCTTGCGCGTACTCGATCTCGAAACCCTTGAGCTTGCCGTCCTTGTCCACTTCAGAGAAGGGCGGGTAGGCGCCTTCCACACCGATGCGGATCTTCTTCCAGTCCGGAGCCTGGGCATGGGCGGTGACGGCGGCGCAGGCCAGGGCGGCCAGGGCGATCAGAGAGCGACGTTGCATGGAAAACACTCCTTGGTGGGGAACAGAGGTGAAAGACGATGAAACCGGCATGTTCCTATGCCTGGGCAAGAGCTGGCATCAGGGTTTGAGCGATTGCAAAAATACAGTCAGCTCGGCCACGGTGGCCCGAGGATCCTCTTCGTGCGGCACATGGCCCAGGCTGTCGAACATGACCAATCGGCTGCCTGCGATGGCCTTGGCGAAGAGCTCGGCGTTGGCGGGCGGAATCAGCCGATCCCGCGCGCCCCAGAGAATCAGCGTCGGTTGCCGCAGCGTGGGCAGTCGGTCCGCATAGTAGCCCGGACGCAGCTGCCGGAAGCGCTGCACCAGCGCGGCGCGGTTGCCTTCACGCAGGGTCAGCTCGAAATAGCGATCCACCACGCCGGGCTTGATGCGCCCCGGGTTGCCATAGACGTTGTGCACGCTGGACTCGACCAGGCGGCGCGGCAACAGGCCCTGGGCCAGGGTCTGCACGCCAGGCAGGCGGGCCACGCGGAAACCCAGCGGCACGGATTCCGGGCTCACGGCCAGACCCGCGGGGTCCACCAGCACCAGGGCGGCCACCCGCTCGGGCCGCTCAGCCGCCAGTTGCCAGGCGATCTGGCCCCCCAAGGAGTTGCCACCCAGCACCACCTTAGTCAGCTTCAGCTGGTCCAGCAGGGCCAGCACGAAGGCGACGTAAGCCTCGTCGCTGTAATCGTCCTTGATGCTGGGGCCGGTGAGGCCGAAGCCCGGCAGGTCGAAGGTGATGACGCGGCGGTTCTGCGCCTTGAGCTCCTTCACCCAGGCCTCCCAGGTGTGCAGGCTGGCGGCGGTGCCATGCATCAGCACGATGGGCAGCGGGTCGCCGCGCGGGCCTTCATCGCGGTAATGCACCAGCTGGCCGCCGAGGTCTAGAAAGTCAGAAGGCGGCGGCGCCCAGCGTGCCACCAGGCTTTCAAGCGGACGCTCGGGCGCGCGGAAGGCGGCCATCACCAGCGCCAGGGCCAGCAGGGCGACGCCTGCCGCGCGCAGCAGCCAGCCCAGCACGCCGATGCGTTCCTGGCTCATTTGGCGCGGTGCGCCTCGCTGGCCGGACGTTGGATGGTGCTCGATGGCTCAAGCCCGGCGTCCAGCGCCTCGCGCTGATCGAACACGAAGCAGCTGCCGTGGTAATGCGCGCCGCCGGCCTGCTCGAAATACTTCAAGATGCCGCCTTCAAGCTGGTAGACCGGGCCGTCCAGCCCCTGCTGCTGCAGATAGATCGCAGCCTTCTCGCAGCGGATGCCGCCGGTGCAGAAGCTGACCACCGTCTTGCCCTTCAGATCCTCCAGATGCTGCTGCACCGCGTCGGGGAACTCGCTGAATTTGCTGATGCGCCAGTCGATCGCGCCATCGAAGCTGCCGTAGTCCACCTCGAAGGCATTGCGGGTGTCCAGCGTCACCACCGGGCGGCCTTCGTCGTCGTGGCCCTGGTCCAGCCAGCGGGCCAGCGTGGTCGGCAGCACCGCGGGCGCGCGCTCGGCCTGGTCGGGCCGAATCGCCGGGAAGTTCATGCGGATGATCTCGGGCTTGACCTTGACCAGCAGCTTCTTGAAAGGGACTGCGGCCGACCAGCTCTCCTTGGGCTCCAGCGCAGCGAAACGCGCGTCCTCGCGCAGCGTGGCCACCCAGGCGCGCACCGCGTCGGGCGGGCCGGCCAGGAACAGATTGATGCCTTCCTCGGCGATCAGCACGGTGCCCTTGAGCTGCAGCGCGAGGGCGCGTTCGTGCAGGCGCTCGCGCAAGGCGGGGGCATCGTCCAGCCCGACGAACAGATAGGCCGAGATGTTCAGGACAGGGGCGGGGGCGCTGGCTTGCATAAGAGGGTCGGGATTGTAGGCCGGCCCTCAGCCGAGCCCTGGGCGCAGCAGACGGTTGACCGCTCTTTGCATCAGGCTGGGTTCCGCCACCTCGGTGGCCAGGCCTTCGGCGCGCAGGCGCTCCAGCGCGCGCCGCGTCATCGTGTGCATGCCGCCGGCCATCTGGCTGCTGAACATGAAGAAGCTGGCGCTGTCGCTGCGCCACAGCAGCTGCGCCGAGGCCCAGTGCCCCTGCAGGAACATCTTGCAGCGGGCGCCGGGCCGCAGACCGTCCACCCAGGCCGTGGGGCTGCTGGCCGCGTCGGCCTCGCCATCGTCAAGGCCGATCGGCACGGTCGGCAGGTTGCCGATGCTGGTGTCGACCTGCGACGGTGGGCTCCAGTGATCGGCATCTGTTTCCGGATGCAGCAACTGATTCAGCAGGGCCTGCTGCTCATGGATCGGTGTTGCGGCAACGGCCGGCTGAGCCGGCGCCGGCAGGCGGGGCGGCTTGGGCTTTGGCGCAGGCGGACGCAGGCGCTCGCGATGCAGCTCCATCAGCTCGTCGAGCACCGCGTTGCGCGAATCGGCAGACATCTCGATCAGGTCCATGCCTTGCTGCAGACGCTGGATCAGCGTCGGCAGCCGCTCGCGCAGTTGCAGCCGGGCTGCGTCGTCCGGCGTCGGCTCCAGCGAGCTGAGCAAGTCGTCGACACAGCCCATCAGCGTCTGCACCGACTCGGCATCGCTGCCTTCGTTGGCAATCGCATGCACCAGCACCTCGGTCCAGGGGCCGAGCAGAAACTCCAGCAGGCGCGGCGTCAGATGGCGCGAGCCCTGGGCCTGTTGCAGGACCTGCGGCCGCAGCAAGCCCAGCAACTCGGCATGCCGCTCCTGGCGCGACAGCGCGTCGACCGCGGCTTCGGACTGCTGCAGCTGCTCGCGCTGTTCCTCGGCGATGAAGTCCTGCAGATCCGACAAGGCGGTGTCGAACGCTGCACGGTCCGGCTGGGGCAGGCTGTCCAGCTTGTGCACCAGCTCCGTGACGAAGGCCAGGAAGGCGCTGCCGCGCGGATCGGTGTCGGCCGGGTAGTCCGTCGCATGGGCGGCAATCTGGTTGATCAGCGTCCAGGTGGGGTGGCGCTGCGAGTCCAGCAGCGCAGGCTCGTGCTGACTCAAGGCCAGCACCGCCGAGTGCAGCTGGGCCAGGGTTTGCCTGACTGCGGAATTCAGCTCGGCATCGGCCAGGAATTGCTCGAACAGGCGGCCCAGCAGCTCGGGCGTGGCCAGCTGCGTCGGGCCGAGACGCCCGCGCAGTTCCTCTAGCGCACCGGGCCGATCGAGGTCGAGGCTGGCTTCCGGCGCGCTTGCCGTCCGGCCGGGCCGGCCGGCTGATGGGTGGGCTGATGTCTGAGGGCGTGCAAACGGCCGGGGCTGCACGCCCCAGGACTGCAGGTGCTCGCAGGCCAGCGCAGCGAGATCCCGCATCTGCTCGGCCAGCGCCGCGGACAGTGCCGCCATCAGCGCCTGACGCGTCTGCTCGTCAGCGGCCATTCCTTGGCTGGCGGCGCTCAGGGCGCGGCCAAAGGCGGCGGATTGCAGCGGATGCCTGGCTTCCTCGGCGCCGAGACTGGCGTACAGCGCCGCGAAATCACGCAGCTCCCATTCGGCACGCAGTTCGATCTGCTGGATGCTGCGCGAGATCTCGATGTCGCGTTCGGCCTGCGCTTCGTCCACCAGGGTCAGCTCTTCCAGCTTCAGCGGCC
>JACDQM010000158.1 GCA_015657635.1 Roseateles sp.
GCCAGGATATTGGTCTGGAAGGCGATGCCGTCGATCACGCCGATGATGTCGCCGATCTTCTTGGAGCTCTCGCTGATCGCGCGCATCGTGGTGACAACTTCGGTCACCACGGTGCCGCCGGCTGAGGCCGACTGGCGCGCCTTGGTGGCAATGCCGGCGGCCTTGCGGGTCAGCTCGCTGGCGCCAGTCAGGTTGGAGGCGATCTGCTCGACCGAGGCGGCGGTGTTCTGCAGGCTGGCGGCCGAACGCGCGGTGCGGTCGGACAGGTCCTGGTTGCCGCCGGCGATGACGCCAGAGCTGTGAGCCACCTCGCCGGCGGCGCTGCTGACGCTTTGCACCACGCCCGACAGCGCGGTCTGCATCTCGCGCATGGCGCGCAGCATCTGGCTGAGTTCATCGCTGCCGTCGACTTCGATGTGCTGGGTCAGGTCGCCCTCGGCGATGGCCTGCGCGGCCTCGCGGGCACGGCGTGCCGGCAGCACGATGGAGCGGGCAATGGTCAGGCCGCCGACGACGCCGATGACCACCGCCACGAGCACCAGCAGTGCCGTCACCATCACCGACGAGCGAGCCAGTTCGCCGCCCGACACGGCCAGTTCGCGCGCAGTGTCGAACTGCAGGTCGACCAGGGTCTTCAGACCCTCCTGGTAGGCCTGCTGGGCCGGGCGCACATCCTTGATCAGGCTTTCGCGTGAATCGTCCGGGTTGCCGGCTTCGGCCACCTGGCGGAACTTGGCGACCGCGGCGATGAAGGCCTTCTCGCGCTCGCGCACCTGGGTGACGAGTTTCTTCTCGCTGCTGTCGCTGACACCTGCTTCCAGGCTGGCCAGCTGCTTTTCCGTGTCGGCCAGGGCCGCGTCGATGGCAGCGTTCTGGCGCTTGATCTGGCGTGCCTCGTCCAGCAGGATCAGGTCGCGTGCGGCGCGGGCGATGATGTTGACATTGCCTTCCAGTGCATTGGCCGCCGCAATCTTGACGAGGCTGGTGTTGGCCGTGCTGTCGAGATCGTGCGCCAGACGGTTGGCGTTGAAGGCGCCGAAGACGCCAATGGCGATCAGCAGCAGCACCAGCAAGGTGTAGCTGACGGCCAGTCGCTGGCTGATGCGCAGCTTGGATAGAAACTTCATTCTCGAAGAGCCCTCGGAGTGTTCGTTGGTCTTGTGACGCCCACTCGTGGCGGGGCGCCCTCGACTATCGGCGCCTTCATCCCCCGTTTGAGGGGCGTGTCTTGCCAAGGGCGTTGCGAGCGTGAAAAAGAGCGCAGCCGTCAGCTGGCAGTCAGGGTTTCCCCGTGTGGGGGTTTGGCCCGTCGGATCGACGGGGGTCAGCTCTTGCCGCCATGGCGCCAGTGTGCGCCGCCGGGACTACCTGAGCCGGTTCACATCGAGCTCGCTGACATCGCCAGCCTGGTGGCCCCAGCTGCTGCGCAGGAAGCTGGCGATGGCGGCCAACTCGCGTTCGCTGAACTCGCTGGCGAAGGGGGCATGCCGAAGGGGCGGGGCTTCTCAGTCGTGGCGGGCGCGAAGCCACCGCGCAGGATGACCCGCAGCAGGTTGCTGCTATTGCTCATCGTGACGACACGGTTGCCGGCCAGCGCCGGGTAGATGCCGGCAACGCCCTGGCCCTGCTCGCCGTGGCAGCTGGCACAGTGCTGCTCATAGAGCTTGCCGCCCAGCTCTCGCAGTGCCTGGTCTGGCGGCGCTGCCGGCCTGCTGCGCGGCGCGGCGCGCTGCGGCAGCGCCTGCAGGTAGCGGCCCATCGCTGCGAGGTCGGCTTCATTCAGATGCTGGGTGCTGCCCAGCACCACTTCGGCCATCGGCCCCAGCGCGCTGGCGTGGCGGTTGCTGCCGGTCTTCAGCCATTCGCGCAGTTCGGCTGCGCTCCAGCCGGCCACGCCGGCTTCGCCGGCGTCATGCAGCGAGGGCGCGTACCAGCCCAGCTCGTCCAGCATGCCGCCGCTGAAATCTGTAGCACCGGGCGTGGCACCCAGCGCATTGCGTGGCGCATGGCAGGCATTGCAGTGGCCCAGCCCTTGCACCAGGTAGGCGCCGCGGTTCCAGACTGCGTCCTGTCTGGGCTCGGGCTGGAACACGGCCGGGCGGAAGTAGAGCGCGCGCCAGACGGCTTGCGCCAGCTGGGTGCCATAGGGCCAGCGCAGTTCGTGCGGCAGGTTGGCCTGCGCCACCGGCGCCAGGCTGCGCAGAAAGACATACAGCGCGTTGCTGTCCTCACGCGTCAGCAGGGTGTAGTTGGAGTACGGGAAGGCCGGACTCAACAGCCGGCCATCGCGGCTGCGGCCGTGGTGCAGTGCGCGCCAGAAGTCGTCGGCCGACCAGTCGCCCAGGCCGTGCTGGCGGTCCGGCGTCAGGTTGGAGGCGAACACCGTGCCGAAGGGAGTCGGGATCGGGCGCCCGCCGGCATAGGGCAGTCCGCCGCGCTCGGTGTGGCAGCCCATGCAGTTGCCGGCGCGTGCCAGATAGGCGCCGCGTTCGATCAGGGCCGGTGTGCTCTGCGCTGGGTTGGTGCCAGGCACCGATGCTTCGCGCCGGTTCAAGCTCAGCAGGGCCAGGCCCGCCAGCGCCAGGGTCAGGGCTGCGGCGATGAGTCCGCGGCGCCACGCCCTCATCATTCCAGCCCCCCGCAGCGCAGCGGCATCGGCGCAGGCAAGGTGGTGGCTGGCTTGGCCGCCTGCGCCGTCGCGGGGGGCGACTGCGCGGCCAGCCACTGCGAGATGGCGTTGATTTCCTCGGGCTGCAGCTGGCGTGCGATCTTGGCCATGCAGTCGGGCTCGACCGCGCGGCGCTGGCCGCTGCGCCAGGCGCCGAGCTGGCCGTTGAGGTAGTCGCGCGGCAGGCCCAGCAGGCCGGGCACAAAGGGCTGCAGGCCGGTGAGCTTCTCGCCATGGCAGGCGACGCAGGCTGGAATGCCGCGCGCCGCATCACCCTGCTGCACCAGGCGCTGGCCGCGCTGCAGGGCCTCAGCCGGCAGTGTCGGCGCCTGCGGCGGTCCGTAGGGCAGCTCCAGCTGCGCGAAGTAGCCGGCCAGCTCCAGCAAATACTCGTCGGACAGCGGCGCGATCAGATCGCTCATCAGACCGTACTGGCGCCGGCCGTCGCGGAAATTGAGCAGCTGCTTGTGCAGATAGCCCTGCGGCTTGCCGGCCAGGCGCGGGTGGTAGCCGTCGGCCGCGGCCCGGCCTTCCTTGCCATGGCACAGGGTGCAGGCCATGGCGCGTTGCGCCAGGCTGTCTTCGACGCGCGGCGCGGCGCCGGCGGCTGTTGCGAACAGCAGGGCGCCCAGCAGCGTAGCCTGGAGGAGAGGCTGGCGCATCGGCTTCAGGGGGCTGGGCGGGCTCGACCACCGAAGATGGCGGTGCCGATGCGCACCAGCGTCGCGCCTTCGGCGATCGCGGCTTCCAGATCGGCGCTCATGCCCATCGACAAGGTATCGAGATGCAAGTGCTGCTGCGCATTGAGCTGGGCCAGCAGCGCGGCCAGCGCACGGTGCGGCGCCCGCTGAGCCTCGAAGTCGCCGGCCGGCTCGGGGATGGCCATCAGGCCGCGCAGGCGCAGCCGCGGCAGGGCGGCGATTTCGCGCGCCAGCGCTGGCAGCTCAGCCGGCGCGATGCCGCTCTTGCTGGCCTCGCCGCTGATATTGACCTGCAGGCAGATCTGCAAGGGCGGCAAGGCTGCGGGCCGCTGCTCGGACAGGCGCTGAGCGACCTTGAGCCGGTCGACGCTGTGCACCCAGTCGAAGGCTTCGGCCACGGCGCGGGTCTTGTTGCTTTGCAGCGGGCCGATCAGATGCCATTCGATCTGGTGGCGCAGATCGGCCAGTGCCGCGATCTTGTCCAGGCCCTCCTGCACATAGTTCTCGCCAAAGCAACGCTCGCCGGCGGCATGCGCGGCGCGCACGGCGTCGCTTGGAAACGTCTTGCTGACACTCAGCAGCGTGACGCTTTGCACGGGCCGGCCGACAGCCCGGCAGGCCGCTTCAATGCGCCGGTGGACTTGTTGTAAGTTCTCGGAGATCGTCATAATGGCCCAAGCCACTTCGCCTTCGACATGGACATCACCCAACTGCTGGCATTCTCGGTCAAGAACAAGGCCTCAGACTTGCACCTCTCGGCCGGCTTGCCGCCGATGATCCGCGTACACGGCGATGTGCGCCGCATCAATGTGGAGTCGCTCGACCATCGTGCGGTGCACGACATGGTGTACGACATCATGAACGACACCCAGCGCAAGATGTACGAGGAGACGCTGGAGGTCGACTTCTCCTTCGAGATCCAGGGCCTGGCGCGCTTTCGCGTCAATGCCTTCAACCAGAACCGCGGCGCCGGTGCGGTGTTCCGGACCATTCCGTCCAAGATCCTGACGCTGGAGCAGCTCAACGCGCCCAAGGTCTTTGCCGAACTGGCGCTGAAGCCGCGCGGCCTGGTGCTGGTGACGGGCCCGACGGGTTCGGGCAAGTCGACCACGCTGGCCGGCATGGTGAACCACCTCAACGAGAACGAGTACGGCCACATCCTGACCATCGAGGACCCGATCGAATTCGTCCACGAGTCCAAGAAGAGCCTGATCAACCAGCGTGAGGTCGGGCCGCACACGCTGAGCTTCGCCAACGCGTTGCGCTCGGCGCTGCGCGAAGACCCGGATGCGGTGCTGGTGGGTGAAATGCGCGACCTGGAGACCATCCGCCTGGCGCTGACTGCGGCCGAGACGGGCCACCTGGTGTTCGGCACCCTGCACACCTCCAGTGCCGCCAAGACCGTGGACCGTATCGTCGACGTGTTCCCGGCGGCCGAGAAGGAGATGGTGCGCGCGATGGTGTCGGAATCGCTGGTGGCGGTGATCTCGCAGAGCCTGTGCAAGCTCAAGGACGGCTCGGGCCGCGTGGCGGCGCACGAGATCATGCTGGGCACCTCGGCGATCCGCAACCTGATCCGCGAGAACAAGGTGGCGCAGATGTACTCGGCCATCCAGACCGGCAACAGCCAGGGCATGCAGACCCTGGACCAGAACCTGACCGACCTGGTCCGCCGCAACATCATCTCGCCGGCCGAAGCGCGCTCGAAGGCGAAGTTCCCGGAGAACTTTCCGGGCTAGATGGCCCCCGGCCCGACGGGTACGTCGGGCCACCCCCCGAGGGGGTGCAATCCGATGCAGGCTGGAGCCCCCATCGGATTGCATGGCGGGCCGGCTTGGGGCGGCCCGGCGCTTGGCCCGGCAATCCCAGGCAAAGCGAGCAGAACTACAGAGAAGCGGAGCACGCATGGAACGCGACCAGGCCTCGAAATTCATCAATGACTTGCTGCGCCTGATGGTGTCGCGGCGCGGCTCGGACCTGTTCCTGACCGCGGACTTTCCGCCGGCCATCAAGGTGGACGGCAAGGTGACCAAGGTCTCGCCGCAGCCGCTGACGGGCAACCACACCTTGCAGCTGGCGCGTTCCATCATGAACGACAAGCAGGCGGCCGAGTTCGAGCGCAGCAAGGAGTGCAACTTCGCGATCTCGCCGGCCGGCATCGGGCGCTTCCGAGCCAATGCCTTCCTGCAGCAGGGCCATGTGGGCCTGGTGCTGCGGACGATTCCGGCCACGCTGCCCAGCATCGCCTCGCTGGATCTGCCGCCGATCCTGAATGACGTGGTGCAGGCCAAGCGCGGCCTGGTGATCGTGGTGGGCGCCACCGGCTCGGGCAAGAGCACCTCGCTGGCGGCCATGATCGACCACCGCAACGAGAGCACCTACGGCCACATCATCACGATCGAAGACCCGATCGAGTTCGTGCATCCGCACAAGAACTGCATCGTCACGCAGCGCGAGGTGGGCATCGACACCGATGGCTGGGAGCAGGCGCTGAAGAACACGCTGCGCCAGGCGCCCGATGTGATCCTGATGGGCGAGATCCGCGACCGCGAGACCATGGAACACGCGGTGGCCTTCGCCGAGACCGGCCACCTGTGCATGGCCACGCTTCACGCCAACAGCGCCAACCAGGCGTTGGATCGCATCATCAACTTCTTTCCCGAAGAACGCCGCAGCCAGCTGCTGATGGACCTGTCGCTGAACCTGCGGGCGCTGGTCTCGCAACGCCTGTTGCCGCGCGCCGAGGGCAAGGGCCGCATCGCAGCGGTGGAGATCTTGCTGAACACGCCGCTGATCTCGGACCTGATCTTCAAGGGCGAGGTCGGCGAGATCAAGGAAGTGATGAAGCGCTCGCGCGAGCAAGGCATGCAGACCTTCGACCAGGCCTTGTTCGATCTCTACGAGTTCGGCAAGGTCAGCTACGAGGACGCGCTGCGAAATGCCGACTCGGTGAACGATCTGCGCCTGCAGATCAAGCTCAATAGCGAGCGCGCCCGCACGGGCGACCTTTCTTCCGGAACCGAACACCTGACCATCGTATGAGCACCTCCATGAACACCGCAAGCGCACGCAGCTACGAATCCATTCCTCCGCGCAAAGTGGCCTTTCTTGGCCTGGGCGTGATGGGCCATCCGATGGCCGGCCACCTGACGCGCGCCGGCCATCAGGTGACGGCCTACAACCGCACCGCCGCCAAGGCCGAGGCCTGGGCAAAGGAGTACGGCGGCATGGCGGCGGCCACGCCTGCCGCCGCCGCGGCGGATGCCGACATCGTGTTTGCCTGTGTCGGCAATGACGATGACCTGCGCTCGGTGGTGCTGGGTGAGCAGGGTGCCTTTGCTGGCATGAAGCCAGGGGCGGTCTTCGTCGACCACACGACGGCCTCGGCCGAGGTGGCGCGCGAGCTGCACGCTGAAGCGCTCAAGCGCGGCCTGCACTTCATCGACGCGCCGGTCTCGGGCGGCCAGGCGGGTGCGGTCAATGGCGCACTGACCGTGATGTGCGGCGGTGACACAGAGCCGTTCGAACTCATCAAGCCGGTGGCGCTGGCTTTTTCCAAGGCGGTCACGCGGGTGGGTGAGTCCGGTGCGGGGCAACTGACCAAGATGGTCAACCAGATCTGCATCGCCGGCCTGATGCAGGGGCTGTCAGAAGCGGTGGCCTTCGGTCAGAAGGCGGGCCTGGACATGAAGCAGGTGCTGGATGTGATCGGCAAGGGCGCCGCACAAAGCTGGCAGATGGACAACCGCGGCAAGACCATGGTGGACGACCAGTTCAACTTCGGTTTCGCGGTGGACTGGATGCGCAAGGACCTGGGCCTGGTGCTGGATGAGGCGCGCCGCAACGGCGCCAAGCTGCCGGTGACGGCCCTGGTGGACCAGTTCTACGCCGATGTGCAGACCCTGGGCGGCGGCCGTTGGGACACGTCCAGCCTGATCAAGCGGCTGAAGTGATTGTTTGAAGAGATGCGCAGGCGCCGACGCGCCTGCTGCGAACTTACTTGGTCGGAGCTGGCTTGGGCGTGATGCGGGCCAGCTCTTCCTCGCTGATCACTTCGAATGCGCGCACCACCCGCTGCACGCCGCTGATGCCGCGAATGATCTCGCTGGCGCGGGTGGCCTCACGCTCGGTCACGCGGCCCATCACATAGACCGTGCCGCGCTCAACCACCACGTAGAAGGCGTTGGAGATCAGGTCGCGCGCATCGATCAGGCTGAGCTTGATCTTGCTGGCCAGTGCCACATCGTTGGAGCGGCTGGTCAGCGAGCTGTTGCCGGCAATGGCCAGCTCGTTCAGCACGCGGCTGACGTTCTCGACCTGCGCGACCGTGCGCTCAGCTGCGGCGCGGTCCGCCTCGCTGGGCACCTCGCCTGTCAGCAGCACCAGGCGGTTGTAGCTGTTGACATTGATGTGCACGCGGCTGCCGAACTGCTCGCGCAGCCGCGCGTTGGCCTTCAGCTCGATGCCCTGGTCCTCGACCTGTGTACCTGAGGTGCGGCGGTCGGTGGCCATCAAGGCGCCGCCCACCATCGCCCCGCCGACCATCAGCGGAGCGCACGCCGTGGACATCAGAGCAGCGGCCAGCACGGGCAGCAAGACAAGGGAGCGGCGGGTCGGGGTAGCGGTCATGGAGGGTCCGTCAGGAAGGTAAACGTCGGTGGGCGCGATGCGCCGGGCTTGTATCACTCGGCCGAGCCCAGCAACTGGATGTCCAGGGCGTCGCACAGGCAGTGCGCCAACAGGCGCTGGGCTTCCGCCACCCGGGCGGCGCGGGACTGCGGCACGCGCAGCTGCACATCGGTTTCCAGCAGCAGGCCGCGCAGGGCTTCGTCCTGGCTGCCGGTCAGCGCGATCACACTCATGTCCTGCGCATGCGCGGCGGCAATCAACTCGCCATGGCGGCTGTCGCAGGCCTGGGCTTCGAACAGCAGCAGCAGGTCGCCGGGATGGCCCAGGGTCTGGATCTGGCGCACCAGCGAGGCGGCATCACCGCCGCCATCAGGATGGGCCAGCGGGTCCAGCGTCCAGGCTGCCAGGCCGGGCCGGTCGCGCTCGAAGCGGCCGACCAGCAGCGCCGCCAGGTAGTGCGCGTCGAGCTGCGACAGGCCCAGTCCGCCACACAGCACCCGCCCGCCGGCGGTGATGCCGTCGACCAGCATCTGGGCGGCCACGGCCACCGGGCGCGCCAGGCTCTCAGCCGACTGGTATTGCAGGTCGGCGCTCTCGAAAAACTGTTGTTGGATGCGTTGCTCAAGCATGAGGCCGGATCATAAGCGAGCGGGTAAACACTGAGCGGACGCTGTCAGTCTGCGTCAAATGCCGCGCGCAGCCAGCTGATCTGCTCGCCGTCCAGCGCCAGTACATCGAAGCGGCAGGGCGGCGGCGAAGCCAGCTGCAAGAGGTAGTGCCGCGCGGCGTAGACCAGGCGGCGCTGCTTGGCCGGCGTGACACTGGCCGCGGCGCCGCCATGCGCCGTGCTGGCTCGGGCGCGCACCTCGACGAAGACCAGCGTGCCGTCGCGCTCGCGCAGGATCAGGTCGACCTCGCCGCCGCGCGCATGCGGGCCGGCGGCGACCCGATAATTGCGCTCGACCAGCTGCAGGCCCTGCTGCTGCAGATAGCGCAAGGCCCGGTCTTCGGCCAGGTCGCCGCGAGACTTTGGAGAGCCCCACTTGAACATCGATGCCTCCCTGCTGGGCGCTGCCGCTGCTGCTGCGGCCGGCGGCCAGCAGTATCCCGCTTCCACGCTGTATGTGGTGGCCACGCCGATCGGCAATCTGGCGGACATCAGCTTGCGGGCGATCCATGTGTTGAATCTGGTCGACGCCGTCGCCTGCGAGGACACGCGGGTCAGCGCCGGGCTGCTGCGCCACCTGGGCCTGCACAAGCCGCTGATCGCGCTGCACCAGCACAACGAGCGCCAGGCGAGCGAGGGCGTGCTGGCGCGGCTGCGCCAGGGCGAGCGGGTGGCTTATGTCAGCGATGCCGGCACGCCGGCGGTGTCTGACCCCGGCGCGGCCCTGGTGGCAGCGGTGCAGGCCAGCGGCCTGCGCGTGCTGCCGATTCCGGGGGCCAGCAGCGTGGTCACCGCGCTCAGTGCGGCCGGCGATGCGCGCGCCCAGGGCTTCGAGTTCGTCGGTTTCCTGCCGACCAAGGCGGCCGAGCGGCGCGCCGTCGCGCAGGCTCTGGCTGGGCAGCCGCACAGCACGGTGCTGTTCGAGGCGCCGCACCGGATCAAGGAGCTGATCGGCTTGCTGGCGGAAACCTGCCCGACGCAAGAGCTGACCCTGTGCCGCGAGTTGACCAAGCAGTTTGAGACGGTGCACACGGCCAAGGCCGCCGAGTTGCCGGCCTGGCTGGCAGCCGATGCGCAGCGCGAGCGCGGTGAATTCGTGCTGGTGCTGCATGCAGCCCAGGCGGTGGCGGCCGAGGCCGGCGCGCTGGACCCGCAGGCCGAGCGAGCGCTGGCGGTGTTGATGCGCGACTTGCCGCTCAAGCAGGCGGTGAGCCTGGCGGCCGAGCTCAGCGGATCGCCGCGCAACAGCCTCTACCAGCGTGCGCTGGCCCTGAAAGCGGCCGGCGGCCAGGGCATGGGCGAGGGCGGCGACGAGGAATAGGACCCGCTCCTACAATCAGCCGCATGATTTCTGTCGAACCCACCCTGGCCCGTCTCGCGACGGCCCGCAGCCAGCTGCTGGAGCCCTTCGGCCTGAGTGAGGCCAGGCTGGCCCAGGCCTTGCGGCTGATCACCGAGCATCGCGTCGATGATGCGGACCTCTATTTCCAGACCACGCGCGCCGAGGGCTGGAGCCTGGAGGAAGGCATCGTCAAGAGCGGCAGCTTCTCGATCGATCAGGGCGTGGGCGTGCGTGCGGTGGCGGGCGAGAAGACCGCCTTTGCCTACTCGGACGACATCTCCGAAGCCGCGCTGCTGGATGCGGCGCGCACCGTGCGTTCCATCGCGGCCGCCGGGCAGAGCAAGCGCGTCAAGGTGCCGGCGCAGAGCGTGGTGGCGGCCAGCCGCACCTTGTATGGCGATGCCGACCCGATTGCCAGTCTGGACAGCACCGAAAAAGTGGCGCTGCTGGAGCGTGCCGAGCGCATGGCCCGCGCCAAGGATCCCCGCGTCGCCCAGGTGATGGCGGGCCTGGCGGCTGAACATGAGGTGGTGCTGATTGCCCGTGCCGATGGCACGCTGGCGGCTGATGTGCGTCCGCTGGTGCGCCTGTCCATCACCGTGATCGCCGAGCAGAACGGCCGGCGCGAAGTGGGCAGCGGCGGCGGCGGCGGCCGCTTCGGCCTGGCCTATTTCACGGACGAGATGATCGCCAGTTATGTGGAGCAGGCTGTCTCGGCCGCGCTGATCAATCTTGAATCGCGCCCGGCCCCGGCCGGCGAGATGACCGTGGTGCTGGGCCCGGGCTGGCCCGGCGTGCTGCTGCACGAGGCCGTGGGCCATGGTCTGGAAGGCGACTTCAACCGCAAGGGCTCGTCGACCTTCGCCGGCCGCATCGGTCAGCGCGTGGCCGCCAAGGGCGTGACAGTGCTGGATGACGGCACGCTGCCGGATCGCCGCGGCTCGCTGAACATCGACGACGAGGGCTGCGCCTCGCAGCGCAATGTGCTGATCGAGGACGGCATCCTGAAGGGCTATATCCAGGACGCGATGAACGCGCGCCTGATGAAGACCGCGCCCACCGGCAACGGCCGGCGCGAGAGCTATGCCCATGTGCCGATGCCGCGCATGACCAACACCTACATGCTCGGCGGCGACAAGGCGCCCGAGGAAATCATCGCCAGCATCAAGAAGGGGCTGTACGCCACCAACTTCGGCGGCGGGCAGGTGGATATCACATCCGGCAAGTTTGTCTTCTCCGCCAGCGAAGCCTTCTGGGTGGAAGACGGCAAGATCCAGTACCCGGTCAAGGGTGCGACCCTCATCGGCAACGGCCCGGATGCGCTGACCCGCGTCTCGATGATCGGCAACGATATGCGCCTGGATACTGGGGTTGGCGTGTGTGGCAAGGAAGGCCAGAGCGTGCCGGTGGGCGTGGGTCAGCCGACCTTGCGCATCGATGGGCTGACGGTCGGCGGCACTGCCTAATGTCTGGAAGGCGCGGCTCCGGCGCTGACGCTGGGCCGCAACAGGCGCGTTGACGGGGGCTGCGGCCCCCGTGCTACATTCAAATCCATGCGTTCCCAAGCCAAGTATTACTTTGCTTTCTTTTTTTGGTTCTCGCACCGCACCGGCGGAGGAGAGGCGAGCGCGTAAGCAAGAGCATCAAGCGCAACGAATCTCTAAGAACCGCCGGGTCTCCCCCGGCGGTTTTTTTTTGGCTGCGCACCCTATACCCACGAGCAACAGAAAAGAGTCGAGCCCATGAATGCCAAGACCACCGCCCAGCATCAGGCCGAACGCTGGTACTCCCCACAGGACAAGACCAGCCAGACGGACGACCAGCGCATCCGCGACATCACGCCCTTGCCGCCGCCTGAGCATCTGATCCGCTTCTTCCCGATCAGCGGCACGCCGATGGAGGGTCTGATCAGCAAGACCCGGCACCGCATCCGCGACATCATGCAGCGCAAGGACGACCGCCTGCTGGTCATCATCGGCCCCTGCTCGATCCATGACCCGGCTGCGGCGCTGGAATACGCGCGCCGGCTGAGGGTGCAGCGTGACAAGTACGCCGACACGCTGGAGATCGTGATGCGTGTCTACTTCGAGAAGCCGCGCACCACGGTGGGCTGGAAGGGGCTGATCAACGACCCGTATCTCGATGAGAGCTACCGCATCGACGAAGGGCTGCGCATCGCGCGCCAGCTGCTGCTGGAGATCAACCGGCTGGGCATGCCGGCGGGCAGCGAGTTTCTCGATGTGATCTCGCCGCAGTACATCGGCGACCTGATCTCCTGGGGCGCGATCGGTGCGCGCACGACCGAGAGCCAGGTGCACCGCGAGTTGGCCTCGGGCCTGTCGGCGCCGATCGGCTTCAAGAACGGCACTGACGGCAATATCAAGATCGCCACCGACGCGATCCAGGCCGCGGCGCGCCCGCACCACTTCCTGTCGGTGCACAAGAACGGCCAGGTGGCGATCGTCGAGACCAAGGGCAACAAGGACTGCCATGTGATCCTGCGCGGCGGCAAGGCGCCCAACTACGACGCCGACAGCGTGGCCGCAGCCTGCAAGGACCTGGCGGCGGCCAAGCTGGACACCACACTGATGGTGGACTGCTCCCATGCCAACAGCAGCAAGCAGCATCAGCGCCAGCTCGACGTGGCGCGCGATATTGCCGGGCAGATCAAGGCCGGCAGCAAGAGTGTCTTCGGCGTCATGGTGGAAAGCCATCTGCACGACGGCGCGCAGAAGTTCACGCCCGGCAAGGACGATCCGGCCAAGCTGGAGTTCGGCAAGAGCATCACCGATGCCTGCCTCGGCTGGGATGATTCGCTGGAGGTGCTGGAAGAACTGAGCCAGGCCGTACGGGCGCGCGCGGCTGAGCCACAATCAGGCAAGCACAGAAGGAGCAAGGCATGCGCAGCGAAGTCAAAGTTGTGTTCGGTCCGGATCAGGAGTTCAACCTGGTGGTTGACGCCGCCGAGGTGCTCAGCTTCGACGCCGCCCGCCGCTGGCTGGATGAGCAGTTCGTCAAGTACGGCTGCGAGCCCCTGCGAGGTTCGGGCAAGGTGCTGATCGCCGACAAGATCCTGGCGGTTGCCGCAGCGCTAGGCCCTGACGCCTTCGCCGATGCCGCGGTCGCGCTGGACTACGCGCGGGCAGCCAGCGGCGCGCTCAGCAAGGCGCTGATCCGGGTCGACATTCCCAAGCTCAGCCTGTCCTACTGAGCGCCTCTTGAACTGCGCCGCGGTGCCCCAAAGTCTGGGGCGCCGCGGCGTTTTCTCTTCGCCTATCGACATAGCCATCTGATCCGACAAGTTCAAGCCATGGACAAGCAAACTCATTCCTTTCAGGCCGAGGTCAAGCAGATCCTGCACCTGGTCACCCATTCGCTCTATTCCAACAAGGAGATCTTCCTGCGCGAGCTGGTCTCCAACGCCTCGGACGCCTGCGACAAGCTGCGCTTCGAGGCGCTGGACAAGGCCGAGCTGTTCGAGGATCAGCCGAACCTGGAAGTACGGGTGAGCTTTGACGCCGAGCAGCACACGGTGACAATCAGCGACAACGGCATCGGCATGAGCGCCGAGGAGGCGATTGCGCATCTGGGCACCATTGCCAAGAGCGGCACGCGCGAGTTCATGGCCAAACTCGAAGGCGATCAGAAGAAGGACGCCAACCTGATCGGTCAGTTCGGCGTGGGCTTCTATTCCGGCTTCATCGTGGCTGATCGGATCACGGTCGAGACGCGTCGGGCCGGCTTGCCGGCGGATGCCGGGGTGCGCTGGAGCTCCGAGGGCACCGGGGATTTCGAGGTCGAAACCATCAGCAAGCCGGGCCGCGGCACGGATGTGATCCTGCATCTGCGCGAGGGCGAGGACGAGTTCCTCAAGACCTGGCGCCTGAAGTCGGTGATCAGCAAGTACTCGGACCACATCTCCCTGCCCATCCTGATGCGCAAGGAGGAGTGGAATGCCGAGACCAGCGAACAGAAGCTGACTGACGAGTGGGAGCCGGTCAACAAGGCGTCAGCGCTGTGGGCGCGCAGCAAGAGCGAGGTCACGCCGGAGGAATACGAAGCTTTCTACAAGCAGATCAGCTACGACAGCGAGGCGCCGCTGTCCTACACGCACAACCGCGTGGAAGGCCGCAGCGAGTACACCCAGCTGCTCTACATCCCGAAGAAGGCGCCGTTCGATTTGTGGAACCGCGACAAGCGTGGCGGCGTCAAGCTGTATGTGAAGCGCGTCTTCATCATGGACGACGCCGAGGCGCTGATGCCGGTCTACCTGCGCTTCGTCAAGGGCGTGATCGATTCGGCCGACTTGCCACTGAACGTCAGTCGCGAGTTGCTGCAGGAAAGCCGCGACGTGAAGGCGATCCGGGAAGGTTCGACCAAGCGTGTGCTCTCGATGCTGGAGTCGTTGGCCGACAGCGAAGATGCAGCAGAACGCGAAAAGTACGCGTCCTTCTGGAAGGACTTCGGCTCGGTGCTCAAGGAAGGTGTCGGCGAGGATCACCAGAACCAGGAGCGCCTGGCCAAGCTGCTGCGCTTTGCCAGCACGCAGTCTGACGAAGGTGTGAGCTTCGCTGACTATGTGTCACGCATGAAGGAAGGCCAGGAGCCGATCTACTACATCACCGCTGATTCGCTGGCGGCCGCCAAGAACAGCCCGCAGCTGGAGATCTTCCGCAAGAAGGGCATCGAGGTGCTGCTGCTGACCGACCGGGTGGACGAGTGGATGCTCTCGCACCTCTACGAGTTCGATGGCAAGCCGCTGCAGTCGGTGGCCAAGGGCGCCGTTGATCTGGGCAAGCTGCAGGACGAGGAAGAGAAGAAGAAAGCCGAGGAAGCCGCCGAGGCCTTCAAGCCGGTGCTGGAGCGCCTGAAGGAAGCACTGAAGCGCGCGCCAAGGACGTGCGCGTGACCACGCGTCTGGTGGATTCACCGGCCTGCATCGTCGTCGAGGAAGGCGATATGAGCGGTCATCTGGCACGTCTGCTCAAGCAGGCCGGACAGGCCGCGCCGGCCTCGCTGCCGACGCTGGAGATCAACGCCGAGCATGCGCTGGTCAAGAAGCTCGAGTCCAGCGCGCATTTCGACGATCTGGCGCAGGTGCTGTTCGATCAGGCGGTGCTGGCCGAGGGCGGCAGCCTGGAGGATCCGGCGGCCTACGTGAAACGCGTCAACGCGATGCTGCTCGGTTGATCGGGCCGGCGCGGGGCTGCTGGGATGCTTGAGCGCTTGGGCGTTCAGGCATCCCAGAACTCATAGGGCTCTTCATCCGGCGGCGTGCTGCTGATGGCCGCCTGGGGCTGCATCGCCTCCAGCTGCTCACGCAGCTTGCTGACCTGGTCGTTCCAGTAGTTGGGTGTCCCGAACCAGGGGAAGGCCTGTGGAAATGCCGGGTCGCCCCAGCGCCTGGCCAGCCAGGCGCTGTGGTGGATCATGCGCAGCGTGCGCAGGGGTTCGATCAAGCGCAACTCGCGGCGGTCGAACTCGGCCACCATCTCGTAGCCTTTCAGCACCGCAGACAACTGCTGCTGAGCGGTCAGCGGGTCGCCGGACAGCAGCATCCACAGATCCTGCACAGCTGGACCGTTGACTGCGTCGTCGAGGTCGACGAAGTGCGGGCCGCGGTCCGGGGTCCACAGGATGTTGCCGGGATGGCAATCCCCATGCAGGCGTAGCAGCCGCAAATCGGGAAACTCGTCGAAGGCGCGGGTGATCGCTTCGATACACCGGCGTGCCTCTTCATCCCATGGGCCTCGAATCTCGGGCGGCAGGATGTCGTGATCCAGCAGCCAGTCGCGCGCAGTGATGGCCGGCGCCGCGCTGGCCCAGCTGACGCGCTCAGTGAAGGCTTGTCGCGCGCCTATGACGTGCAGGCGTGCCAGAAGCCTGCCGATCCAGCTCAGAACCTCGGTGTCCTCAAGCTCAGGTGCCCGGCCGCCTTGACGTGCCGCGACGGCAAAGCGCTGGCCTTGCATATGGGCCAACGTAGACGGATTGCCGCTCAGCGTGACTGCTGCGGACTGGCTGTCGAGTGTCCAAGGCGGCGCGACCGGCACTTCGGCCTGCGCGAGCTCAAGTGCAAAAGCATGCTCTTCAAGGATCTGGGCATCGGTCCAGCGGCCCGGTCGGTAGAACTTGGCTACGGCAATGCGGCCGTCGTCCAGATGCACCTGCAGCACGCGGTTCTCGTAGGAGTTCAGCTGCAGCATGCGGCCGTCACAACGCAGCCCGGCCGCATCCAGCGCGTCCAGCATGAAGTCGGGTGTCAGGCTGGCAAAGCTGTCATCGGGGGTGGGGTTCATCGATCGCAATGGAGAAACGGCGCTGAACCCTGGGGTCCAGCGCCGTTGAATGCAGGGCTAGGGATGCTGAGCAGTTTAGCGACGGCCGTAGCGGGGAGTGTCGACCACGACGCCGACGATGTCGTTGGGGGCTTCGTCGGGATACTGCGAGTCGGTGCCCAGGGGCTCGGCAAAACTGCGGCTGTGGCGGAAGCCAGATGGCATTTCCGAACGAGTCGACAGGCCTTCGCCACCGATGCCGCCCATGCTCTCGTACCGGCTGTCCGGCACGAAGAATGAGTCATGGAACACCGATGAGTCTTGCCAAAGTGAATCGCGGCCGCCGCGTCGCGCGGGCTTGGCGACCAGGCCGGACTGTCGCGCAGACGTCATCGGCGGCGTCGGAGCGGGCTGGGGGCCGCGCGACGCACTGCCGCTGAAGGGCACCAGCAGCTGCAACTCGGCTGCGCTGGGCAGATTGTCGATGGGGCAGCGCAGATAGCGCACTCGGCATGCGGCCAGCACCGATTGCTTGATCTGCAGGCTGCGGCCCGTTGAGTTGCGCTCTGTGTCCAGATCAATCGCCGCGAGCACGCGGCCGTTCGGGCTGCAGATGGCGAAGGTCACATGAATGGACCCTAGCAGATCGAACCAGTAGCGAACCTGCTTGGCCTCGGTCGGTTGGCAAAAACGCACCAGCGGCAGCTTGGAGAGGATGACGTGGTGCGGGAGAGCCTCCCGCAGCAGACGGTACACGCGCCGCTCATCGGTGCTGAACACCGGACGTGCACTGAGGGCCCATTCGCTGGGAAGCTGCTTGGCCGCATTGCTCGGGCGTCGCCACGCCCAGATGATCCCGATCACCAGCAATCCGGCGCCGGATAGCAGCGCAATGACCCACGGAATGAGTGTTTGCATATCCCTCGTGGCCCGTTGTTGCGGGAATTGCACCTTTGATCGGGTGCTTATTCGCTGAAATGTAACGGAAAATGACCGTGATCGTGCCAGGGGCAACCCCCGGGAATGCGGGCCTGCTCCGGGACCTGAGGCTGCCGTGAGGCCTACTCCTTGGCTGTTTTTCCGGCCTCTTCGAACTGGCCTCGGACTTCGCCGACCCCATCGATGATGTCGCCAAGCACCCTCATGTGGCGTTTGAACTGGAAGTCCAGCTCGGCGACATGGCGCTCAATAGCCTCGCCGACATGCGATGCAACCGTATCGGGCAGCAGGCGCAGCCAGGCTTCGGACTCGCTCCCATCCCGCTCCACCACCGCGCCGGCTTTCCGGGCGATCGCCAGCATCGGCGCGTTTTCACTGAGCGCATGGATGAACAGGGTATCGATGCCGCGATTGCGCGCATGCAGCGCGGCGTGCTCGAACAAGCGCGCCCCGAAGCCGCGGCCGCGGGCCTTGTCCAGCACGGAGACGCCAAATTCGGCCATAGCAGGCTTGCCGGGAATCTGGGGTGTCGGCGCATAAGCCAGGTGGGCCATCGCGACCAGCTCAAGGCGTCGGTTGAAGATGCCCAGCACCTCGTCCCGATCAAGGTCCAGGCTCATGGCGTACTTGCCGATCTGCTCGTCGGTTGCCGGGTAGCCAAAACGCAGATAGCGATCCCGTTCGCTCAGCGACAGCAGGTGCTGCTTGATGCGTCTGCGGTGGCGGCGTGACAGTGATCGGATGGGGACCCATGCTGCCCATCTTTGGAGGGCGGCCACTGGATTCCATGGCTGCGGCACTGCATCTCCAGGCTCGCTGCCTGTCTGGCTGCCTTGGCTTTGCGTGGGGCTCGTCATGGTGGACCTTGTACGTGGTTTCCCTAATCGTACCCGGGCTTGGGCGGCCACGGGGCCGGCTTCTGCGCCAGTTTGGGAAATGTTCCTGCTTCTGCTACACTCGCGGGCTCCCCATTAGTTGGCTGTGGGGAGTAGTGCTTTTCGTTTCACGTGAGAGGTCGCCTGCATAAGCGACACCGAACAGGGCGGAATCAGGCACTTGAACATCAGCCAAGAATCGCCCTGGGTCTGTAGCAGACCGAGGGCACACGAAAGTTACTCATGAAGACCTTCAGCGCCAAGCCGGCCGAAGTGACGCACGAGTGGTTTGTGATTGACGCCACCGACAAGGTGCTCGGACGTGTTGCCAGCGAAGTGGCACTCCGTTTGCGCGGCAAGCACAAGGCCATTTACACGCCTCACGTCGATACCGGTGACTTCATCGTCATCATCAACGCAGACAAGCTGCGTGTCACGGGCAACAAGGCCAATGACAAGGTGTACTACCGTCACTCGGGCTTCCCGGGCGGTATCTACGCGACCAAGTTCAAGGACATGCAAGCCAAGCATCCGGGCCGTGCCCTGGAGAAGGCTGTCAAGGGCATGCTGCCCAAGGGTCCGTTGGGCTATGCCATGGTGAAGAAGCTGAAGGTCTATGCAGGTGGTACGCATCCGCACGCCGCCCAGCAGCCCAAGGCTCTGGAAATCTAAGGAGCGGTGATGATCGGAAACTGGAACTATGGTACCGGCCGCCGCAAGTCGTCGGTCGCACGTGTCTTCATCAAGAAGGGCACGGGCCAAATCATCGTCAATGGCAAGCCTGTCGAGCAGTATTTCGGCCGTCAGACTTCGATCATGATCGCCAAGCAGCCCCTGCTGCTGACGAACAATGGCGAAGCCTTCGACATCAAGGTGAACGTCCACGGTGGTGGTGAGTCGGGCCAAGCTGGTGCAGTGCGCCACGGCATCACTCGCGCCCTGATCGACTACGACGCAACGCTGAAGCCTGAACTGAGCCGCGCCGGCTTCGTCACGCGTGACGCGCGTGAAGTCGAGCGTAAGAA
>JACDQM010000159.1 GCA_015657635.1 Roseateles sp.
CCGCGAACGCGGCACCGGGCTTGGACTGGCCATTGTCCAGGAGGCAGCCAGAAAGCTGGGCCATGTCATCGAACTGCAGTCGCAGCCCGGACGGGCAGCTGCTTCCGGCTGCAGCTGCCGCTGATCGAGTCCCCCAAGTCACCTGAGGTGAGCACCACAGCGCCCGACACGGCGCCACCCCTGCCGGCCTTGCCCGCGATGCAGGTCTGGCTGGTCGAAGATGATGCGCCGCTGCGCGAGGCACTGGCTGAGCAGCTGCAAGGCTGGGGGTTGCAGGTGCAGGCATTTGCCGACGCGGAGTCAGTGCTGAACCCACTGGCCCACGCCACGTTGCCGCCACCCGACTGGGTGCTGAGCGATCTGCGCCTGCCCGGACTCGACGGCGCCGGCTTGCTGAGTGCGCTGCTGGACCGCTGGCCGCAGCTCCACACGGTTCTGATGAGCGCCGAGCACCAGCCACCGGCGGGCCGCTGGGCCATGCTGCACAAACCCTTCAGCCCGGCTGAGCTGTGGCAGCAGCTGCGCCGGACTCCGACGCCTGAGCACCCAAACGCATCCTGAGGCCCAGGCTCATGGCGACAACCATGGCCTCGGCACGTCGGCTCACGCCGAGCTTGCGAAAGATGACCCCCAGGTGCGTCTTGAGCGTCGACTCGGACATCTGCAGCTGGCGACACATCACCTTGTTGCTCAAGCCCGCGAGCAAGAGCTGAAGGACCTCCTGCTGTCGGTCTGAGAAGTTGGGCGCTGACGGCAAGGCACCGAGCTGCAAGCCAAGGTGGGCGGGCAGCTGGATGCGTCCCTGCAGCGCTCCGGAAAGCTGCTCCAGCAGCTGCTCGAAGTTGGCCGTCTTGGGGATGAACCCGGCCGCTCCCGCGTCAAGGCAGGCCAGCACCGTCTCGGGCCGCTCATCGGCAGACACGACCATCACAGGCACTGCAGCATCCAGCTCACGTACGCGCTGCAGGGCCTCGATGCCCTGGACATCGGGAAGCCCCAGGTCCAGCAACACCAGCGCCGGTGCTGCATCGCTGTTCAGTATGTTCAGCAAGGCCTCAAGGGTGCCGCACTGAAGGCAGGTCAAACCGGAAACCGCAGACTCCAACAACGCGGCCAGCCCCTCGCGCATCAGGGCGTGGTCGTCGAGCAAAGCAACTTTCATCATTGCAATTTATCCCGACCCTGCGCCATCGGCCAATTGGTCGATACCCGCTTGCCTCACGTCTGCCTAGCATGCCCTGCCATAGACCCGGGCCAGGTGCCCGAGACAAAAGCAATAGCTCACTGACTCAGGGAACGCTCATGACATCACGCCTCAATGTCCTCGCCTTCAGTACCTCCCTGCTGCTGGCCGCCTGTGGCGGCGGTGGCGACAGCAGCCCGCCGGCACCCGCACCTGCACCTGCACCTGCTCCTGCACCTGCTCCTGCTCCTGCACCTGCACCTGCTCCTGCTCCTGCTCCCGCACCGGCCCCGGCCCCGGCACCGGCCCTGAGCGGCATCTTCATCGACGAGCCGGTCGCCGGCCTGAACTACAGCACATCCGGTGGCTATACCGGCGTAACGGACGCAGCCGGTGCCTATCGCTACAACAAGGGCGAAACCGTCACCTTCAAGATCGGCTCGCTGACTCTGGGCAGTGCAGCAGGCAGCGCCGCCATCTACCCGTCGGATCTGGCGCGCAAGGACCCGGCGAATGCACCCAACATCGCCACCAACTTGATGGTGCTGCTGCAGTCCTTGAACACCACACCGGGCAGCGCGGTGATCACCCTGCCGGCCAGCCTGCAGAGCGCATCTCTGCCAACCCTGGACCTGACGCAGGCCCCGGCAAGCTTCGCCGCCAACAGTTCGCTGACGCAGATCCTCAATACCGCCGGCATCAAGACGGCCGTCGTGCAACCGAGCGCCGCGATCGCGGGGGCAACAAGCGCATTCACCAGCATGGCTGCAGGCTTCTGGCAACTCCATGATGCAACCGGCAAAGCCGTGCCTGAGTTCTGGCGCATGGACAACAAGGGCAAGTACCTGATGGGCACCGCCGCCGAGGCCAACAACGCGCGCAATGGCGTCGAGGCCGGTACCTTGGCCTGGGATCCGCTGACCAACAACTTCAAGAGCAACGGCATCACGCTGGACAGCAACTCCACGGCAGGCCTGTCGCACCGGGATGCGGCATCGCTCGCCCTCACGCTTCGGGTGACGGGCCGGACGCTGACCGGCAGCGCCGCGGACGGCACTACGGCCTGGGAGCTCCGACGCATCGCCAGCCAGAACGACAGCATCGTCGGTGTCTGGGCGATCGAATCGGCAAGCGAGGTCGTCCGGCATCACCTGGTCTTTCTGGCCGACGGCACCTTCGTGCTGCTCGATCCCGTCGGGGCCACTGATCCGGGCTGCAAGGCACCTGCCGGCATCGAGTTGTCCAGCTACACCGTGGACCGGGCCACCGGAAAGGTCAGCATTTCTGGTGTCAAGGTTGACACGAATGGCTGTGCCGGGCTCGGCACCGCGAGCTTCACCATCACCAGTCTGAGTGCCACCAAGATGACCGTCCGCTGGCCGGAGGGCACAAGCGACGACTTGCTGCGCGTCGTGCCCTGAGGCTCAGCCCAGCCCGGCCTTCAAGCCGCCAAATCAGACGAGTGCTGTGCCCGAAGCGATCGGGCGGGGAGCGGCCGCTCAGCGCGCAGTGCTGCGGCACGCTCCAAGCTGCGCGTTGAAGCGCTCCAGAAAGCCGGGGCGGCCCGCCAGAAAGGCCTTGGAGAAATAGACCCCGAGCGGCCTGTCCTCCTGCAAAACGCTGCGCAGCTGGCCGTCCAGGCCCTGCTCCCGAATCAAGCGCTCCATCACCAGGTTGTTGGCCAGGATGGCATCGACCCGGCCGGCGCGCAGCATCTTCAGCAGGCCTGCGGTGGTGGGTGGCGTTGCCACCGCGCGGTAACCGCGCTCACGCAACCAGTCGAGCATATTGGCGCCGACAAAGCTGCCGACCAGGGCCGTCGCTCGAAACTCCGGTGACAACGGGTCTGCGGCATTGCTGGACAGCAGGTACCAGCGCCATTGCTGGGGCGCGATGGTGGCTGTCTGCTCCGCGTAGCTATCGCGTTCGCTATTGCGCGAAGCGGCGAAAAAACCGTCGGCATCGCCCTGCTGAACCAGCTTCTGCGCCCGCGCCCAGGGCAGCACCTGCACATCGTAGGGCTGGCCCATGCGGCGCATCACGCAGTCCACCACCTCGACGGCAATGCCCGAGAGACGCTGCTGCGCTGTGTCGCGATAGCTGTAAGGCGGCAGTTCATGCGTGGTCAGGCGAACGGTGGCCACGCCAGTCTGGGCCTGAGCCGGCAGCACCAAGCTCAGGACGAGAGTACAGAACCAAGCCCGTGAAACAGTCATGCGTGAGCTCATGAAGCGGCGATCAGGTTCCCTGCTTTCTACGGGAGCTGATGCCGGGCGTCAACCCTGTTGCCGCTCCAGCAGCATGGCATCCCCATAGCTGAAAAAGCGGTAGTGTTGCTCGATCGCATGGCGGTAAAGCGCCATGATGGGCTCGTAGCCCGCGAAGGCGCTAACCAGCATCATCAGCGTGCTCTTGGGCAAGTGGAAGTTGGTGATCAGCCGATCAACCACGCGGAACTCGAAGCCCGGCGTGATGAAGATGTCGGTCTCACGCGCGCCAGCCTGCAGCGTGCCGGACAGGGCGGCGGATTCCAGCGCGCGCAGCGTGGTCGTGCCCACCGCAACCACCTGGCCGCCGCGCGCCTTGGTCTGCGCGATGGCCGCCACCGTGGCTTCGCTGACCTCGAACCATTCGCTGTGCATCTTGTGTTCGCTGATCTGGTCCACGCGGACCGGCTGGAAGGTGCCGGCGCCGACATGCAGCGTCACATGGGCGGTGTCCACACCGCGCGCCGCCAGCGCGGCCAGCACGCCCTCATCGAAATGCAAGGCCGCCGTCGGCGCGGCCACAGCGCCGGGCTCCTTGGCGAACACGGTCTGGTAGCGGCGCACATCGTCCTCTTCGTCGGCGTGCTCGATATAGGGCGGCAACGGCACATGGCCGTGCTGCTCCAGCAATTCAAACGGCTCGCCCGAGAAACGCAGATGGAACATGCCGCCATCGGGGCCGCAGCGGCCCAGCACCTCAGCATCGAAGGCGCCATCGGCGAAGTGCACGAGGGTTCCCGGCTTGGGGCTCTTGCTGGCGCGCAGATGAGTCCAGACCTCGTGCGTCCCTGGCAGCACGCGCTCGACCAGGGCCTCCACCGCGCCACCGCTGGCCTTGTGGCCAAAGAGGCGTGCCTTGATGACCTTGGTGTTGTTGAACACCAGCAGGTCGCCGGGGTTCAGCAAGGCGGGCAGTTCCCGGAAGATGCGATCCACCGGCGCCGCGGCGCGGCCATCCAGCAGCCTGGATGCGCTGCGCTCGGCGGCAGGATGCTGGGCAATCAGTTCGGGGGGCAGCGCGAAATCGAAATCCGCGACGGTGAAGCTGCGTGTGTTCATGAGACTTGAGGGCCGGACAGACCCGTGCCAATGCAGGAGGGAGGGGAAGGCCGAAATTGTCCCACGCGCGAGTGCCGCCAGCACTGCGATGCCGCCTGCGCGCGACCCGGCAAGGCACGTTAGACTGCCCCGCAGGGAGCCCAAGAGCTTGGAGAGCGGCAGCATGCAGCGACGTACCGTGATCTCACTGGGCACCGGCCTGTGCGTCGGCATGGCGCTTGGCGGGGCGCGCGCCAGCCAGGAACTGGTGCTGCAAGCCTTCACCGAAAACCTGCCCCCCTTGAACTATGCAGAAGGCGGGGAAGCCAAAGGTTTCAGCACCGAACTGCTGCAGATGATGGGCCAGCAAGCCGGCATCCCGATCACGATCGAGGTACTGCCCTGGGTGCGGGCCATGCAACAGGTGCAGGACCGGCCCGGCTCCCTCCTGTTCTCCCTGACCCGGACGCCAGAGCGCGAAGCCCAGTTCAAGTGGGTCGGGCCGATCAGCTCTCGACGCATCGTCTTGTTCAAGCTGGCGGCAAGAAAGGATCTCGGCACACCCCATCTGCAGCGGCTGGCGGGTGCCAAGATTGGCGTGGTGCGCGAATCCGCCACCGCCCGGCAGATGCAGGCCGACGGCCTGAGCCCCGGCCAGGAGCTCGAAATTGCGCTGGATGACACCAACAACCTGCGCAAGCTGCTTGCCGGACGGATGGAATACATGGCCATGCTGGACTGGGCTGCAGCCTGGCAGCTGCAACAGGTGGAACTGCCCTACTCGACGCTGCAGCCGGTGCTGGATTACGACGTCGACCGCAGCTACTGGTACGGTCTGAACCCGCGCACGGACGAGGGCCTGGTGCGCAGGCTGCAAGCTGCACTCGACAGCCTGCGTCGGGACGGCCGCTACGAGCGCTTGCGCCTGCGCTACTTCCGCTGATCGATCTGGCGATCGATCGATAGGGCCGCTCTGCAGGCCTGCTGCTGAGTTGATTCATCTCAAGACGGACAGCAGCCCGCGGTGAGAGCATGAGCTCAAGGAGAACAAACCATGAGCCAAGCCCTCACCCCAGGACAGCAGGCCTTGCTGGAGACCGCATTGGTCCAGAAGCAACAGCGCCTGGAGCAGTCGCTGCAAGCCCAGCTGGGCGGTCAGGATCGCGTGACCCATGCCCGCGAGCAACTGCTGCAGGACGCCGACGACGCGCGCGAGCACGATGCCGAACGCGAGGTCGATCTGGCCCGCAGTGATCGCAATCTGGAAGCGCTGCGCGAGGTCAACGAGGCGCTGCAGCGCCTGCGCAGCCCCGACTACGGCTTGTGCATCGACTGCGGCAAGGGCATCGCCTTTGATCGACTGCAGCACAGCCCCGAAGTGCTGCGCTGCATCGACTGCCAGAGCAGCCTAGAGAAATCCAGCGGCTCGGTCTCGCACCGCAGCATCTGAGAACACACACCCCCATCAATACCCTCAAGGAGAGACTGATATGACCCTGTTTCACGCCGTCGTCTGGCTGGACCACCACAGCGCCAACATCATGCAGTTCGATGCCGAGCATGTGCAGGCCGAAAAGGTCAAGGCCAGCAGCCGCCACACCCGCCAGCATGGCAGCGAGGTGCGCACCGAGCATGAGTTCTTCGCGGATGTCTGCGAGGCACTGAAGGGCATCGGCGAAATCCTGGTGACCGGCTCCAAGACCGCCCAGGCCGACTTCAAGCATTACCTGGAAAAGCACCGTCCGAACCAGGTGGCCAGCGTGGTCGGCTATGAAACCGTCGACCACCCCAGCGACAAGCAGCTGCTGGCGCTGGCGCGTCAGTACTTCCTGAAGTACGACCGCATGCACGGCACGACGCCGCAGCCGCTCTAAGGCAGTGTCCTCGCGCCTTCGCG
>JACDQM010000001.1 GCA_015657635.1 Roseateles sp.
AACCTGATTAGTAAGTTGCCTCAGATGGCTCATCCTGTGAGCGACCTGACCTGTAGCCTGGGCGGCATCCACTCTGGGAGCCCAAGCCATGGCCTTCAACACTGTCCAGTTCCAGCACGGCATGTCGCTGCCTGAATTCATCGAACGCTTCGGCACCGAAGACCAGTGCGCCCAGGCCGTCAAGGCGGCGCGTTGGCCCCATGGCTTTCGCTGTCCGCGTTGCGACGCGGCTGAACATTGGGTGGTCGGGCACGGTGCGCGCAAGCTCTTTGAGTGCCGGGCCTGCCGCTACCAAACCTCTCTCACCGTGGGCAGCCTGTTCGAACACACCAAGTTGCCGCTGCGCACCTGGTTCCTGGCGATCTACCTGCTCAGCCAGGCCAAGACCGGGCTGTCCTCGCTGGCGCTCAAGCGCGCGCTCGGCGTGAGCTATCCCACCGCCTGGGCCCTGCAGCACAAGATCAATCACGCGATGGCGCTGTGCGAAGGGCAGCGCCAGCTCGAGGGCACGGTGCAACTTGATGACGCCTACCTGGGCGGTGAACACCCGGGCGGCAAGCGCGGGCGTGGCTCGGAGAACAAATCGCCGTTCCTGGCGGCCGTCTCGCTCAGCGACAAGGGTCGCCCGCAATTCCTCAAGCTCAACCGCGTCAGCGGCTTCACGGCCGAGGCGGTCATGGGATGGGCCAAGGCCAATCTGGCGCCGACTGCGCTGGTGCTCAGCGACGGCCTGGGCTGCTTCGCGGCCGTGACGGCGGCGGGTTGCACGCACACGCCCATCGTGGTGGCGACCCGCAAGCCGCGCGACTTGCCGCAGTTCCAGTGGGTCAACACGATCCTGGGCAATCTCAAGACCACCTTGCACGGTGCGTTCCACTCGCTGGGCTGGGCCAAGCACTCCGACAGCCACCTCGCCGCGTTCGCCTACCGCTTCAACCGCCGCTTCGATCTGCGCGACTGCTCGCAAGCCTGATCGTCGATGTGGCTCGCTGTCCGGCACACCAAATCCCGGCGATCAGGGGTGGGTCTGAGGCACATTACTAATCAGGTAGATCAATGCTACCCGTTGCGAAGTCGCCGTCGGGTGGATTTGTGCACGGCACCGACAGCGCTTTCATGACCAGCGCCACGCTCACCGCTTGCGCAGCCGCAGCGCGTTGGCGATGACCGATGCCGAACTGAGGCTCATGGCCAGCGCAGCGATCATCGGCGAGAGCAGCCAGCCGGTGAAGGGATAGAGCAGGCCTGCGGCGATCGGAATGCCCAGCGCGTTGTACAAAAAGGCAAACATCAGGTTCTGCTTCATGTTCGCGACGGTGTCCTCGGACAGGCCGCGCGCGATGGAGATGCCGCGCAGGTCCCCCTTCACCAGGGTCAGCTGAGCGCTGTTCATCGCGACGTCGGTGCCGGTCCCCATCGCGATGCCGACATCGGCCTTGGCCAGGGCCGGCGCATCGTTGATGCCATCGCCAGCCATGGCGACCACGCGGCCCTCGGCCTGCAGCCTGGAAACCAGGGCCAGCTTGTCGGCCGGCTTGACCTCACCATGCACCTCGTCGATGCCCAGGCGCTGGCCGACGGCACGGGCCGTGGTCATGCCGTCGCCGGTAGCCATCACGATGCGCAGGCCTGCTGCGTGCAGCGAGGCCAGGGCCTCGGGCGTGCTGGCCTTGACGGGGTCCGATACCGCCAGCAGTCCGAGCAGCTGGCCGTCTGCAGCCAGGTACATCACGCTGGCCCCCTGGGCGCGCAAGGCCTCTGCCTGCTCCTTGAGCGCGTCCACCGACACGCCGGCCTGCGCCATCAGCACGGTGTTACCCAGCGCGAGCCGGCGGTCCCCGACGCGCCCGCGCACCCCAATGCCCGAACCGGACTCGAAGTCCTGCGACTTCTGCAGCTCCAGCCCACGCTCGCGAGCCGCCCGCACGATGGCATCGGCCAGCGGGTGCTCGCTGCCCTGATCCAGACTGGCGGCCAGTCGCAAGACCTCGTCCTCCGTCTGGCCGGCCGCAGGGACGATGCGCTCGAAGACCGGCCGGCCCTCGGTCAGCGTGCCAGTCTTGTCGACGATCAGCGTGTCGACCTTGCGCAGGTTCTCGATGGCCGCCGCATCCCGGAAGAGCACGCCGCCAGTCGCGCCACGGCCGGTGGCCACCATGATGGACATCGGCGTGGCCAGGCCCAAGGCGCAGGGGCAGGCAATGATCAGCACCGCCACCGCATTGACCAGGCCGTAGACCCAGCGTGGCTCGGGGCCGAACAGGCCCCATGCCAGCAGGGTCAGGATCGCAATGCCGACGACGGCCAGGACGAAATAGCCGGCCACCTGGTCCGCCATGCGCTGCATCGGCGCGCGCGAGCGCTGGGCCTGGGCCACCATCTGCACGATCTGGGCGAGCATGGTCGCCGAGCCGACGCGCTCCGAGCGCATGACCAGGGCCCCGTTGGTGTTCATCGTGGCGCCGATCAGCTTGTCTCCCGGGTTCTTGACGACCGGAATCGGCTCGCCGGTCAGCATGGCCTCGTCGATGGCGCTGCGGCCCTCGACCACCACGCCGTCGACCGGCACCTTCTCGCCGGGCCTCACACGCAGCAGATCGCCCACATGCACATGGGACAGTGGCACGTCACTTTCCTGGCCTTGCTCGTCGATGCGACGGGCCGTCTTGGGCGCCAAGCCCAGCAGCGACTTGATCGCCGCCGAGGTCTGCGATCTGGCCTTGAGCTCCAGCACCTGGCCCAGCAGGGTCAAGGAGATGATGACCACCGCCGCCTCGAAGTAGACGGCTACCCGGCCCATGGCCTGGAAGGATGCCGGGAAGACCTGCGGCGCGACCGTGGCCACCACGCTGTACACAAAAGCCGCACCGGTACCCAGCCCGATCAGCGTCCACATATTCGGGCTGCGGTTCACGATGGACTGGACGCCCCGCTCGAAGAAAGGCCAGCCAGCCCACAGCACCACGGGCAGGCTGAGCACCAGTTCGATCCAGCTTTGCGTCGCCATCTCGAACCACTGCAGCCGGTGCCCGAGCATGGCGAGCAGCGTGACCACCACGGTCAGCGGCAGGGTCCACCAGAAGCGGCGCTGGAAATCCACCAGCTCCGGATTCTCGTCGGCCTCCAGATCCGGCATCACCGGCTCCAGCGTCATGCCGCACTTCGGACAGTTGCCCGGGTGATCCTGGCGGATCTCGGGGTGCATCGGGCAGGTGTACAGGGTCGACGAGGCGCCAGCAGCGTCCTCCAACCCTGGTTGGGCGGACTGCTCCTGGGGCGCGCGCTGCTGCCCATGCTGATGGGTAGGGTGATGACTCATATGCGCGCTGGTGTGCCCGGCGGGCGAATGGTGGGCATGCCCCACTTGCTTCGCCTGTCCCTCAGGCAACAGATTCATGCCGCATTCCGGGCAGCTGCCAGGCGCGCCTGGCGGACATGAGGGTGCATCGGACAGACGTAGACCGTCGCATCAACGGGCATATCGGCATCGTGTTTCATGCGGCATTGTTCGGTTGCATCCATCGGCTCGCCATCGGCAAGGCTGGTATCAGTCTGATCCTTGCCATGAGGGTAATGTCAAGCTTCTCGACTCGGCGGTGTCGGACTCGCGGACCAACGCGGGATGAAACGCGGGGTCTGTTCCGCGTATCGCTGGTACTGGGGCCCGAACTTCAGACCCATCTCGCGCTCCTCCGAGAGCGCCAGGCGCCCGTACATCACCAGCAGCACGGGGAACATCAGCAAGGTCAGCAGCGTCGGCCATTGCAGCAGGAAGCCCAACAGGATCAGCACGAAGGCCAGGTACTGCGGATGCCGAACCCTTGCGTAGGGGCCGACGATCGCCAGGCTGCCGCGGCGCTGCGCGTGGTACAGCACATGCCAGGCGCTCGACAGCAGCCAGAAGCCACCGCCCAGCAGCACATAGCTCGCGATATGAAGCACGCCGAGATGCGGGTCACCTTGCTCCCCCAGCAGGGTCGACCAGAGGTGGCCCGTGTTGTGCGACAGCAGGTCGAGGCCGGGATAGCGGGTCTGCAGCCAACCGGACAGCAGGTAGAGGGTCAGCGGGAAGCCATACATCTCCACGAACAGCGCCACGACAAAGGCCGCGAAGGCCCCAAAGCTGCGCCAGTCACGGGCCATCTGCGGCTTGAAGAAGCTGAACGCGAAGATCACGAAGACGGCCGAGTTCAGGATGACCAGCGACCAGAGCCCGTAGGCAGATGCCTCATGCGTCATGGCTTGCCTCCCTGGTCGCGCGAGTCGTGATGGCCGGAATGCTGCCCGCCTTGGTGATGCCCGCGATGCATGAAGAGATGCATCAAGGGGCACGCCAGGATGATCAGGTAGGGCAAGGCACCGAGCAGATGGGCACGGTGCTCCGCCCAAAGAAACCAGCCAGCCACGCCGGCCAGCACGATCCAGGTGATGCCGGCGCGTGAACGCCAGAATCGAGGGGCTTGATGGTTGGGGTCCATGGCGATCTCCCGAGATGACAGCCGGGCTTACTTGCCGTCGCGCACAGGCGCAGCAGGCATGCGATCCATCATCATTTCCATCATCATCTGCATCATGTCCATGCGCTGTTCCATGGCCCCCATGCGGGCCTTGGGGTCCGCCGGCATGCTCGCCGCGCCGCCGCCGCCGGCCATCTCTTTCATCATGCCCATGCCACCCTGCATGGCCTTCATGTGTTCGCCCATCAGCGCCTGACGCTCCCCGGGCGTCTTTGCAGCCATCATCTTCTGGTGCATGTCCCGCATTGCGCTCATCCTGGCACTCATGTCGGCGGGCTTCGTTGGGCCTGCGGTTGCTGCAGTTGCCGGCGACTTCACAGCAGGTGCGGAGGCCGCGCCTTCTGGGTGGTGCGCCTGATGGTCCGGTTCCTTGGTCTGCGCTGCGGCGAGGCCGGCGGCAACGAGCAGCGCGGCAGTGGTCAGTACGATCTTGTTCATGGTGCTCTCCGAGAATCTGCGGGGAGAAAAACCGACCGACCGGGCGCCGGTCGCGGCACGCGTGCTGCCCGCCATCCAGCACGCGCCGAATCGGGGCGTGCAGACACGTCGCCACGCGGGGTGCTGGCCCCGGGCGCTCGGAAGAGCGGCTAAAGAGTCAACCGCAACAGTCGGATGGGAATAGGTGGGTCGGCTTCGCGCACGGCCGCAAAACAGCTGGCGAGGATGAACCCATGAACGTCTACCGACGTCCAGGCCAGGATGGGAGCCTGCAGCAGCACGGGCATCAGGTCAGCGCCGCCGCCCAAGCCCTTGAGCGTCAGGTTCAGCGTGGAGCGTCCGTCCTCGCAGAACTTCTGACAGGCTGGATCCGGGGCCTGGGGTGTGGGTTCAACCCCTCTCGGCTCATTATGGTGATGCGCCTCGACGGCAGGTGTGAGGTCGTGGCCATGTGAACCATGAACTTCGCCAAAGGCACAGGCGTTCGCAATACCCGCGACCAAACCGAAGATCCAAAGGCACAACATCATGGCGGCCAGGCGGCGCCGTGAGGTTGTTCGTTGGATCGTGCCCATATCGATGTGCTCGCTGCTCAGCTCGTTAGAACCATGAGCAGATATTGCGGCACGGGCGAGGTGCACAACTTGATCCGGATCAACCAGACGCGTTCGCGTCCGGTTGATCTCACCAAGCGGCTTACTTTGCAGCAGGCTGCAGTTCGGTCACCACGAAGCCGCTGCTGGCCTTCTCGACCTTGAAGCGGACTTTGTCACCCACCTTGACCTGTTCGACCATCGCAGGATCCTTGACCTGAAAGACCATGGTCATACCCGGCATGTCCAGGTTCTTGATGTCGCCATGCTTGATCGTCAGCTTCTTGTTGTCCTTGTCGACCTTGCGGATTTCGCCGTCGGTCATGTCGGCCGCAGCGCTGGCGGCGGAGCCCCCCATCTTGCTGTGGTCCATGCCTTGCGCGGCAGCGCTCAGGGACAGGGTCGAGGCCAGGCCGAACAGTGCGGCCAGGCTGAGATGCTTCAGTGCTTTCATCGGAGTCTCCTTCAACGGTAACTTTGAAAAACACGTGCGCTGCCATCCTTGGCCAGCAGCAGCACGTCGTAGGGGTCCTTGCGATCGCCATACTCGGGGCCATCCATGCCCGGCGAACCGACAGGCATGAAGGGCACGGCCAGACCGATGCCGGCAGGCCGCTCGCGCAGCAGGCGCTGGATGTCCTTGCCCGGCACATGCCCCTCGATGGCGTAGCCGCCGACCAAGGCTGTGTGGCAGGAACCATGCTTGTCCTGGATCCCCAGGCGCTTGCGCGCGGCGGCATTGCCGACATCGCTGACCTGGGTGGCAAAGCCATTGGCCTCCAGGTGCACGATCCAGTCCTTGCAGCAGCCGCAGCTGGGGCTTTTCCAGATCTGCACCATGGGCTTGGGCCGTCCCGGTGGATCTGTTCGAGCCCAGGCCGGCAGCGCCAGCAGCGCGACGGCACCCGCGATCAGGGCTCGCCGACGCTCAATGCTTGTGATCGCCATGTCCGTCCGCCTTGCCGGCCTGCGCACTCTTGACGCTCTTGGCGCCCGCGCTGGCGACCACCTTGACCTTGCCCACCATCCCGGCCTGGTAGTGGCCTGCAATCAGGCAGGCGAAGTCGAAATCGCCGGCGCGGTTGAAGGTCCAGACGATCTCGCCACTGGCGCCGGGCTTCACATGCGCCATATACGGCTCGTCGTGTTCCATGTCAGGGAACTTCATCATCAGGGCGGCATGCTCGTCGAGGACCTTCTTCGTCCCGAGCACGAACTCGTGCATCACCTTGCCATCGTTCTTGATCACGAACTTCACGGTCTCACCCTGCTTGACCTCGATCTTGTCGGGCGAGAAGCGCATGGCGTCAGACATCTTGATCTCGATGGTGCGCTTGGCGGCGGGGGCGTCGGCAGCGATGCCCCAGTCCTTTTGCTCCTTCTTGACCGGGCCGGCCTTCTTGGCGTGATCCTCGTTGCCATGGGCGTGAGCACCGGCGCTGAGAGCCATCAGGCCGGCGAAGATGGCGCCGAGCGCCTGAGTTTTGCTGAATTTCATAGGAGTCTTTCTATGGAGAAAATGGAGCTGATTGGATTAGGCTCAGTGCCCGGAATGCCCGGACGGCTTGCGGACCTTGACCTCGGCGCTAGGGCCGGGCTTCTGGCGAGGCATCGATTGCCCGCCCTCCGCGGCGAAGCGTGCGGGCTCGGGCAGCGCTCCGGTCCATTCGAAAGCGACCTCGCCCTTGGGATGCTGGTACCAGCCCGGATCGCTGTAATCGCCGGCCTTCTGGTTCTTGCGGACCTTCAGGATCGAGAACATGCCGCCCATCTCGACTCCACCGAACGGCCCCTGGCCGGTCATCATCGGGATCGTGTTGTCGGGCAGCGGCATCTCCATCTCGGCCATGTCGGCCATGCCGCGCTCACCCATCACCATGTAGTCGGGCACCACCTTGGTGATCTGCTTGACCACCTCGCGGTGGTCGACTCCGATCATCGTCGGCACGTCATGGCCCATCGCGTTCATCGTGTGATGGCTCTTGTGGCAATGGAAAGCCCAGTCGCCCTCCTCGTCCGCCAGGAACTCGATCTGGCGCATCTGTCCCACCGCGACATCGGTCGTGACCTCGTACCAGCGCGTGCTCTTGGGTGTGGGGCCACCATCGGTGCCGGTGACCAGGAACTCATGACCATGCAGATGAATCGGGTGGTTGGTCATCGTCAGGTTGCCGATGCGGATGCGGACCTTGTCGTTCTTGCGAACGTTCAAGGTGTCGATGCCGGGGAAGACGCGGCTGTTCCAGCACCACAGGTTGAAGTCCGTCATCGTCATGATCTTGGGCGTCGCGGTGCCCGGATCGATGTCGAAGGCGTTCAGCAGGAAGCAGAAGTCCCGGTCGACCGCATCGATCAAGGGGTTCTTCACCTTCGGATGGGTCACCCAGAAACCCATCATGCCCATCGCCATCTGCGTCATCTCGTCGGCATGCGGGTGGTACATGAAGGTGCCGGGGCGCCGCGCGACGAATTCATAGACGAAGGTCTTACCCGGCTGGATGGCCTTCTGGTTGAGACCGGCCACGCCGTCCATGCCATTGGGCAGGCGTTGACCATGCCAGTGGATGCTGGTGTGCTCGGGCAGCTTGTTGGTGACGAACACACGCACGCGGTCGCCTTCGACGACCTCGATGGTCGGGCCGGGCGACTGGCCGTTGTAGCCCCACAGATGGGCCTTCATGCCGGGTGCGAGTTCGCGCACGACCGGCTCGGCCACCAGGTGGAACTCCTTCACACCCTGGTTCATACGCCAGGGCAAGGTCCAGCCATTGAGCGTCACCACCGGGTTGTAGGGGCGCCCGCTGTTGGGTACCAGCGGCGCCATCGTGTCGGGCTTGGTCTGCAGCACCGGTTCGGGCAGCGCGGCCATGGCCACGCGGCTGACCGAAGCCGCGGACACCGCAGCGGTCACGGCGCCGGCGCCGCGGAAGAAATCACGTCGAGAAACCATTAGTTCTTCTCCTGGTTCAGTGGCCGGCGCCGCCGCCGCCGGCAGCAACTGCTGCGGAAGCACCGGGGCCGCTGAGGCTGGGTTTGCCAATCAAGGCCATGTCGAGGTCGGCCTGGGCCAGCCAGAAATCGCGCAGCGCCTCGATCGAGGCATTGACGCTGGCAATGGAGGCGCGGGTATCGGCGAGCAGCTCGAACACGCTGATGAACATGCCGTTGTAGCGAAGCACGTTCTCTTCGGAGACACGCTTGGCGGTCGGCACGATGTCGTCGCGGTAGTGGCGGGCGATGTCGTAGGCACTGCGATAGCCTTGATAGGCCTCGCGCACCTCGGAGCGGGCCTCGACGGCGGTCTGCGCCGCGCGCTGCACGCTCTGCATATAGACCGCCTCGGCCCGGGCCACGCGGGCGCCACTCCAGTCGAACAAGGGGATCTCGATGCCGATCTCGTAGCCGGTCTGGCGGGGCGCCTCATTGGAGGAATTGCGCTGGTAGCCGAACTCCAGCACGTTGATGAAGCGCGTCACCTTGGTCAGGCCCAGGTTTTTCGCCGTCGCCTCCGCCTGCAGCTTGGCCGCCTGCACGTCAAGGCGCTGGGCCATCGCGACCTGCTCGATGTCCGGCCGGTCGGCCGGCTCCTTCGGCAGATCCGGCAGCCGGTCGGGCAGGCGGAACTGCGTCTGCGTGCCCCACAGGCCCAGCAGGCGGATCAGGCGCTCGCGGCTGGACAAACGGGCTTGCTCCGCGCGTGCCGCATTCAGCGTGGCTTCGGCAAAGAAGCCATGCTCGCGGGCCTGCTGCAGCTTGGACCAGTTGCCGGCCTGTGCCAGACGCCTGGCCAGTTCCGCACCGGCGTCGGTGGTGGCACGCACGTCCTTCATATAGCGCGAGGTCTGCTCGGCGGCGACTGCGGCGTAGAAAGCCTTGCGGGTCTCGGACGCCAGCGAGATCATCTCCATCGACACCGCGCGCTGCGTGGCGGCGAAGCGGCGGGATTCGAGCTGGCGCATCATCGGCAGCGCGATGAGGTGGCCCAGGTCGAAGGAGAAGGCTCTTTCGATCTCGCGTTCGTCCCCGCGCTTCATGCGCGCGATGCTGAAGCCCGGGTTGGGCATGCGGCTGGCTTGAACCATGTCGGCCTCGGCAATGCCCAGCTCCTGGAAGCTGGCCTGCAGGCCGCGGTTGTTCAGCAGAGCGATCTGCACCGCGCTGTCGGCGTTGAGCGGCTGGCTCAGCAGTTCGCCGACCCGAGAGGCGATCTTGTCCTCGTCGGCATCGGATTTGACGATCTCGACGGTCTTGCCGAGGTGCTGCTGGGCTGCCTGCTGGACGGGCGCAAGACCACCATCGGCACTCAGGCTGGCGCAGCCGGCAAGCAGCAAGGGGGATGCCGCGAGGGCCAGCGTACGCAGACGGCCCCACGACGGCGTACGTGTCATTGGATAGGTTGGCATGCGGGCTCCTCAGTGCGTCTTGTGACCGCTGTGAGCGGCGGGCGCGGGCTTGACCGCTTCCTGGGGGGTGCTTGCTCCCGCAGCAGGAGCCTGCGGCTCGCGCGCCTCCTTGGCATAGACGCGCCAGCCGCCGATGCGACCGACGCGATCGTTGGCCTCGATCCAGGAGCCAGGCTCGGCGTCCGCATAGGGACGGTAGCCTGCAGGGCCGAGCGATAAATGACAGCGGGCACGTCCGCCTTGGCGTCCAGGGGGTTTGGGCGGGCCGCCGGCTTGTCGGCCGCGGCGTTGCTTTGAGCGTGCGCGACCGATGTGATGGCCGGCATCAAGCCCATCACGACCGCCCATGCAGCGGCTGCGCCAAGGCGCTTGATAGTCTGTGGCATGTAGAACTCGCTTCTGATGAATCGCCCCACGCGCTGCAGCGGACTGCTGCGGCAGTGGAGATGGTCGGGAGCGCCCCTGCTTCGCTAGGCGCGAAGCGGGAACCGTCGATCAGGCGATGAGAAGCTTGGGTGGGCGCTCAAGGCCACCAGACAGGACACGGTCATGCGCGACCGGTACGGTTGCCACGGTCACGGGCATGACCGGCACGGGATCGAAGCTGAAAGAAGCAGCCGCGATCGCAGTTGCGCTGCAGCAGGATGCACAGAGGCTGCACTTGCTTGCTTGGACGGACTGAGTATCCGAGGCTGCGACGTCGTCGACGGCGTCGGCCTGTTCAACTGCGGTCGAGTGATGCCCGCCCGCAGCACCATCATGATGATCGCTCGATGCCTCGGCCACGTCGACCGCGGGACGATGGTGAGCCGGTCCACAAGACGCCATGGCGTGAACGGCGTAGCCCTGCAGTGGCAGTGCCACTGCAAGCATCCACGTCAACACCATGCGCAGGACTTTGCTCATCGCATCAGTTTAGATCAACCGGCCGGCCTGGGCAGCGAATTAGTACCCGCGATTGGTGTTCATTCGGCGCAGCGAACCGTCTTCGCGGGCGCGGCGCAGTTCCTCCAATACTTCAGCGCGGGTACGTCCGCCACCCGCGGCCGGGGCTTCGAACTGGATTTGCCCAGCGCCGAGCTTGACAGGAGGCAAGGTCGCGACATTGGCCGGGCGCCGTGCCGCAGCCTCGAACTCCGGGGCATAACCGGCCTCGCTGTTGATCTTCGCCAGCGAGCCGTCCTCCCGTGCCTTCTGCAACTCCGCCCGAACTTCGGCACGGGTCTTTCCCCCCGGCATGGCGTGATAGGCACCGCCAGATTCGGTGTTGGCCGGCGTAAAGCCGCTGCTGGCCATGGCGGGAATGGAGATTGCAGCCAGGATGGCAGTGGCGGCGGTGGCGAAGGGGGTACTGATGCGTGACATGATGAACTCCTTGTGGTTGCGCTTGAGCCAGCGGCCGTGATTCGGCCTTGCTGGTGCGACGTCGTTCTGCGACGCCATGGAAGCCACTGTAGAAATTCACCCCCAACGCGAACCCGTCCCCCACATTACGAATCCGTCATCTACCTCAGCGCCGGAAGCCTCCAAAATGACGCCATGAAACTCCTCGTCGTCGAAGATGAAGCCAAGCTTGCGGACTACCTGCGCAAGGGCCTGAGCGAAGCCGGCTACACCGTGGAAGTTGCGCTCAACGGCATCGATGGCCTGCACCTGGCCATGGAGGGAGATCACGATCTCGTCCTGCTCGACAGCATGCTGCCCGGGATTGACGGGCTGAGCCTCCTGGCCGCTCTGCGCCGGACCAAGCAGACGCCGGTCCTGATGCTGACGGCACGCTCGGGCGTGGACGATAGGGTCCAGGGCCTGCAATCGGGAGCGGATGACTACCTTATCAAGCCCTTCGCGTTCTCGGAACTACTGGCCCGCATCCAGGTTCTGTTGCGCAGGGCGGTCCCCCGCAGCACAGGCGAGCAGACCACGCTGCGCATTGGCGATCTCGAAGTTGACCTGCTTCGTCGCAGAGCATCGCGTGCCGGTCAGCGCCTGGACCTGACCGCCAAGGAGTTCAGTCTGTTGACCCTGCTGCTCAGGCGACAAGGCGAGGTGGTGACACGCACGGAACTGGCTTCGCAGGTCTGGGACATGAATTTCGACAGCGAAACCAATGTGGTCGAAGTCGCGGTGCGACGGTTGCGTACCAAGCTTGATGTGCCGTTTGAGCACCCTCTCCTGCATACCGTGCGCGGCATGGGCTATGTACTGGAAGAGCGACCGCAATGAAGATGCCACCGCTGGCCCTCGGGGAGCGCCTTTCCATTTGGCTCGCCGCCCAAACCTTTGCGGGCTTGGGGCTGGTTTCCATGGTCGTCTACCTGTTTGCCGCCGCAGATCTTGATGCTCGCCAGACCGAATCACTCCAGCACAAGCGCGAACTGGTCGAGCATGTCCTGGCCGAGGCGCACAGCGACCGTGATCTGCCCATGCTGCTGCACAAGCTCGACGACTTCTTCCTAGGGCATCGCGACATGGTCCTGACCTTGCTGACACCCGACGGGAATCCGCTCTACGACAACGCGTCGCGTCCAGGCGCGACCAGCAGACTCAAGCAGATCGCGTTCGCCTATCCATACTGGGAGCCAAGCGGTGGCGCCCTGTCTGCCCGCATGGCCTTGGACACCGCTGCGGATGACCAGTTTCTTCATCGCCTGGCCATCGCGTTGACGAGCGCGTCGATGATCGGTGCCCTGCTCGTTTCCGCCGGCAGCTTCGTCCTGGTCCGGCTGGGCCTGCGCCCGGTCCGCTCTCTGGTCGCGCAGACCAAAGGTCTGGCGGCCCAGAATCTGCATCGGCAGTTGGACGGATCCCAGCAGCCGCGCGAACTGCAGCCGCTGGTCCAGCAATTCAACGCGCTGCTGGCCCGTCTGAGCCGCGCCTACGAGCAGTTGGAGGGATTCAATGCCGATGTGGCTCACGAACTCCGAACACCGCTGGCCACGCTGATGACCGGCATCGAAGTCGCGATGCGCCAGCCGGGGTTGCCTGAGTCGACACTCGACCTGCTGGGATCCAACCTGGAAGAACTTCGTCGCATGGCCGGCATCGTCAACGACATGCTGTTTCTCTCGCATGCGGACAGCGGCGCGACGGCGCGCAGGGAGCCCGTGAACAGCCTCGCCGTCTTGGCGCACGATGTTGCGGATTACCACGAGGCAGCGATTGCCGAGGCCGGGCTGCGGCTGCGGATCGACGGCGACGCTGCCGGAGAGTTCGACGTCCCCTTGCTGAAGCGCGCCTTGTCCAACCTGCTCGGTAACGCGACTCGCTATGCGGCGGCCGGATCCACGATTCGAGTAGAGATCTCGGCGGGCCCCGCGGGTGTCGCGTCCCTGGCGGTCATCAACGATGGTCCCGCCATTGCCCCGGCCCACCTGCCCAGACTGTTTGATCGCTTCTATCGAGCGGACCCTTCGCGCGCCCAGGCCAGCGTCAACCACGGTCTGGGCCTGTCCATCGTTGCGGCCATAGCGCGCATGCATGGCGGCGAGCCTTTCGCATCATCCAGCCAGGACACCACCCGCATCGGGCTGACGTTGGGCATCGCCTGTCCAGCCGCTGCTACGGCAGCAGCCGCTCGATGAGTGGCCAGATGCACCGGTTCTCCGAACCTGCGTCACCTCTGTCGGGTGGCAACCGGCCTCCTGGATCGCATCGATCAGCTCGCCCTCGCTGGGGCGAGACGGATCAACTCCCGCGTGGACCGGCATGCCGCACCAGGTGACCAAATCGTAATGGTGAAGACCGCCAGATGACGGTTGACCCTACCTAGAGTCCGGATGCACTCGCTGCAGATCGCCGGCGAGGCAATCCAGAAAGGATCGATCATGAAAGCCGTCACCGTTGTTCTCGCCATCTCGACCACGCTTGTCGCCGCGCCGGCATTCGCCGGCCATGCGCTGGACAACGCCATTCGAGCCAAGGTCGATCTGCCGGCCGGCGCCACCCTCTACATTTTCCTGGACGGGAAGATGGCCAAGGAAGACGCCTACGGCCGCGCAGCCATGATCCGGCCGGGCGAGTTCATCGCGGCGCGAGACGGGCGCCAGATCACCGCGGTCGGCAATGAAGTGGCCCGGCTGGACTACCTGATGCGCGAAGGCCATGGCGGCTGACAGGCCAGCGCAGCCCCCAACCGGTGCATGCAGAAAGCCGGCAAGGCCTGACCCCTTGGCATCGGCCTTGCCAAGCCTTCGCGCGCTCAGATCTTGAAGTCGTCGAACGAGACCTGCGTATCTGCGACACCCAGCTTGCGCAGCATCTTGCGCGTGGCGCTCAGCATGGCCGGCGGTCCGCAGAGGTAGAACTCGCAGGCCGCCAGATTGGCGTGCGACTCCAGCAGTTGCTCACGTACCGCATCGTGCACCAGTGCGCGGGGCAATCGATCACCGGCGCCAGCGGGCTGCGCTGCGTCGCCCGACAGGACCAGATGCCAGCTGAAGTTGCCGAACCGCGTCGCCAAGGCCTGCATCTCTTCGACGTAGGGCGCATCGGCTTGGATGCGCGCGCCGTACCAGAAGTGCACGCGCTCCTTGGCGCCACCTGCCAACAGCGACCGGATCATCGCGCGCAAAGGCGCCATGCCGGCGCCGCCGCCAATGAACACCTTCTCCCGTTGCCCTTGATGCAGCGCGAAGTCACCGAATGGGCCTGCATACTGGATCCGGTCGCCGGGCTTCAGACCGTACATATAGGACGAGCCCTTGCCTGGCGGGTGGTGCGATGCGTCGGCCGGGCCATGGAGGAAGCGCACCAGCAGGCTGATGCGCCCATCGATCTGCTCGACCGGGGCCGACAGCGAGTAGGAGCGACGCAGCGGCGCGCTGTTTCCCCAGCTCGAAGGCAGACGCCAGGCCGCCCACGCGGCGCGGTGGGCTTCGGGAAGTTCGATCTGCGCCCCGGACATCTGGTAGGGCGGCACGATGACCTGGATGTAGGAGCCCGGCCTGTAGGCCGCGTCGGCGGGCTCGTCGGGGATCAGGACCACTTCGCGCAGGGTTGGCGATAGCGCATTCACGCTCTCCACCCGCGCCCCATGCTGGCTCCACAGCTCCACGCCGCCCAACACCTCGATCTCCAGATCGGATGTCACGGGTAGATTGCAGGCCAGGCGGTGCCCATCCCGCAACTTGGCCGGCGACAGCTGGGCGCGGTCCGCGGGCGTAGCCGCCGGCACATTGCCGCAGACCTTGACCTCGCACAAGCCGCAGCTTTGGCCGCCGCCGCAGTTCGATGGCAGCTGCAACCCCTGCTTGCCCATCGCGACGAACACGGTGTCTCCGGAGGCCACGCGCAGCGTGCGCAGCCGCGTGCCATCGGGCGACAACAGCTGCAGGGACTTGCCCGCACGCAGGCGCCGCGGGATGAAGTCGGCCAGGCGGAAGCTCGTGAACAGCAGCCAGATCCCGCTGAGCGCCAGCCACAGCCCGCCCACGGCGGCGCTGACCACCAGCGGATTGTTGAAGTCCTTGCGACCGCTGTAGTCCATGATGTGCAGCATCCAGAACACGTCGAACAGCCGCCAGGTGCTGTTGCGATGTTCCAGCACATCGCCGTGCTGGGACAGGTACACCGTGGTGTCGTCGTCATCGGAGAACGGCACGCGCCAGACCTTGCCCTCATGCGCCCGCGTCTCCAGCGAGGGTGGCTGCAGTTCGGCCGGGCCGGCCTGCCCCGGCCCGCGATAGGACGCCTGTGCCAGGCGCTGCGCCAGGGCGCCGTCCAGGACGATCTCGGTGCCGCGCAGGGCGCTGATCAGCCTCACCCCCTGGTCGGTCGTGAGCCGGTAGACCGGTTCCTGGCCCAGCCATCCGGTCGAGACCGACTGCGATTCAGCCTGCACCGCGTTCAGCGCCTGGCCGAGCGGCAAGGCCTGCGCGGGCCAGGCCGCACGCGTCGCCGGTGGGACGCGGAACTCGCGGCCGCGCACCTTCTCGGCATCCAGCAGGCTCATCATGACGCCGCTGGCCATCCAGAGCAGCAGTTGCAGACCGATCAGCAGGCCCAGCCATTTGTGGATCTTCTTCAGCCATTGAGTCATGTCTGATTCCTCCGGCGGAAGCTGTAGAACACCAACCACAGGCCGCTGAGCGCGAACGCGAGGCCGGTGCCGGCCGCGACGCGCAGCAACATGTTGTTGACGTCGGTCCGCGTGTCGTAGTCCATGATGTGGAGCATCCACAGGAAGTCGAACCAGCGCCACAGATCGTGGCGGCGCGCCAGCAGGTCGCCGGTGCTGGGAGAGAAGTAGAGCGTCGAGTCGGCGCGATCGTCGAAGCGAACCGCCCACATGGGCACGGGGCGCTTCGCCACCTCCTGCGGCGCCTTCGTGACCCAGGTCACCTCTCGAACCTGGGCCTCGCCCTGATAGACCTCCTTCGCGCGCTCCAGGATCTGCTCGCGGCTCAGCGGGCTGAGCAGCGTGGCGTCGCGGGCATCGAGCAGATGCGTCTTGCCGCCATGCCGGACCTCGTAGACCTCCTTGCCGATGAAGGTCTTGAGCTTCAGGGCCTCGAAACCGGGGTACAGCTCGCCAATGCGGGCGATATCGACGCGAGGCCTGTCGCGTTTCAGGGGTTCGTCAAGAACATGGGCCAGGTGGTCGCCGTGGATGACGTCCAGCGAGATCGCGGTCATGTAGACCCCGCTGACCATCCACAGCAGGGCTTGCACCCCGATCATCAGGCCGATCCATTTGTGGGCCTTGCGCGCCCAGAAGGAAGGATTCATAAGCTTTGTCTCACAGCTTCGATGGACCATCGGCGGGCGCCGGCTGGTGGCCGGCGCCCGCCGCGCACGCTCGGTGGATTACCAGCGGTAGCCGGCTCTCACATGCCAGCGGCGGCCGAGCAGGTCGTAGGTCATCGTGTCGGTGTTCGCGTCCGTGTAGCTCTTGATGAAGGGCGGCTTCTTGTCGAAGAGATTGTCGATGCCCAGCGCGATGTCAAAGGACTTGTTCACCGCGTACTTGGCCTGGACCGAGTGGTAGGTGATGGCAGGAGCGCGCGCACCGATGTCCGTCCGTGCCGCATTGATGTCGTCGGCAGAGCCGATGTACTGGACCGTGTACGAGCCTGACCACGCGCCCTTGGCCATCGTCAGCGTGCTCAGCGAGCGCCACTGGGTGTAGCTGCCACGGCCACCGGTGATCTTGCCCGTGTAGTCGATGGCGGCTGCGCCCGGGAAGGGCCGCACCTCGTAGTTCTTCAGGTGCGAGAGCTCGGTGCCGAGCGACGCGGTCCAGCCCGCGACGCTGAAGTCATAGAGCACGCCCAGGTCGATGCCGGAGATGCGCTCATCCGCCGCATTGACCGGCTGGGAGGACAGGAAGTCGATCTCGCCCGTGGCCGGATTGCGGGTGAAGCTGGAGGCATTGCAGAAGATGTGCGCCCGGCCCGGGGTGTTGTAGCAGGTGGCCAGCTTGGTCGAGCCCGCAACGCTCTGGATCGCGTTGCTGATCTTGATCCGGTAGTAGTCCAGCGTCAGCGTCAACGGGCGGATCGGCGACCACACGATGCCGGCGGTCAGGGTCTTCGCATCCTCGGGCTCCAGCTTGGGATTGCCGCCCACCGTCGTGAGGATGGTGTTGCCCAGCTGCCGGAAGCCCGCCGGCACGCCGGCGGCCTGGCAGTTCTGCGACACCACGGAGGTAGTTGGCAGGGCACTCCAGCCGCTGCAGGGGTCGGTGGTCGTGAGGTTGCCCTCGGAGACGCCGCCGTACAGCTCGGGGATGTTCGGCACGCGGAAGGCGGAAGACAGGTTGGAGCGCAGCTTCAGGCTGGGGACGACCTGCCAGTCCAAGCCCATCTTGTAGGTGCTCTTGCTGCCGAACAGGCTGTAGTCGGAATAGCGCGCTGCGGTGTTGAGGGTCAGCGACTGGATTAGCGGCTTGCGCTCCAGCAGAGGCACCGACAGCTCGGCGAAGACCTCGCGCGCGGTGTACTCGCCGGAAATCGGGTCCTGCCGATTGGTGTTGGCCGCCCCGATGACGGTCAGGTTGTCCGGATCGCGCCAGCCGCCTTCCTTGCGGATCTCGAGACCCGAGGCGAAGCCCACCGGGCCGGCGGGTAGATCGAACAGCTGGCCGCTGATGCTGGCGCTCATGCTCTTCTGATCATTGCCACCGGTGTCGCGCGTCGTGGTCAGGATGTAGCGCAGCACTTCCGGCGTGAGGTTGCCGTAGCCCAGGTAGTTGCCGCAGGGAATGGCGGCGTTGGCGGCCGTGCTGCAGCGCGTGCGGTCGAGGGTCTGTTCGACGCGGTCCAGGTTTGCGACCTTGGTGGAACCGTCCGTGCCCGTGTTGCGGCCCCAGTTCAGGGCCACGGACCAGTCCCAGTTCTCGCCCAGGCTGCCCTTGACACCAGCCACCGCGCGGAAGATGTTGGACTCCTGGAAGAAGTCCCGCACGCCCGCCTCCTCCAGGCGACGCCGCTCAAGCACCAGGGCCTGGCCTGTCGGGTTCGTCGGATGGTCGGCCGCAATGTTGATCGGACGGTAAACGCCCAGAGAACCCGGCGTGGCCAGTTGGCTGGATTCGCGGCGCGAGAAGAGCAGTTCGGTGAAGAGCTGGGTCTTGTCGCTCAGGTTCAAAGTGCCGAAAGTGCTGAGGCCAAGGCGCTTGATGGGGTTGACGGCATTCAGGTTCGGATTGCCGTTGTAGTTGTGCTTGGCCGCAGAGTAGGTCTCGTAGAAACCGGCCGGCGCGTCCAGGGATTGACGGAAGTTGACGCGTCGGCCGTCGGCCAGGCGCGCGCGACCGCCGATCGTTGCCGAGCTGCCGGAGCACACGAGCTGGCCGTTCGCTTCGCCCAGGCCGCAGGGCGCGCGGCTGGCCATGTTCACGTCCCCGCTTTGCGAGTAGTTGATGGCCGTCATCAGCGAGCCCTGGGCGCTGGTGATGCCCCAGCTCAGGTCGACGGCCGACTCGTCCCCATCGCCGCGGGAGGTCTCGCCATAGCGGACGGCCGCTTCAAGACCCTTGAGATTCCTCTTGGTGATGATGTTGACGACGCCCGCGACGGCATCGGCACCGTAGATCGCCGAGGCCCCGTCCTTCAGCACCTCCACGCGCTCGATCAGCGCGACCGGGATCATGTTCAGGTCCACGGAGCTGTTCGCCCCGGTGCCGCCATTCACCACGCGCCGGCCGTTGAGCAGCACCAGCGTGCGGTTGATGCCCAGGCCGCGCAGGTTCACCTGCGTCGTGCCATAGCCGTTGCCGGTCCAGTAGGCGCTGGTCTGGTTGCCGGCCGTGCCGGCCGAGGCCGGCAGGCGCTGTAGCAGCGTTTCCGCGGACACGGCGCCCGAACGCTGGATCGCGTCTGCATCGATGACCGTGACCGGGCCGACACCGGAAATCTGCGACTGCTTGAGGTTGATGCGGCTACCGGTGATCTGGACCTTGTCCAGCGCTGCCGGCTGAGCCGGCTCGGACGCCGAAGTGGTTTGCTGCGCATGGGCGCTGCTCAAAAATAGGAGGACCGCGGCACTGACTGCCGTCTGGTGGAGCTTGATCGTCATGTTGTACATCCGGATGAAATGATCCACAGGCATGCGTAGGACATGCCGGGATCTGGATATGCCTTTGAGCCGATGAAGGGGCGGCCGGCCGCATGGCGCTCCTCGGGATCGCAGCCGAGTCGACAGCTCGCATTGGCGACGCTATGCCGGACGCTACAAACGAAGGGAGGAGGAAGCCGCGCTGCCTAGCCAAGCATCAAGGCTGCTGAGCTGAGGCGAGGTGCCCGCGTGCCGCAGCAGCGGACAGCACAGGGTCAGGCGCTTCGGGGTGGGCGTTCTTGCCCAGAGAGGAGGAACTCAGCGCGATGAGCGGCCGAACTGGCGATGCGCGTGTTGGCACCGGCAAGCTGTTCGGCCGCCGCTGCGTCCAGCGCAATCATCGACGCGCTCGCACCGCAGCTGATGCAATGGCTGCATGGGCTGAAGTCGCAGCAGGGCTCGCTGGACTGGGAGCCCGTGTCGGAGGTCTTCTCGCTCACCTTCTTCGCGGACGCAATGACCTTGCTCCCATGCTTGCCGGCCGCTGATGCAAGCGTCTGGCGATGGCCGACATCGTCGGCCTTCTGCTGGCGTGCTTGGGCCTTGGAGACAAAAGCCTCAGGGCAAATCATCGACGTGGCGATGCTGGCGCTGACGGGCACGAGGACCGCCACCAAGCAGAGAAGCCAAAAGCCGATGAGTTTCATGCGTTCGCAAAGGAGAAGTGCCCGGATTGAAGCAAAGGCAGACGATATGGTCTACCTAGGGAGTTCCCCCGCCTGGATTGACTTTCGCGGCCATAGCTGATCGAGATTCACCAAGGTTGTGCGATTGCGCACCTTGATGAAGTGCGCAGCACCTGCTTGCATCCTGACAAGCACGCCAATAGCCGAAATGCGGCGCGTTGTGGGCATGGCCGGGTCTTCTGCCCGCGTCGTCTTCGAGCATCATTTTGACTTCAGCCATATGCACAAAGACGGGGGGCTACAAATGAAGGCCGACCAGTTCGCGTCCAGCGAGTTGCAATGAGCACCTGCCGCGCTCGCTGTGATCCCGGCGTTGGATGGCACCGCTAGTGCTCGCCTCGCTGCGAACGGCTTCAGTTCGCTGAGTCCAGCCGCAGACACTTGCCCAAGGCTTAGCGGCAAGGCGCGGGTTAGCTGTCTTGACGACTGCAGCGCCCTCGAAGCCGGGCTTTGAAGTCACAGGCTAGCTGAGCCTGCCAGTGACTGCTATGTGGCCCGCACCGTAAATCCGGCGTCCGCCTGTCAACTACGGCACCCGCTGCAGAGCCGAAATCCGCTGAACTTCAGCTTCAGGCTGATCCCGGTCACTCGGGCCCGACGGTCCGAGCGACTGCGTCGATGATGACCAGCCATTCGACGGGCGCCGGCATGGATGGCCGCTGCACCTCAGAGACCAGCCATTCGACTGCGGAGGCACCGATCCAAGCTTGAGTGGCAGGTCCGGTGCGGCGCGACTGTACGAAGCCGCCCCTCAACAGTCATTGGCGGACGGCAGCTTCCTGGCAGCCCATGGCGATCGCAAGCCGATCACCCGAACGGGGTGATGCAATGGTCGGCACCCACAGGCACGGCACTCTGAGCGGTGATGCCCCAAGAGGTGGTGTAAGTCTTTGAGGTCGGCGGCCCGTAGAGGGTGGCCATCGTGAGTCCGGATAAGGTTGAGGTGCGACCCAACAACCCGAATCCACAAGGAATACACGATGACCGCCTCAACTATCGCATTGGCCGAGCTTGCC
>JACDQM010000160.1 GCA_015657635.1 Roseateles sp.
CCGCGGGTCGAAGGCATCACGCACGCCATCGGCGAACAGATTGGCCGCCAGCACCAGGGTCACCATGAAACCGAATGCGGCCGCGAAGCTCCACCACACGACCGGGTCGCGTGACATCTCCGAGCGGGCCAGATTGATCATGCCGCCGAAGCTGTTCATCGACGGGTCCACGCCCACGCCCACATAGGTCAGCACGGCTTCGTACAGGATCAGCTCCGAGAAGCTCAGCACCACGGTGATCAACACCAGGTGCATCACATTGGGCACGATGTGGCGCGCCATGATGCGCGCATCGCTGACGCCGAAGGCGGTGGCCGCCTGCACATAGTCCAGCTCGCGCAGCTTGAGCGTCTCGCCGCGCACCAGCCGGCACAGCCCGGCCCAGCCGGTCAGGCCCAGGATCACGCAGAGCAGGAACATCTTCAGGTCCGAGCGCTCCACGCCGGTCTCGAAGAGCTCCGGGTTCTTGTCCAGGAAGACCTGCACCATCAGCACGCAGGCGGCGATCAGCAGCACGTTCGGCACCGAGCTGAGCGTGGTGTAGATGTACTGGATGACTTCATCCACCCAGCCCTTGAAGTAGCCCGCCAGAATGCCCAGCACCAGGGCCAGCGGCAGCGTGGCCAAGGTGGAGATGGCGCCGATCACGAAGGCGGTGCGCACGCTCTTGAGCGCCTGGTACAGCACATCGTTGCCGGTGCGGTCGGTGCCGAACACATGGTAGTGGCCCATGAGCGCGATGACCGGCCCGCACAGCAGCGCGCTGACCCCAATCGTCAGCAGCAGGGCACGCAGCGGATAGTGCGTGCGGTCGGCCAGCAGATCGCGCCAGGCCCGGCCCAGGCCGCCATGGCCGCGCGACAGTCCGGCGGCCATCAGCAGCGCCGCCAGCAGCGTCACCACCCCAGCGCCCGCCACACCAAGCAAGGCGCGACGGGTGACATCCGCCGCCCATTCCTGCTCAGGCTGCTGCAGATGCGCGCCGCCGTGCTGCAGACGTGGGAAGTCGCGCGTCGGGCGGCCATCGACCTCGATGCTCTCCTTGTTCAGGCCCAGATAGCCCAATGGGCGCGAATAGGTGGTCTCGCGCATCGCCACCTGACGCGCCAGCACCAGGTCGAGCACGGACTCGGTGCGCGTGTCATAGAACTGCGTGCCGGCCGGCATGCCCTCGGACGCCGGCAATGCGCGGCGGAAGTGCACACTGTCCAGTGCCGTCACCAGCAGGAACAGCATCAGCACGAAGCCGGCTGACAGCGCCGCCGGATCGCGCAGCACCTTGACCCAGTTGGCGCGCAGCGTCGGCTGCGAGCGCACACGCAGCACATAGACCAGCAGCGCCGCGAACAGCGCCCACAGCGCCACGTCGGTCCACAACAGAACGAGCTTGAATCCCATGTCTTGTTCTTCCTGTCTCTATGGGCTCAAGCCAGCCGCACGCGGGGGTCAACCCAGGTGTAGGCAATGTCGATCAGCGCATTGGTTGCGATATAGAGCACCGCACCCAGGAACACCATGGTGCGCACGATGGCGAAATCCTGCCCGGTGATGGCCTCGATCACGAAGGCACCCAGGCCCGGGATGCCGAAGAAGCTCTCGAACACCAGGCTGCCCATGAAGACATAAGGCAGATAGCTGCCGGCGCTGGTGATGATGGGAATCAGTGCATTGCGCAGCACATGGCGGAACAGCACGATCTGCTCGCTCAGGCCCTTGGCGCGCGCGGTGCGCACATAGTCCTTGCCGATCTCTTCCAGGAACATCGCGCGGTACAGCCGCGCCTCGCCACCCAGGCGCGACAGCAGCGACAGCAGCACCGGCAGGATCAGGAACTTCACCGCATCCAGGCCCGCGGCATAGCCATTGATCGGCACCAGCTTGAGCAGGCGCGAGAAGAAGTACTGGCCGACGATGATGTAGAACAGACTGGAGATCGACAGCATCAGCACGCACAACACGACACCCCAGAAGTCGATGCGCGAGTTGCGGAAGAACACCAGCATCAGCGCAAACGAGGTGCTGACGATCACCTGCAGGATGAAGATGGGTAGCGCCAGCTGCAGGCTCACACCCATGCGGGTCTTCACCTCGTGGCCGATGTTGACGGCCTGGCGGGCGTCCGAGCGGCCGAAGTCCAGCATCATCAGCGAGACCGAGCGCTCCCACAGAATGGTCTGCGTCAGCTTGTCGCTGCCTTGCTTGCCCTCGTTCCAGTACAGCGGCTTGTCGTAGCCACGCTCGACCTTCCACTTCTCGATCTGCTCCTGGGTGACGCGCTTGCCACCGATGTTCAGGCGCGCCATATCGTCCGGCGTGTTGACCGAGAAGAACAGGAAGAAAGTGAAGAGGTTGACCCCGATCAGGATCAGCAGGCCGTAGCCGAGACGGCGGATCATGTAGTTCAGCATGGTGATTCTTCCCCGGGTCTCAGCTGAGCTGATGCGGCTTTACATAGCCCTTGGCCGTCGCCTCTTCGCGCGCACGGAAGGAGCGACGCGTGGCCCAGACGATGGCGGCAGCGCCGGCCAGCAAGGCCAGCAGCGGCCACCAGATCGGCTGGTTCCACTCGGCCTGCTTGGCGACCCGCATCTGCGCATCAACGCGGTAGTAGCGCGCCATGTCGCGCACCATGATGCCGGGCTTGCCGTTGTACACCCAGGGCTGGAAGGCCGAGGCCACATAGGGCCAGTAGCCCCAGGCCCACGGTGAGTCTTCGCGCACGATACGCACCATTTCGTCGATCACGCGCTGCTTCTCCGGGCCGTCGTCCAGGGCCTGCATGCGGCGATAGAGCTTGTCGTACTCGGGGTTCTGGTAGTTGGCCGCGTTTTCACCTTCGTGCAGGCTCTTGGCATTCGGGCCGTAGAGCAGGAACAGGAAGTTCTCGGCATCCGGATAGTCAGCCAGCCAGCCCCACCAGAAGATCTGGTGCTTGCCCTTGTGCACCTTGTCCTGGAACTGGTTGTAGTCGGTGGCGCGCACTTCCAGCTGCACGCCGAGCTTGGCGTACTGCTTGACCATCCAGTCCAACTCAGCCTTGATCTCGGGCGTGGCGGTGCGCTGGTAGTCGTAGTTCAGCACCAGCGGCTTGCCGCTCTTGGCGTCGCGCCCATCGGGATAGCCGGCCTCGGCCAGCAGCTTCTTCGCATCGTCGATCGAGCGGCGCTGCAGCTCGCCGTTGACCCGTTTGTGGGTCACCGGGTTGAAGCCCTCCGGCGTGCCCTCGCGCGAGCCGAACACCCCGGGCGGCACCGGTCCGTGGGCAGCCACGCCGCCCTTGGTGCGGAAGATGCGGCCATAGCCCTCCTCCCAATCGATGGCGATCGACAAAGCCTGGCGCAGCTTGCGGTTCTTCAGTTGCTGCTCCGGCGTGTCGCCCTTGCCCACCACCGGATCCAGCCAGTTGAAACCCATGTACCAGCTGTTGATGTCGGTGACCTGCGGGAACTTGAAGCCCTTGGCTTCATAAGCAGCGCGCACATCGTCCGAGTCGTCCATGTCGACGCGGAAATCCACGCCCCATTCCGGGCGCTCGATCTCTGGCACGTCCAGATAGCCCTGCTTGAACATCTCCTTGCGCGGCACCTTCTCCTTGATGATGGTCGAGACGATGGTGTCGACGAAGGGCATGGTCTTGCCGCAGTCGGCCAGCAGACCGTCCTTGCGGTCCTGCTCCGAACCCTCGCAGGGATAGGCTTCGCCGCGGAAGTGCGGGTTGCGCTTCATCACATGACGGCGGTCCTGCACATACTCGGTCATCATGAAGGGGCCGGTGCCCAGCGGCCACTGGTTGAGCGACAGGCTGTTCTCGCTCATGCCCGGCTGGGCATAGAAGGCATCGGCCTCCCAGGGCAGCGGTGACACAAAGGTCATCGCCAGCCAGTACTGCCACTGCGGATACTTGCCGCGGATCTTGATGCGCAGCGTGTGGCTGTCCAGCGCCTGCACGCCCTCCAGCGGCCATTTGCGGAAGTCCAGGAAAGGCTTGTCGCGTGTGGTTTCCGGCAGGCCCTTGAGCAGCTTGGCGTTCTCTTCGCGCACCAGCTTGGCATAGTCCTTCAGCCCGACCACATACTCGGAGAAGATGGCGAAGACCGGTGCCTCGATGCGCGGCGTGGCGTGGCGCTTGAGGGCGTAGACATAGTCTTCCGCCACCATCTCGCGCGTGCCCTGCACCGCGAAGTCCCAGGGCGAGCGCTTGTCGCCCAGCTGCTCGCGCGTCAGGCTGTGATAGAGGTAATTGCCCTTGTCGTCGGTGGCCAGCGCCGGATGCGGGGCGTACTTGATGCCCTTCCTGATCGCGATGTCGTAGACGCTGAAGCCGATCTGATCCACCGGCGCATCGTCCGGCAGCGGCTTGCCGTCCTTGTCCAGGTAATGCGGCTTCACCACCTTCTCGGCGGTCTTGGGCACCAGCTCGTAAGGCCGCTTCAGGTAGTGATAGGCGTAGAGCGGCTCATAGATCTGGTAGGTGTAGACCGACTCCGGATTGCTGTAGGACGCAATCGGATCCAGATAGCGCGGCGAGCGCTCGTCGAAGGAGTTGTACAGCGTGTTCGACGCCGCTGCGCCCTTGGCATAGGGGCTGTTGTCGCAGGCACTCAAGCCCATGGTGGCAGCCAAAACCAGCACAGTGCCGAGCACTGAGGCGCAATGCGCGCGCCAACCCTGCGGCCGCGGGCTCAGCGCGGCGCGCGGACCTTGAAGTCCCAGCATGAAAATCCTTCCGGAGCTGGTGCGGGCTGCCGGCACGCTGATGGCAGGCCGACACAACACAAGCACCATTCAAAAACAGCACGCCCCCGGAGCACAGGACTTGTGGTCGCGCGCCGGAGGCTTTGCGAGCATCATATCGGCTCAATGCGGGCTGAGGACTGGAGGATTCCCCCCAGTCGGACCGCAAGAACACCCCCACGAGCGCGGGGTGAGGAAAGGCACGGAGCGCCTCTGGATGACCCGGCTGCGCGGGCTCAGCCAAGCCGCTTGTATCGCGGCTTGGCCTTCGCCAGCCACAAGGCCCTTCCGGGCCTTGTGCGCGGGCTCAGTCCTGATGCCCCCAGGCGATCAGGAGGTCGCGGCCCTGGACCAGCAGTTCGGACTTGACGCCCACCGGCAGCGTCACCTTGGTCGGCACATGGCCGAAAGGCAGGCCGGTGAGGAAGCGGGTCTGCGGGCAACGCGCTGCCACGGCAGCAATCGCGTCCTTCAAGCCGTAGCCACGATCCAGCGGCGACTTGTTCCAGTCGCTGAAAGCGCCCAGCAGCACGGCCTTCTGCGCGCCCAGCACACCCGCCTGCTGCAACTGCAGCAGCATGCGCTCGACGCGGTACGGATGCTCGTTGACGTCTTCCAGGAACAGGATGCCGCCCTTCACGCGCGGCATGTGCGGCGTGCCCAGCAACGACATCAGCATGGTCAGATTGCCGCCCCACAAGGTGCCACGCGCCTCGAAGCCGTCATGGCCAGCCTCGGTGCGATAGCCCACTGCCTCCAGCACCCCGCTCATCGCCTCGGTGAACACCTCTTGCGTGATTTCGTCCACGCCGCCCTCGGCCGCGCTGCGGCCGAAGTCGTAGGTGGCCATCGGGCCATGCCAGCTGGCCGACTTGCTATGCGCCAACAGGCCCAGCTGCAGCGCGGTGACATCGCTGTGCCCCACCCAGCGCGTGCCGCGCTCGACGCTCTTGGCCAGCAGTTCCCAGTCGATCTGATCGAGCAGGCGCGTCAGGCCGTAGCCGCCGCGGGTGGCCATCGCCACATCAGGCGCCGCCTTGGCCACGCGGTGGATGGCTTTCAGGCGCGTGGCATCGTCGCCGCCAAAGCGCTGCTCGCGGGCCAGCGCATCCGCATCGACTTCGACCTCGAAGCCCAGTGACTGCAGGCGCTTGGCTGCGCGCTTGAGCGGCGCGGCCTGGGCCAGGGCGCCAGCCGGCGTGAAGAGGATCAGGGAATTGCTCATAGCGGTTTCGATTCGTCCAGGTGAATGGCATCGCCGGTGGGGATGCGCTCGTCATGGGGGGCTCCGGCCCCGGCGGCACGCGCCAGGTCACGGCGGCGTCGGGCCGCTTCGCGGCGCTCGGCAAAAAAGTCGCGCAGCAGCTGGGCCGAGGCTTCAGCCAGCACGCCGCCATGGATGGCGGTGTGATGGTTCAGCTGCGGCTGGGCAAACAGGTCCAGCACCGAGCCGGCCACGCCGGTCTTGGGGTCGGGCGCCGCGAACACCACGCGCTTCAGGCGCGCATGCATCATCGCCATCGCACACATCGCGCAAGGCTCCAGCGTGACGAACAGCTCGCACTCCGGCAGACGGTAATTGCCCAGCAGCGTCGCGGCATGGCGCAGCGCCACGATCTCGGCATGCGCCGTCGGGTCGTGGGTGGTGATGGGGCGGTTGTAGCCGGTGGCAATCACCTGGCCATGGCGCATCAGCACCGCGCCCACCGGCACCTCGCCGACCAGCAGCGCGTTGTGCGCTTGGTCCAGCGCCAGGCGCATCGCGTATTCATCGGCCGGGGTTGAAGCGCTCATCAGGGTACTCATGCAAGGCCGGCAGTGTAAGGCCGCAGCCTGGCGGCGCAGCCGTCGACGCGCCGCTGTCACGCTATCCTCTTGCCCATGCAGGATGCGCTATTTCCCGATGAGCCGCCGATGCCGCCGCAGCCCGGCGCGCGCGCATCCAGGCCCGCCAAGGTGCAGGCCCGCGCCGCGGATGCCGAGCTGCAGGCGCTGGCGCATGCCCTGCCGGCGCAGCTGCACCTGGGCACCTCCACATGGACCTATCCAGGCTGGGCCGGCCTGGTATGGGACAAGTCCTACAGCGAAAGCCTGCTGTCCAAGCAGGGCCTGGCCGCCTACAGCCAGCACCCGCTGCTGCGCAGCGTCTGCATCGACCGCAGCTTCTACCGGCCACTGACGGCCAGCCAGTACGAACACTATGCGGCACAGGTCCCCGACGACTTTCGTTTCGTCGTCAAGGCACCGGCGCTGGTCAGTGATGCGCTGGTGCGCGACGAGAACGGCCAGGGCAACCGGCGCAACGAGGCCTTCCTGAATCCGCAGCTGGCGCTGCAGGAGTTCGTGCAGCCGGCGCTCGAAGGCCTGGGCGGCAAGATCGGCGCGCTGGTGTTCCAGCTCAGTCCGCTCCCGCCCGCCCTGCTGGGCGATATGCCACGGCAGATCGAGGCGCTGCAGCAGATGCTGGCCGCCCTGCCCGCGCTGTCCGAGCACGCCGCCGATGGCGTGGTGGCGGTGGAGGTGCGCGATGCCGCCTGGTTGAGCGAGGACTTTGTCGCCGTGCTGAAGCAATACGGTGCGACCTACTGCCTGGGTCTGCACCCCAAACTGCCGCCGCCGCAGGATCAGCTGTGGCTGCTGCGCCGGCTGTGGCCGGGCCCCTTCGTCTGCCGCTGGAATCTCAACCGGCGCCATGGGCCCTATGGCTATGAAGCCGCCACCCGGCGCTACGGCGCCTACGACCAGATGCTGGACCCCGACCCCGACACGCGGGCCTTGATCGCCCAGGTTGCGGGCGCCACCGCACGTGCCGGACACAAGGCTTATGTGACGATCAACAACAAGGCCGAGGGCTGCGCGCCGCTGTCGGTTGAAGCGCTGGCGCACGCCGTCCTCGCCGGTAAGGGCTGAGTGCTGCCGCGTCAATCGGGCACGCCACCAAGATGGCAGGGCTGCGTACGAAAAACCTGCGCTCTTGACAGGCTTTGCCCTGCCGCGCTGGACAGCGGCGTTTCATCCGATTACCTTCGCGCCGCTGCGTCCGGCCTGGGCGCGGCCGCGCCGGCCGGTCCAGCCGTCGTGCACCGCTTCAACGCCTGGGCCGCGCCTTCGATCCATGACCGATTCCGCCTCCCCCTACTCGCTCAAGCCCTGGCTGCAGCACTACGGCAGCAGCATTCCTGAAACCTTGGCACCCCCGGCGGCGCCGCATCTCGCGGCCATGGCCCGAGAGGCCGCGCGGCGCTACAGCGCACAGACCGCTTTCACCTGCGTGATGCCCAATGGCATGTATGGCTCGCTGAGCTACGCGCAGGTCGATGAAATGAGCGATGCGCTGGCGCACTATCTGCGCGGCGTGTGCAAGCTGGTGCCGGGCGACCGCGTAGCGGTGCAGATGCCCAACTGTCTGAGCTACCCGGTGGCGTTGCTGGGCATCCTGAAGGCGGGTTGTGTCGCGGTGAACACCAACCCGCTCTACACCTCGCAGGAGATGGCGCACCAGTTCAAGGACAGCGGCGCCAAGGCCATCGTCATCGTCGACATGTTCGCCGACAAGCTGGAGCCCATCCTGGCCCGGACCGATATCCGGCATGTGGTGATGACTCGGGTGCCCGAGTTCTTCCCGCCGGTGGTGCAGCCCATCGTCTACGGGGTCATGAAGTACTGGAACCGCCTGGTGCCAGCGCATGGCATGAGTGTCACGCGCCTGCCCGACGCGCTGGCCCAAGGGCGCCAGCATGGCGGTGATGCCCTCAGCTACACACAAGGCCTTGGCCATCAGAGTCTGGCGCTGCTGCAGTACACCGGCGGCACCACCGGCGTGGCCAAGGGTGCCATGCTGACCCACGGCAATCTGCTGTGGAATCTGGAGCAGATGCTGGGCATGACGCGCAGCCATATCGACGAGGGCAAGGAGTTGGTGCTGACCGCGCTGCCGCTGTATCACATCTTCGCCTTCACGGTGAATTTCCTGACGATGTACCGCATGGGTGCTCGCAACATCCTGGTGCCCAGCCCGCGGCCGATCCAGAACCTGCAGCGCGCGCTTGAGAACTACAAGATCACCTGGCTGACTGGCGTCAACACGCTCTACAACGCGCTGCTGCGCGAGGAATGGTTCACCGCCTATCCGCCCAAGCACATCAAGGCCGC
>JACDQM010000161.1 GCA_015657635.1 Roseateles sp.
AGAACTGATTGACGGTCAGCACGATGCGCCGGCTGCGGCCCATCGAGGCCAGCGCCTCGTCGACGAAGCCATGCGGGCGCCCTGAAAAGCTGACCAGCAGATGGCGCGCGGCACAGTAGGTGTCCAGATCGAGTGTGCCGCTCGCTAGCGGGTGGCCGCGCCGCATGATGCAGACATAGTCGCTCTCATACAGCCGGTGCTGGCGCATCAGCGCCATCTCGCCTTGCGACTTCAGCGCGGCCACTGCGCCCGGGAAGTAGCCCAGCGCCAGATCGGCTTCGCCTTGTTCCAGCATCGCGCGCGGATCGCGGGTGGTCAGCGGCAGCACATGGATGTTGGCCAGCGCGCCTTCGCTTTCGAGACGGGCGACCAGCGGCGGCAGGATCAGTGCGGCGGTGGCGTCGGCCATTGCGATCCGGAAAGTGAACTCTTCCTGCGTGGGTTCGTACACACCGGGGTCGAGCGCAGCGCGCAGCCGATCCAGCGCATTGCGCACCTCGGGCCACAGGCTCTCCGCGCGCAGCGTCGGTTTCATGCCGAAGGCCTGACGCACGAACAGTTCCTCGCCCGTGGCCTCGCGCAGGCGCTTCAGTGCGTGGCTGACCGCCGGCTGCGTCATCGCCAGCCGGCTGGCTGCACGCGTGAGGCTGCGCTCGGCCATCACGGCGTCGAACACCTTCAAGAGGTTCAGATCGAGATTGCGGAAGTTCATTGCCCTGCCTGAGCCTGAGTCATTCGCCTTGTTTATATCTCTGATTCAAAGATTTCATTTGCGACGGCACTGGGGTTTACCCCATACTTCGCGCCATCGACTCCAAAAGAGTCCAAACACAGGATTTCACCCGCCATGAGCATCGCTTCCCACACCTTCGGTCTGCCCCTGCAGCGCAGCATCCGCCACGGCGGTTCTTTCACCTCGATTGGCGCGCGCATCTGGCTGCACCTGATCGCCCGCGTCAAGGCCAATCTGGCGGCTGCCGCCGAGCGCCGCGCCGAGCGCGAACTGCTGGCACTGGCCGAAACCTATGAGCACAGCATGCCCTCGTTCGCTGCCGAACTGCGTGCCGCCAACGCGCGCCGCGACTGAACGCTGCGCACGGCGCCGGCTGCTGCAAGCGCCGGCCGCGACAAAAAAAGAAGCCCGCTCGAGAGCGGGCTTTTTAATTCGCGAAGTGTGGAGTTGTTAGTGCTTACTCGGCAGCCAGGCGCTGCTCAATCTTGCTCATGGTCGCCGGCAGTTCGGCCGGCAGGTGGTAGGCCAGCTGCTGGAACAGCTCTTTGTGCAGACCCAGCTCGGTCGCCCAGGCGGCCTTGTCGATCGCGGTGGCGGTGTTGAACTGCTCGCGGCTGAAGTCCAAGCCATCCCAGTTGATGTCCTCGTAGTTCGGCGTGACGCCGAACACATGCTCTTCGCCGTGGCCCTTGTTCTCGATGCGGTCCAGCATCCACTTCAGCACGCGCATGTTCTCGCCGTAGCCGGGCCAGACGAACTTGCCATCAACGCCCTTGCGGAACCAGTTGACGCAGTAGATCTTGGGCAGCGTGGCACCCGAATCGGCCAGCTTCTTGCCCAGGTCGAGCCAGTGCTGGAAGTAGTCGGCCATGTTGTAGCCCATGAAGGGCAGCATGGCGAAGGGGTCGCGGCGCACCACGCCCTGCTGGCCGGCGGCCGCGGCCGTGGTCTCGGAGCCCATGGTGGCAGCCATGTAGACGCCTTCCACCCAGTCGCGCGCTTCGGTCACCAGCGGCACGGTCGTCGAGCGACGGCCGCCGAAGATGAAGGCGTCGATCGGCACGCCGGCCGGGTTGTCCCAATCCACGTCCAGGGCCGGGTTGTTGACGGCCGAGACGGTGAAGCGGGCGTTCGGGTGGGCGGCCTTGGCGCCGGTCTGCTTGGCGATCTCGGGCGTCCAGTCATTGCCCTGCCAGTCGATCAGGTGAGCCGGCGGGGTGTCGGACATCGACTCCCACCACACATCGCCGTCATCGGTCAGCGCAACGTTGGTGAAGATCACATTGCTGTGCAGGCTGGCCATGCAGTTGTAGTTGGTCAGCGTGTTGGTGCCCGGGGCAACGCCGAAGTAGCCGGCTTCCGGGTTGATCGCATAGAGGCGACCGTCGGCATGCGGCTTGATCCAGGCGATGTCGTCACCGATGGTCGTCACCTTCCAGCCGTCGAAAGCCTTGGGCGGGATCAGCATCGAGAAGTTGGTCTTGCCGCAGGCGCTGGGGAAGGCGGCGGCGAAGTGGTACTTCTTGCCCTCGGGCGAGGTCAGGCCCAGGATCAGCATGTGCTCGGCCAGCCAGCCCTGGTCGCGGCCCATGGTCGAGGCGATGCGCAGCGCGAAGCACTTCTTGCCCAGCAGCGCGTTGCCGCCGTAGCCCGAACCGTAGGACCAGATCTCACGGGTCTCGGGGTAGTGGACGATGTATTTGGTCTTGTTGCAGGGCCACTTGACGTCAGCCTGGCCGGCTTCCAGCGGCGCCCCCACGGTGTGCACGCAGGGCACGAAGGTGCCATCGGCGCCCAGCACGTCCAGCACGGCGCGGCCCATGCGGGTCATGATGCGCATGTTGACGGCCACATAGGGGCTGTCGGACAACTCGACGCCGATGTGGGCGATGGGCGAGCCGATGGGGCCCATGCTGAAGGGCACCACATACAGCGTGCGGCCCTTCATGCTGCCCTTGAACAGGGCCGGCGTGCCGTCCTTCTGACCGGTCTGCAGCAGCGCGCGCATCTCGGCCGGGTCCATCCAGTTGTTGGTCGGGCCGGCGTCTTCCTTCTTGGCCGAGCAGATATAGGTGCGGTCTTCGACACGCGCCACATCGCTGGGGTCGGAGCAAGCCAGGAAGCTGTTGGGACGCTTGACCGGGTTCAGGCGCTTGAAGGTGCCGGCGGCGACGAGCTGCTCGCACAGGCGGTCGTACTCGGCCTGGCTGCCGTCGCACCAGTAGACCTCGCGCGCTTCGGTCAGCGCGGCGATCTCGGCCACCCAGGCGATCAGACGCTGGTGCTTCACATAGGCTGGCACGTTCAAGCGCAGGCCTTCCATCACAGGTTGGTTCATGGCGTTCCCAATCAATTTACAAAAGCGGAATTGGGTCAGGCTCGGAGCGGGTTCCGGGCCTGACCCAATACCGTTTGTCGCGGTGAGATGCCTCTGAAGGCAGTTCCGGCCGATGGGTGGGGCGCGGTCTGGGCCACCTGCTCGATGGAGCGGGACTGGCATTGTCACGCCAATGTAATCGCCCTGTAACTGCCTCGGCTCAGGGGGGTATGCAAAACTCTCATGAACTTATGCACACGGATCGGCTTTGTGTGCCGGACGACAATGTGGGCCCACGCTGCGGGATGTTCCGTCCATGAAATTGCTACATATCAACACCGCTTCCCTCAGCGAACTGCTGATCGATGGGCGAGCCGTGCGCAGCGGTATCCGCAAGCAGTCCCGCGAGAGCGCGGTAGCGGTGCAGGCTCTCGGCCTAGAGGGCGACGAGCAGGCCGATCTCACGGTGCATGGCGGCCTGAGCAAGGCGGTCTACGCCTACCCGAGCGAGCATTACCCCTTCTGGCAGACGGTGCGGGCGCAGGCCAAGGCGGCCGACTGGGGCGCTGCCTTGCCGCCCGGCAGTCTGGGCGAAAACCTGACCTTGGCCGGCCTGCTGGAGACCCAGGTCTGGGTGGGTGACACCTTGCGCTTTGCCGATTGCGAGCTGGTGGTCAGCGAACCGCGCTTTCCCTGCTTCAAGTTCAACGCGGTGATGGGCTTCAACCAGGCCGCCAAGCTGATGAGGCAGAACGGCTGGTGCGGCTTCTACCTGGCGGTGCGTCAGCCAGGCAGCCTGCGGCCCGGTGAAGCCTTCGAGCTGCTGCCAGGCCCGCGCGAAGTGGGCATCACCGAGCTGTTCCGCGCCAAGGCCCGGCGCGCCTGAGACGAGCCTGCCTCAGACCAGCGCCGGGTAATCGGTATAGCCCTTGGCCTCGCCGCCGTAGAGCGTGGCGCGGTCGATCGCTTGCAGCGCGGCGTTCAGGCGCAGGCGGCGCACCAGGTCCGGGTTGGCGATGAAGTCGCGCCCGAAGGACACCAGATCCGCGCGCCCCTCGGCCACGGCGGCCAGCGCTGTTTCTCGCGTGTAACCGTTGTTGGCCAGGTAGGCGCTGTTCAGCCGGCTGCGCAGCGCGGCGTAGTCGAAGGGCGCAATATCGCGCGGCCCGCCCGTCTGGCCCTCGATCACATGCACAAAGGCCAGGTTCAGCGGTGCCAGCTGCTCGGCCAGATGATTGAACAGGGCCTGCGGATCGCTGTCCTGCCCGGCGTCATTGACCGGCGTGACCGGGCTGATGCGGATGCCGCTGCGGCCCGCGCCTATGGCCTGCACGATGGCTGTCATCACCTCCACTGTCAGGCGGCAGCGATTGGCGATCGAGCCACCGTAGGCATCGGTCCGGTCATTGATGCTGTCGCGGTGGAACTGGTCCAGCAGATAGCCGTTGGCACCGTGCACCTCGACGGCGTCGAAGCCGGCTTCCATCGCGCAGCGCGCGGCATGGGCGAAGGCGGCCGCCACGGCGGGGATCTCGGCTGTCTGCAGCGCGCGTGGCGCCGACACCGGCACGAAGCCCTCTTGCGTGAAGGTCTTGCCTTGCGCGCTGCGGGCAGTGGATGACACCGGCGCGCGGCCCTCGGGCTGGAACACGGTGTGCGAGATGCGGCCCACATGCCAGAGTTGCACCGCGATCTTGCCGCCCTCGGCACGCACCGCGTCGGTCACGCGCTTCCAGGCGCGCACCTGCTCGGGCGTGTGGATGCCCGGCGTGTCCAGATAGCCCTGGCCTTCGGCGCAGACCTGGGCACCCTCGCTGATGATCAGGCCGGCGCTGGCGCGCTGGCGGTAGTACTCGACGGCCATGTCGCCGGGCAGCAGGCCTTTGGAGCGGCTGCGCGTCAGCGGCGCCATGACGATGCGGTTGGCGAGCGAGAGATCGCCGAGCTGGATGGGATCGAAGAGCGAGGGCATGGCGGAGCAGAAGGCTTGCTGGCAGGAATGCGGGCGCCAGCATACAAAGAGACAGGCGGGCCGCGCTGTCACCCTGGTTTCGTTCGATAGACTGCGCCGTCACTTCAAGCGGACAGGCCATGCCGGAAGACGCCCAGACCCCGACCCGCAACCCCAAGCTCATGCGCCGCCAGCTGATGCTGGGCTTGGCCGGTGCCGCTGCAATGGGTGGAGTGGCGACGGCGGCCCAGGCCCAGGTCGCAGTGATGCGCGTCGGCCCGTCGGAATCGGTGCGTAGCCTGGCCAGTGCAGCGGCCAAGGCACGCCCGGGCATGGTGATCGAGGTGATGGCGGGCGACTATGTCGGCGATGTGGCGGTGTGGCGCCACGACGGGCTGAGCCTCAAGGCCGTCGGTGGCCGCGTCCGGCTGATCGCCAATGGCGCGCATGCCGAGGGCAAGGGCATCTTCGTGACCAAGGGGCGCGGCATCAGCATCGAAGGCTTTGACTTCATCGGCGCCCAGGTGCCGGACACCAATGGCGCCGGCATCCGGCTGGAGACGGGCACGCTGAAGGTGAAGGACTGCAGCTTCAGCCGCTGCGAGATGGGCTTGCTGACCAGCAACTTCCCGGATGTTGAGCTTGAGGTGGAAAACTGCGAGTTCTTCGATTGCCAGCGCCCTCCGGGCAAACCAGCGCACCTCTTGTATGCAGGCGCCATCGGCAAGCTGGTGGTGCAGGGCAGCTATTTCCACCATGGCCGGACCGGCCATTTGCTGAAAAGCCGCGCAGCCCTCAACCACATCCTCTACAACCGCCTGACGGATGAGGTCGGGGGCCGAGCCAGCTATGAGCTGGAGTTTCCGAATGGCGGTGTAGCCGTCGTCATCGGCAACATCATTCAGCAAAGCGCTCAAACCGAGAACCCGCATCTGATTGCCTTTGGCGCCGAGGGTTACACACACACGCGCAACGAGCTCTGGCTGGCGCACAACACCCTGGTCGACAACCGGCCCAGCGGCGGCGTCTACCTTCGCGTCGCCCCGGGCTCGGCCCAGGTCCGGGCCTACAACAACCTGCTGGTTGGCGGCGGGCGCTTCAGCCCCGATGCGTCCTGGGACATCCGCAACAATCTCGACGCCGACTGGGAGGCCTTTGTGCAGGCCGCGCGCGAGAACTATGCGCTGAAGCCCGGCTCCCGGCTGCGTGGCCGGGTGATCGATACCGGCCGTGGGCCGGATGGCTTCTCCCTCAAGCCCACGTATCAATACCAGCATCCGCGCGGCCTGATGGCGCTGAACGGCGCTGCGCTTCAGCCCGGCGCGGTGCAGCTTCCCTAGGGCAGCGCTGGCGGCAAGCGCTACAGTGCGCACATGCTCGCTTACCGCCACGCCTTTCATGCCGGCAACCATGCCGATGTCCTCAAGCACCTGATCCTGTCGCGGGTGCTGCGCTATATGGGCGAGAAGGAAAAGCCCTATACCCTGATCGACACCCACGCCGGTGCCGGCGGCTATTCGATCGAAGGCCGTTATGCGCAGAAGAAGGGCGAGTACAGCAGCGGCATCGCGCGCCTGTACGACCGCAAGGACCTGCCCGCACCGCTGGAAAGCTATGTGGATCTGGTGCGCCAGTTCAACACCGATGGCCAGCTGCGCCAGTACCCGGGTTCGCCCGCCATCGCCAATCTGCTGATGCGCGAGCAGGACCGCCTGCGCGTGTTCGAGCTGCACCCCACCGACTTCCGCATCCTCGAAAGCTATCTGGCCCCGCGGCCCAACACCTATGTCAGCGACAAGGACGGCTTCGCCTCGCTCAAGGGCGAGCTGCCGCCGCCTTCGCGTCGCGCGGTGGTGCTGATGGACCCGTCCTACGAGATCAAGACCGACTACGCCAAGGTGCTGGCTGCGCTGCGCGAAGGCCTGCAGCGCTTTGCCGACACCGTGTTCATCATCTGGTATCCGCAGCTCGCGCTGCTGGAAAGTACCCAGCTGGCCCAGCGCCTGAAGGCCTCGGCTGACGCCGCCGCCAAGAAGGGCTGGCTGCATGTGCGCCTCACCGTGACCCAGCCCGACGAGCGCGGCTTCGGCATGCTGGGCAGCGGCATCTTCATCGCCAATCCGCCCTTCACGCTGCATGACGAGCTGCAGCAGTGCATGCCCTATCTGGTCGACAAGCTGGGCCTCTACGACGGCGCCAACTTCGTGCTGGAGCAGAAGGCCGCCTGAGCGGCCCCCTGTTCGACCCCTGTGCGCGGTGGCACTTGAGAGCGGCTCACAAGAGCCAGCGAAGCGGTTCTGGCTAGGCGTCCTGGCGCAGACAGTACCTTCAGTACGGCAAGCCAGGGCAACGACGCCAGAAGGATTTTGTGAGCCGCTCTCAGTAGCCGACCGTGAAGCGGCGCTGAATGTGGCGCGGCGTCTCCAGCTCATCGACGATGGCCACGGCCAGGTCGGCCACCGAGATGCGTGCGGGGCCCTTGCTCGGGTCCTCGTCCATCACCGGCGCATCCTCGCCGAGGCGGTAGCTGCCGCGGCGCTCGCCTGGCTCCAGAAACACGGCCGGTGACAGGAAGGTCCAGTCTAGGCTGCTCTCCTGCTTGATCAGGTTCAGCGCCTCGCGTGCCGCCAGCGCGCCGGTCTTCCACTCGGCCGGGAACTGCGGCGTGTCCACCAACTGCACGCCCGGCGCTGCATACAGGCTGCCGGCGCCGCCCACCATCAGCAGGCGCTTCAGCCCGGCGGCCTTGACCCCGGCGAAGGTGGCCAGCGTACCCTTGAGGAACTCGTTGTAGAGATCGGGGTTGGTCCAGCCCGGGTTGTAGGCGCTGACCACCGCATCGCTGCCGCGCACGGCGGCCGCCACCTGGGCGGCATCCAGCACATTGGCCTGCACGACGCTCAGGCGCTGCTGCGCCGGCAGCTTGGCCGGGTTGCGGGCCAGCGCGACCACCTCGTGGCCGCGCGCCAGCAGTTCCTGCAGCACGGCGCTGCCAACGAAGCCGGTGGGTCCGATCAGGGCGACTTTCATGGGAAATCCTTCCAGGGTTGCGCTCGGTCTGGCGAGCGGGTGTTGCGATGGACTCAACTCTAAGAACTTCACAGTGCTGCGGTAAGTCCTCAAAACCACCCAACTCTGTTTAGTTAAACTGCACAAATACTTCCAAAAAAGCCGGAGCCGACCCACCCGATGCTGGACCAGCTCAAACGCATGGCCGTGCTCGCCACCGTGGTGGAGCAGGGCAGCTTCGTGGCCGCCGCCAAGAAGCTCAAGACCACCACCTCGGCGGTCAGCCAGCAGGTGCGCGCGCTGGAGCGCGATATGGGCGTGACCCTGCTGCACCGCTCCACCCGCCGCCTGGCGCTGACGCCGGCTGGCGCGCGTTTTCACGAGGGCTGCGCCGCGATGCTGGCCGCCGCGCAGCAGGCCCAGCTGCAGCTGCTGCAGATGCGCGATGCGCCCGAGGGTGAGCTTCGCGTGGCTGCGGTCGTGGGCTTTGCCCGTCACCTCGGGCCGGCGCTGGCGCCGCTGCTCAGCGCCAACCCTGGCCTGCGCCTGCATCTGGAGGTGGATGACGGCTTCAGCGACCTGCTGGCCTTGCGCATTGACCTGGCGGTGCGCTACGGCCGCCTGCCCGACAGCCCCTGGGTGGCGCAGAAGATCGGCGAGAAGAGTCTGGCGCTCTACGCGGCGCCCGCCTATCTGGCCCGCCATGGTGCGCCCGCCACGCTGGAGGCGCTGGGCCAGCACGACTGGCTGGCCATCGGTGCTGACACCGAAAGTCCGCGCCTGCTGGATCTGCTCACCGAGCCGGCCGTGGCGCCGGACCCGCAGGCCCAGAAGCTGCGCATCGAGCCGCGCGTCAGCAGCAACAATCAGTTCAGCCTGCAGCAGCTTTGCGAAGCCGGCCTTGGCCTGGCCATGCTCAGCCCCAGCGATGTGGACGAGGCGGTGCAGGCCGGCCGCCTGCTGCGTCTGATGACGAGCTGGCAGCTGCCCAGTCTGCCCGTTTGGGCGCTGACGCCGCAGCGCGATGCCCAGCCCGCCAAGGTGCGCCACGCCATCCAGGCCTTGAAGACCCATTTCTCCCAGCTCTCCACGCCATGACCGCATTCACCACCACCTCTGATGAAGCTGCTGCCTCCCTCGCTGCCGGGCCACTGGCCGGCCTCAAGGTGCTGGAGCTGGGCCAGTTGATCGCCGGCCCCTTCGCCGGCAAGACGCTGGGCGACTTCGGCGCCGAGGTCATCAAGGTCGAGCCCCCTGGCAGCGGCGACCCGCTGCGCCAATGGCGTTTGCTGCATAACGGCGAGAGTGTCTGGTGGCAGGTGCAGAGCCGCAACAAGAAGAGCGTCACGCTGGATCTGCGCGAAGAGGCTGACCGCGCCATCGCGCGCCGGCTGGCCGCCGAGGCCGATGTGCTGATCGAGAACTTCCGCCCAGGGCTGATGGAAGACTGGGGCATGGGCTACGAGACGCTCGCCGCCGCCAACCCGCGCCTGATCATGCTGCGCATCAGCGGCTATGGCCAGACCGGCCCGTATCGCGACCTGCCCGGCTTCGCCGTGGTGGCCGAGGCCATGGGCGGCCTGCGTCATCTGATGGGTGAGCCCGGCCGGCCGCCAGTGCGCGCCGGCGTCAGCCTGGGCGACACGCTGGCCGCGCTGCACGGCGTGATCGGCGTGCTGCTGGCGCTGCAGGCCCGTCAGCGCACCGGCCGCGGCCAGGTGGTGGATGTGGCGCTGTACGAATCGGTCTTCAACTGCATGGAGTCGCTACTGCCGGAGTTCAGCGCCTTCGGTGCGGTGCGCGAGCCCGCCGGCTCAGCCCTGCCCGGCATCGCGCCCAGCAACGCGTATCGCTGTGCCGACGGCCAGGTGGTGATCGGCGGCAACGGCGACTCGATCTTCAAGCGCCTGATGACGGCCATCGGCCGCGACGACCTGGGGCAAGACCCGACCCTCGCTGGCAACGCCGGCCGTGCTGCACGCGTCGATGAACTCGACGCCGCCATCACCGCCTGGACCGTGCAGCGCCCGGTCAGCGAGGTGGTCGACACGCTGCAAGCGGTGCGCGTGCCGGTGGGCCGCATCTACACGGCCCGCGACATCGCCGAAGACCCGCACTACCAGGCGCGGGGGATGATCGAGCGCATCGTCACCGCGTCGGGCCTGGCGCTCGACGTGCCGGGCATCGTGCCCAAGCTCAGCGAGACGCCGGGGGCGATCAGGACGCTGGCGCCGGGCTTGGGTGCGCACAATGCCGAGCTCCTGCCTGGGGAGCGCGGCGCATGAGCGACGGCCCTGCACTGCTGATTGGCGAGCTGGCGCGCCGCACCGGTGCCAGTGCCAAGGCCTTGCGCCTGTATGAAAGCCTCGGGCTGATTCCCGCGCCACGGCGCCGCGGCAGCTACCGCGTCTATGAGCCGGCTCACGAAGAAGCGGTGCGCTTTGTCCGCCAAGCCCAGGCCGTGGGCTTTCGGCTCCAGGAACTGCAACGCCTGCTGTTCGAACGCGGGCCGCGCCCTGAGCTTGGCGCGCTGCTGGACGCCGTGCGCCACAAGCGCCAGAGCGTGCAGCGCGAGCGCGAACGCCTGGAGCGCCAGGAGCGTCTTCTGGTCGAGTGCGAGACGCTGTTGCTGAGCGGACGGCTGGAAACGGACTGCGAGGCCATCACGGGCGAGGCTTGACTCTGCCCCATGGGGCAAGGCCCAGACTGGGGCCATGAACCAAGCCAAACGAATCCTTCTGATCCAAGCCAATCCTCGTCGCGAGAGCTTCTGCGCAGCGCTGGGCGAGGCCTATGTCCGAGCGGCGCGGGACGCCGGCCATGAAGTGGAGCAGGTGCAGCTCGCCGCGCTGCGCTTTGCGTCAGACCTGCCCGAGGGCTATGAGAGCTTGCCGCCGCTGGAGCCCGATCTACAGCGCCTGCAGCAGCAGATTCAGGCCGCCGACCACCTGGTCTGGGTCTATCCCGTCTGGTGGGGCTCGGTGCCGGCCCGGCTCAAGGGATTGCTGGACCGCGTGCTGACGCCTGGATTTGCTTTCCGCTATGTCGCCACACAAACCTGGCCCGAGCGCCTGCTCAAAGGGCGCAGCGCGCGTCTGCTGGTGAGCCTGGATACGCCTGGCTGGTACTTCCGCTGGCTGCAAGGGGCTCCGGCTCACCGCATGATGAAGGACGCAGTGCTGGCGTTCTGCGGTGTGGCGCCGGTGCGCATCAGCGAGTTCACGCCAGTGATCAAGAGCACGCCCGCGCAGCGTGAGCGCTGGCTGGCACGAGCAGCCGAGCTCGGGCGAAGCGGCGCTTGACCGAGTGTTCAACGCGCATCGCTGTGTAGCCGTTTCGCACTTTCCCGTGCCCCGGATAGCATGAATGCCAGTTGGATACACATATGTGTATCCATTCTTCATTCAAGCCAGGAGAGCCCCCGATGAGCACCAAGGATGCCGGCATGCGCATTCGTGTCGAGACCGAGTTGCGCGAGGCCTTTGTGCAGGCCTGCCAGCGCCAGGGCTTTGCCGCAGCCGAGGTGCTGCGCGACTTCATGCGCCAGTACGCGGCCAAGCATGCTCTGACGCAGAGCTCGCTGTTCGATGTGTCGGCGCTCGAAGGCGCGATGCGGCGCCGCTGAAGTCCGCAGCCATGTCAGCCACGCTGAACCAAGGCCTCGCTGAGGCGCCGCCGCTGGCAAGGCCTGTTGCCGGCCTGGGCCGGCGCCTGCTGCTGGCCGACGGCCTGGCCATGTTCGGCAACTGGATCGACTTTCTGGCCATCCTGATGCTGGCCGCCTACCAACCGCAGGTCAGCGCCAGCTTCATGGCGCTGCTGTCGGCCACCTTGGTGCTGCCCGGCATGCTGGTCTCGCCCTGGCTGGGCCGTTTCTGCGACCGCGGCTGGGCGGGGCCGGGGCTGCTGGCCTCGCTGCTGGGGCGGACCGTGCTTACCTTGGCCTTGATCGCGCTGATCGCCCAACCTTCCTGGGCCTGGTTGCTGGCACTGGCGGCAGGGCGCTCGGTGCTGGGCGCGATGACGGCGCCGGCCGTGCAGGTGCTGGCGGTGCAGCTGACGCCGGCCGAGCAGCGCAATGCCTTCTATGCCCAGCTCAGCATGGTGGGCAGTGCGGCCAAGGTGCTGGCGCCTTTGATCGGCGCGGGATTGGCCAGCCGCTTTGGCGAGGCGACGGCGCTGTGGGCTTCGGGTGCTTGTGCCTTGGCGGCGGCCGTTGTTGTGGGGCCGGTGTTGCGGGCTGTGCGCCAGCGCCGCGTTGCAGTGTCGAACGGTGCCACGCAGGGGGCAGGGAGCGAATCGGCCCCGCAGCGGCTGGGCCTCATCTCCTTGCTGCCTTTGCTGAGTCTGAGCGCAGGCTTCGGGGCAGCGGTCTCCATGGCCGGCAATCTGCTGCCTTTGGTGCTGCAGAGACAGGGCCTGGACAAGGCGTTGCTGGGCAGCCTGGTGGCCAGCGGTGGTGTGGGCAATCTGCTGGCCGGCCTGCTGATCTCACGCAGCGGCCTGGCGGTGCGCCTTCGCGGCCGCGAGGGCGAGGTGCTGGTGCCGTTGCTGGCGCAGATGGGCTGTTTTGGCCTGTTCGCCGCAGTGCTGCTGGCAGCACCGCCCTCGCAGTGGTTGTGGCAGCTGCCCGCAGCCTTCTTCTGCAGCGGCCTGTGCAGCGCCAGCTTTGCCATCACGCTGAACATCTACATGAGCCGGCGGCATGGCCAGACCATGGGTCAGGCCACGGCGGCCATGCAGGCGGCGCAGCAGATGATGGTGCTGCTGGCGCCGCTGTCTGGCGCCTGGGTGCTGGACCGGTACGGCGGCGCCGCGCTGTTTGCCGCCGCAGCGCTGCTGGGCACCAGCTGGGCGCTGCTGCACGCAAGCGCAGGGCTGATCGTGCGGCGCAGCCGCGGCGGCTTGGCTGGACCGCTCAGCGTCGCTCCACCACCACCGCCTTGAGCGCCATTGCCGCGCGCAGCTGTGCCGCCGCCGCGCTCGCCTGCTCGCGGCTGGCATAAGGCCCGGCTTGCAGCCGGTGCAGCGACGCTTCGCGCACCACGGTCAGCAGCGGGCTGAAGGCTTCGGCGCTCTGGGCCACCTGCTCGCGCAGCTTCTCGGCGCCATCGAGCTTGGCAAAGGCGCCGAGCTGCACCCAGAAGCCGGACGCGATCTTGGCCTGCGTCAGTGGCACCGGCACCGGCGCCGGCGCCGCCGCGGGCGCTGACGGGGCGGCGGCCTGAGGCGGCTCGCCGAGCAGTGCCGCGGGGTCAGGTCTTGCTGCTGCGGTCTGTGTGGCCGGCGTGTTCTGCGTGGTGCTGCGTTCCGGCGCGCCGCTGGCGCTGCTGGCGACAAACACCGGCGGCGGCTCCTGCGGCTCGATGCCCAGCCCTGGCGGCGTCTCGCCGCGTCCGCGCAGCCAGGCGCCGCTGCGGATGTCTTCAAAGGTGATGCGCTCCAGCTCCACCGGCGCCACGCCGCGCAGCAGGTCCAGCTTCAGCGCGGCGGTGTAGCTGAGGTCGATGACGCGGCCGCTGTGGAAGGGGCCGCGGTCGTTGACGCGCACGATCACCTCGCGGCCGTTCTTCGGGTTGCGCACCCGCGCATAGCTGGGAATGGGCATGGTCGGATGCGCGGCCGTCATCGCGTACATGTTGTAGACCTCGCCGCTGGAGGTGGGCCGGCCGTGGAACTTGCGGCCGTACCAGGAGGCCAGGCCGCGCTCTACCAGCGGCTTGTCCTCGGTGAGCGGCTCATAGCGCTGGCCCAGCACTTCATAGGGCTTGTTGGGGCCGCCCCGGCGGATGGGCTCCAGGCGCGGCGCGGCGTCGGGCACCTTGTGCAGTTCGGGCGGCGGATTGGCGCCAGGGCCGTCCTTGTCGTAAGGGAAGGGGGCGGGGGCGGGGGCGGGCACGCCGGGCGCCGGTGCCGGCGCGCGCGTGGCGCAGCCGCCGAGCAGGGCCAACAGGGCCAGCATTGCGGCGGCCTGGGCCAGTGGGGCGCGGGTCGGGGCAGTCATCGGCGCCGATGGTAGCCGCCCTGCGCACGCGCGTGGCGCAGCATCGGTAGTCGCCACAGTCCTGCGCTGGCAGGCCGCGCTTATGCTGGCGCCTCCTTTCGAGCCACCTCCGCATGGAAGCCCAGACCATGAGCAGCGACTACGTCTTCCCTCCCGAGCCCCAACCCAGCGTGCCCGTGCGCGGCAGCCGCCAGCGCTATGCGGTCTCGCGCATCTTCTGTGTCGGCCGCAACTACGCGGCGCATGCCCGCGAGATGGGCGGCGACCCTGACCGCGAGCCGCCGTTCTACTTCACCAAGCCGGCCAATGCGCTGGTGCCTTCGGGCGCGACCATTCCTTACCCGCCCGGCACCAAGAACTATCACTACGAGATGGAGCTGGTGGTCGCCATCGGCGCGCCGGTGTTCAAGGTCACGCCCGAAGCGGCCAAGGCCGCCGTGTGGGGCTATGCCGCGGGCCTGGACATGACGCGCCGCGATCTGCAGAACGAGGCCAAGAAGACCGGCCGTCCCTGGGACACCGGCAAGGGCTTCGAGAACGCCGCGGTGATCACCGAGCTGGTGCGCGTCAGCGAAGTCGGCCCGCTGGACAAGGGCGCCATCACGCTGGCGGTCAACGGCGAAGAGAAGCAGCGCGGCGACCTGTCCGACCTGATCTGGAGCGTGGCCGAGGTGGTGGCCAATCTGTCGCAGTTCTATCACCTGAAAGCCGGCGACCTGATCTACACCGGCACGCCCGAAGGCGTGGGCCCGGTGCTGCCCGGCGATGTGATCACCGGCCAGATCGAGGGCCTGGCCGAATTGAGCCTGACAATCGGGGCTCCGGAGTAACTCTTGCGCCCCCGCCTCGGGGGCCGCCCCTGTCAGCCATGTTCGACCACAACGAGACCCTCGACGAAGCACGCGCCCGCAACATCCGCGAAGCCCTCATCGAGGACATCGGCATCTGCGACTGGACGGCCCAGCTGGTGCCGGCCGGTCGCCGCGTGCAGGCCCAGGTGCGGGTGCGTGAAGACGCGGTGCTGTGCGGCCGCGACTGGTTCGAGGGCGTGTTCGCGTCGCTGGACGCCAGCAGCCGCATCGTCTGGCACTACGCCGAAGGCGCGCGCATGGCGGCCGACAGCGTGGTGTGCGACATCCAGGCCGATGGCCGCGCGCTGCTCTCGGCCGAGCGTCCGGCGCTGAACTTTCTGCAGCTGCTCTCGGGCACGGCCACCATCACCCGCGCGCATGCCGACGCCATCGAGGGCGCCAGCCCCAACCCCAAGGGCTGCGCGGTGCTGGACACGCGCAAGACCATCCCCGGCCTGCGCCTGGCGCAGAAGTACGCGGTGCGCGTGGGCGGCGGCGCCAACCAGCGCCTGGCGCTGTACGACGGCATCCTGATCAAGGAAAACCACATCGCTGCCGCCGGTGGTGTGAGCGCTGCGCTGAAGGCGGCGCAAGCGCTCAATGCCAAGGTCAGCATCCAGATCGAGGTCGAGAGCATTGCCGAGCTGCGCGAAGCGCTGGCCGCCGGTGCCGAGAGCGTGCTGCTGGACAATTTCAGCGAGGCCATGATGAAGGAATCGGTGGCGCTGAACGCGGGCCGGGCACTGCTGGAAGTCTCCGGCGGCGTCGCGCTGGAGCAGCTGCGCTGGATCGCCGCCACCGGCGTCGACCGCATCTCCATCGGCCGCCTGACCAAGGATGTCAAGGCGGTGGACTACTCGATGCGCGTGCTGGGGCCGCTGGCGGCCTGAAGCCGCCGCGGGTGCCACTTCGGCGTGCATAAAGCACGCACAGCGCACGCTTTTCGGGCACGGCTGGCGCGCGACTTGCATGGCCAAAGCCATGCAGCAGCCTTCGGACTTCACCACCACGACTGAGCTCGCGCGGCGGGCCGCGGCGCCTTGCCTTGGCTGGGGCGCCTGCTGGGCCGGCTCAGCGTCGGGCGCAAGCTTTTGCTGATCTTCCTGCTCGATATGAGCGCGGTGATCTACATCAGCAGCATCCTGGTCAACGAGAAATATCTGGCGATCGATTTCGCCCGCAAGGAGCAGGCCGGCACTGCCTATATCCGCGCGCTGCAGCCGGCCCTGTTGGGCAGCGCGGCCACAGTGGCCCTGGGCCAGCCCTTGCCGGTGGATGCGGCGGCCGACGTGCTGCAGGCCGAGCAGCGTTTCGGCGCCGGCATGGGCAGCGGCGAGCTGGCCGAGGCCTTTGCCGAGAGCCTGCAGGCGCCGGGCGCCGCGGACGATGCGCGCAGCGTGCTGGACCGTGGCCGCGCCTTGCTCACCCGCGTTGGCAACCAGTCGAATCTGATCCTGGACCCGGATCTGGACAGCTACTACACGATGTCGGTGATCGTGCTGCGCCTGCCGGAGTTTCTCGACGCGCTCTCGCACCTGAGCGCGCATGCCAACAGCCCGGCGGCGATGGCCGGCCTCGATGCGGCCCACCAGACGCGCTACCTGCTGCTGGAAGGCCGCCTGGACAGTGCCTGGAAGGCGCTGGAGTCAGACTACCGAGAGGCCTTTTCGGCCGGTGGTCTGGCGCTGGCAGGTCCCTTGCAGCCCGGCTTGGCGCAGCTGCGCGACACGCTCAGCGCCTACCGTCTGGCGGCTGCCGGTGCGATGAGCAGCGCTGAGCGCGATCAGCAGACCTTGAGCGATGCGCACCTCGCACTGGTGCGCGCCGCGGCGCTATCCTGGGCGGAGGCCACAGCGCAGCTGGAGCGCCTGCTGGCGGCGCGCATCGATGGCTTCTTCGCGCGCATGTGGCTGCACCTGGGCACGGCGCTGGCGCTGCTGGCCTTGATCCTCAGCGCGGTCTATTTCGTGGCCAGCCAGATCGCGTTGCCGCTGCAGCGCCTGGCGCGCGTGACCGATCGGGTGCGCGAGAGCGGCGACCACACGCTGCGCGCGCGCTGGGACAGTGCCGACGAGATCGGCACCCTGGTGCGCGGCTTCAACTCGATGCTGGCCCAGCTCGACGAGGAGCGCCTCAAGCAGCAGGAACTGGCGGCCAGCGCCCGCGCTGCGCAGGCGCAGGCGCAGTTGCTGGCGGCCATGCCGATCCCGATGATGGTGACGGCGGTGCCCGGCCACCAGGTGCTGCATGCCAATGAACCGGCCAAGGCCTGGCTGGGCGATGCCGGACTCGATCCCTGGCGCAGCGGCCTGGAAGCCAAGGTGCGCTCGCGCTTCTTCCAGCAATTGGCTGATCGCGACGCGGTGGACGAGTTCGAGGTGCGCTGGCTGGCGGGCCGCGAGCCGAGCTGGGCCGTGCTGTCCGCGCGCTGCATCGAGTTCCAGGGCCAGCAGGCGGTGGTCACGGCTTTCACGCCGATCAACCACATCAAGTTCATGGAGCGCCGGCTGGAGCTGTGGGCCAAGGTCTTCGAGGCCTCGGGCGAGGGCATCGTCATCATCGACGCCGAGCAGCGCGTGCTGACGGCCAACCGCGCCTTCTGCCGCGCCACCGGCTACGAGCTGCATGAGCTGATCGGCGAGGCTGTGCGCCCCGAGGCCGGCATCAGCCTGCTGGCGCCGTTTGCCGCCTTGCTGGCCCAGCGCAGCAACTGGCAGGGCGAGATCACGATGCAGCGCCGCGACGGCAGCAGCTATCCGGCCTGGCTGATGCTCAGCGTGATGCGCAGCGGCCATGAAGGCGAGGTCTCGCACTTCATCGCCACCACCATCGACATCAGCGACCGCAAACGCAACGAGGAGCGCATCCGCTTTCTGGCCCAGCACGATGTGCTGACCGAGCTGCCCAACCGCTCGCTGTGCGTCGAGCGCCTGCGCATGGCCTTGCAGCAGGCCGAGCGCCGCGGCGAGAAGGTGGCGGTGCTGTTCATCGACCTGGACCGCTTCAAGAACATCAACGACTCGCTGGGGCATCACATCGGCGACGGCCTGCTGCGTTCGGTGGCGCGACGCCTGCTGACTGCGGTGCGTGCGGGCGATACCGTCAGCCGCCTGGGCGGCGATGAGTTCGTGGTGGTGCTGACCGGGCTGGATGACGTGGCCGAGGTGGCCACCATCGTCGATGAGCGCCTGGTGCCGCTGGTGCGCCAGCCGCATGACATCGACGGCGCCGAGTTGCATGTGTCCTGCAGCGTCGGCGTGGCGATCTACCCCGACGACGCGCAGGACCTGGACGTGCTGATGCGCCACGCCGATGTGGCCATGTACCAGGCCAAGGCGCAGGGCCGCGACACCGCGCACTTCTTCACCTTCGAGCTCAACGAGCGTGCGCAGCAGCGCATCAAGCTCGAATCGAACCTGCGCCACGCACTGGAGCGCGGCGAGCTGAGCCTGCACTACCAGCCGCGTGTGGCGGCGCGCAGCGGCGAGTTGAAGGGCGTCGAGGCGCTGCTGCGCTGGCACAGCGCCGAGCTCGGTAGCGTCTCGCCGGCCGAGTTCATCCCGATCGCCGAAGACACGCGCCTGATCGTGCCGATCGGCGCCTGGGTCATCGACGAAGCCTGTCGCCAGCTGGCGGCATGGCATGCCGACGGCGTGGGCGTGCCGCAGGTGGCCATCAATGTGTCGGCGCTGCAGCTGGGCGACGACGCGCTGATTGAAACCCTGCGCGCCGCGCTGGATCGGCATGCGGTGCCACCCGGCGCGGTGGAGCTGGAGCTGACCGAATCGACGCTGATGGACCGCGCCGAGCAGACGCTGGAACGCTTGCATGCGATCAAGCGCCTGGGCGTGGCGCTGGCCATCGACGACTTCGGCACCGGCTATTCCAGCCTCAACTACCTGAACCGCTTCCCGATCGACCGGCTGAAGATCGACCGCAGCTTTGTGCGCGACATGTTCGAAGACCCGGCCGATCTGGCCATCACGCGCGCCATCATCGGCCTGGGCCACACGCTGGGCCTGCGGGTGGTGGCCGAAGGCGTGGAAACCGAGCGCGAGGCGCAGACCCTGCGCATGGCCGGCTGCGATGAGTTGCAGGGCTTTCTGTTCACGCGCGCGCTGCCGGCCGAGGCACTGGTGAGCTGGCTGGCGCAGCGCGCCCCTCAGCAGGCTCAGCCGGTCTGAGCTGGGCGATGGGCCGCCTCAGGCGAACCAGTCTTCGTCCGGCAGGCCCTCGAAGGTCTTGCGCAGGCCTTCGCTCCAACCGCGGCGCAGCGAGTTGAAGTAGGGGTCGTCCGCGGTGATGCGGTGCGGATCGGCCGGCGCGAAGCTGTTGGCGCGATACAGCAGCATGTCGATCGGCAGGCCCACCGAGAGGTTGCTGCGGATGGTCGAATCGAAGGACACCAGCGTGCACTTGGCGGCTTCCTTCAGCGAGGTGGACGGCTTGATCACGCGGTCCAGGATCGGCTTGCCGTACTTGCTCTCGCCGATCTGCAGATAGGGCGTGTCTTCGGTGGCTTCGATGAAGTTGCCCTGCGCATAGACATGGAAGAGCCGTGGCGGCTCGCCCTTGATCTGGCCGCCGACCAGGAAATTGCCGCCGAAATCAACGCCCTGACCCAGGCTCTGCGCATTCGCGTCGCGCGCGACGATTTCCTTGACGGTGCGCCCCACCAGCTCGGCCACGTCGTACATGGTGGGCCGGTTGAACAGATGCTCGCGCTCGTGTTCCAGGCGCTGGCGCAGCAGGCTGACGACGCTTTGCGTGGTGGCCAGATTGCCGGCGCTGAGCAGCACGATCAACCGTTCGCCGGGCTGCTCGAAGATGCTCATCTTGCGGAAGGTGGCGATCTGGTCGACGCCGGCATTGGTGCGGGTGTCGGAAGCGAACAGCAGTCCGGCATCCAGGCGCATGGCAACGCAATAGGTCATGGCTTGCGGGGGAACTTCAGATGGGGCCGATTATGTCCGCAGCATGACATCACTCATTGCCCGGCGGCGCCGCCGGCCAGCGTGACCTGCACCGCGGTGCGCAAGGCCTCGCCGCCGCCGCCCAGGCGCATGCCGCGCACCGGGCAGGCGTCCAGGTAGTCGGCGCCGATCGCCAGCTTCACATAGCGGCCGTCGGCCAGGCAGCGGTTCGAGACATCGAAGCCCAGCCAGCCGCCCGGCAGACCGTCGGCATCGGGCAGGCGCGCCTCGGCCCAGGCGTGGCTGGCCACATGCTCGGCATCGGCCGCCAGATAGCCCGACACATAGCGGGCCGGCACGCCCAGCAGGCGCGCGCAGGTGGCGAACACCTGCGCGTGGTCCTGGCAGACGCCGTGGCCATGCGCAAAGGCCTCGGCCGCGGCGGTGGCAGCATCAGTGGCGCCCGGGGTGTAGGGCATGCGTTCGGCCAGCGCGTGCATCATGGCCGTCAGCCCCTGCAGGGCGTCGGCGCGCACGGAGGCCAGATGGCCGCTGGCGAAGTCGCACAAGGCCTTGTCGGCCTGGGTCAGCGTGGAGGCGCGCAGGAACACTTCCGGCGGAAAACGGTCCAGCGGGTCGGGGCGCGGCGGGCTGTCGTCGGTCTCGATGATGCCGCGCGCATGCAGGTGGATCTCGTCATGCGGCTGGTCCAGCGTCAGCACATGCATCACATTGCCGTAGGCGTCCAGGCAGCGGCTGGCCAGCGCCGGCAGGCCGAGGTGCCAGTCCAGCACGCGCTGGCGCGGGCCTTCGGCGGGCGTCAGCCGCAGGTATTGGGTGCTGCGCTTGACCGGGTGGTCGTAGCGGTAGACGGTCTCGTGAATGATGCTGAGGTGCACGGCAGGTCTCGTTAGCTAGCTGTCAGGAAGCTTCCAGATAGGCTTCGCGGATGGCGGTGCCCAGGTCGGCGGATTCCTCCAGGAAGCCGGTCAGCCAGCGGTGCACGCCTGCGTCAAGGATCTCGTCCACCACACCATACTCCAGCCGCAGCGCCAGCTGGCCGGCCAGGCGCTTGACCTGGCGGCCGGCGTCGTCGGCGCCCAGCCGGGCCTCGATCTTGGGCAGGATGGCGACGATCTCGTCGCAGCAGGCGCGCAAGCTCCGCGGCACGTCGGGGCGCAGGATCAGCAGCTCGGTGACGCGGCGGCCGTCCAGGCTGTCGCGGTAGACGGCGTGGTAGGCCTCGAAGGCCGACAGCGAACGCAGCAGCGCGCTCCAGGTGTAGAAGTCCGGCGCGCTTTCCTGCGGCACGTCCACCGGCGAGAGCGTGTCCACGGCCGGCTCGATCAGCTGGCTCTTCACGTCCAGCAGCCGCGCGGTGTTGTCGGCCCGCTCGACGAAGGTGCCCAGGCGGATGAACCAGTAGGCATCGTTGCGCTGCAGCGTGCCGTAGGTGGCGCCGCGGAACAGGTGCGAGCGTTCCTTGACCCAGTCGAAGAAGCCGAGACGCTGGGGATGCCGCGCTTGGGGAATTCGCGCGCTTCCAGCCAGCTGCTGTTGATGGCCTCCCACATCTCGGTGGTGATCTGGCCGCGCACCGCATGCGCGTTCTCGCGCGCCTGCTTCAGGCAGCTCAGCACCGAGGCCGGGTTGTTGAGGTCCAGCGCCATGAAGTTGAACAGGCGTTCGGCTTCCAGCGGCGCATGGGTCTGGCTGAAGGCTTCCAGCGTGCCGGTGACGGCCAGCGGCGCGGCCAGCTCGGTCATCGCGCCGCGGCTTTGCGGCAGCAGCGACAGCGAGTGCGTCACATCCAGCATGCGCACCAGGTTCTCGGCGCGTTCAAGGTAGCGGCTCATCCAGAAGAGCTGTGCGGCGGTACGGCTGAGCATGTCAGTTCTCCAGAATCCAGGTGTCCTTGGTGCCGCCGCCTTGGGAGGAGTTCACCACCAGCGAGCCTTGCTTCAGTGCCACGCGCGTCAGGCCGCCGGCCACCATATTGATCTCGCTGCCGCTGAGCACGAAGGGCCGCAGATCGATGTGGCGCGGCGCGATGCCGTTCTCGACGAAGGTCGGGCAGCTCGACAGGCACAGCGTGGGCTGGGCGATGTAGTTGCTGGGATTGGCGCGCACGCGCTGGCGGAAATCCTCGATCTCGGCCGCGGTCGAGGCCGGCCCCACCAGCATGCCGTAGCCGCCGGCGCCATGCACCTCCTTCACCACCAGCTGGCCCATATGGTTCAGCACATGGTCCAGGTCCTCGGCCTTGCGGCACTGCCAGGTCGGCACGTTGTGCAGGATCGGCTCCTCGCCGAGGTAGAAGCGGATCATGTCCGGCACATAGGGGTAGATGGACTTGTCGTCCGCCACGCCGGTGCCGATGGCATTGGCAAGGATGACATGCCCCTGCTTGTAGACCGACAGCAGGCCCGGCACGCCCAGCATCGAATCGGCGCGGAAGGCCAGCGGGTCGAGGAAGGCGTCATCGATGCGGCGGTAGATCACGTCCACGCGCTTGGGGCCGACCGTGGTGCGCATGTACAGGAACTCGTCCTTGACGAACAGGTCCTGTCCCTCGACCAGTTCCACGCCCATCTGCTGGGCCAGGAAGGCGTGCTCGAAGTAGGCGCTGTTGAAGGGGCCGGGCGTCAGCACCACCACGGTGGGGTTCTCGGCCGTGCTGGCATGGCGCAGCGTGTTCAGCAGCAGCGTCGGGTAGTGGGCCACCGGCGCCACCGAATAGCGCGCGAACAGCTCGGGGAAGAGCCGCATCATCATCTTGCGGTTCTCCAGCATGTAGCTCACGCCGGAGGGGACGCGCAGATTGTCTTCCAGCACGTAGTAGCCGCCGTCCGAGTGGCGGATCAGATCGACGCCGGTGATGTGGGCATAGATGCCGTGCGGCAGGTCCAGGCCCTGCATTGCCGGCTGGTACTGCGCATTGGCGAACACCTGCTCGGCCGGGATCAGGCCGGCCTTGATGATTTCGTGCTCGTGGTAGATGTCCCACAGGAATTTGTTCAGCGCCGTGACGCGCTGGCGCAGGCCGGCTTCCAGCATGCGCCACTCCTCAGCAGGCACCACGCGGGGCACGGTGTCGAAGGGGATCAGGCGCTCGGCGCCGGCCTCGTCGCCATAGACGGCGAAAGTGATGCCGACCTTGTGGAACAGCAGATCGGCCTCGGCCCGCTTGGTGGCCAGCGCCGCAGGCGTCTGGGCGTGCAGCCAGTTGGCAAAGGACTGGTAGTGCGGGCGTATCGCACCACTGGCGAGCAGCATCTCGTCATAGTGGCCGGCGGCGGGCAGGGTGAGCGCATGCATGACAAATACTCCCGGGGCTGTCTTCCAGGGTATTGCAAGGGCTGTGCCCGTCCGCAAGGTCCTGTGACGCTACCGAGTGTCGTACTTTGGTGCGGATTGGCGACGTGCACTGTCTTGGCGCTGCTCGCGATGCGCCTGAATGGTGCATGAAGGGCTGCGCGCGTCGGGCTGCCACTGGCGCAATGGCTGTGGCGCTGTGCCGTGCGGACCTGTCAGAAATGCAAACGCCACCCAGAGGTGGCGCATCGGACGGATGATCTTGGTGCGCCCGGCTGGGATCGAACCAGCAACCCCTGCCTTCGGAGGGCAGTACTCTATCCATTGAGCTACGGGCGCAACAGTGCGCGATTCTAGCAGCGCGCCAGCCGCCAGCCAGGATGGGCTCGCTATAATCTGCCGGTTTTGCGCCCTGCGACAGCGGGGTTGCGCAGTCCAATTTCTATCGCCGACGCCAACGAGGATTTCATGAGCGGAACTCACGAGCACGATCACGCAGAAGCCCACGAAGGGCCGATCAAGACGCCCAAGCAGCTGATCTGGGCCGTGGCATTCGCCTTCGTGGTGCCGGTCGTTGTCATCATCTTGCTGGCCAACTATGTGACCTCCAGCGCCAAGCCGGCCGCCGGCAGCGGTGGCCTGGAGGCTGAGGCTGTTGCAGCCCGCATCCAGCCGGTTGGCGCAATCGAGTTGAAGGACTTGGCCAATCCCGCCGCGATGAAGACGGGCGAACAGGTCTATCAGGCGCAGTGCGCTGCTTGCCACACCAGCGGCGCAGCAGGCGCGCCCAAGCTGGGCGATGCATCTGCCTGGGGCCCGCGTGTGGGCACCGGCTATGAGGCCTTGCTGACCTCGGCCCTCAAGGGCAAGGGTGCGATGGGCGCCCAGGGCGGCGGCGATCACAGCGATTTCGAGATCGCTCGTGCCGTGGTCTACATGGCCAATCAGGCTGGCGGCAAGTTTGCCGAGCCCAAGGCTCCGGCCGCTGCAGCATCGGCAGCCTCGAACTGAGGCGACGTCAGCGCTGTGAATCAGCCGGCCTGCGGGGCCGGTTTTTTTCGCCTGGGCTTTTTCAGCCCGCTGCCGGGCACAGCTGGCAGTGCTGCGACTCCAGCAGCCACGCGTGCTTGGCCTCTTGGGGCTGCCAGCTGCCGCGCTCGACCTGCTCGGCCGCCAGGCCCATGTCCTGGCTGTGCACGATGCCCAGGCCGAGGTCGCAAACCAGGAACAGCCGTCCCAGCTCGTCCAGCCAGCAGGATTGAAGCTGCGCTTCGCGGCCTGTGTGACTGAGCACGCGCCCATCGGGCTGCAGGCGCCAGACCCAGGGCGCTGCTTCCAGCTGCACATAGACGCGCTGCGGTCCGTTCTGGAAGAACCAGGCGCCGCGTTCATCGGCCTCGTAGTTGCGGGCGATGAACTCGATCAGCTTCTCGTGCTGGATGCGGCTGCCCTTGACCTGCGGGAAGGGGCCGGCCGCCTGGATGCGATCGTCGCGCATATACCAGTCGCCGCGCGCGTCCAGCGCGAGCCAGCCATAGCAGTGCGGCACATTGGGCCACTTTTTCAGTGCGGCTTCGACGATGGCATCCATGGGCGGCAGTCTACAGAGCCTGGGCCAGCCAGTCGCAGACGCGCTCGGGCATGGTCAGCACATGGCCGGGCGGGCCGCCGGCCGGGAAGCCCACATGGCCGCCGTGGCGCGGTTGCCAGAGCTGCACATGCGTGCCTGCGTCCTCCGCCCGCGGCAAGCTGCATGCGGGCACGAAGGGATCGTTGCGTGCATTCAGCAGCAGGGCCGGGATGCGGATGCGGCGCAGCTGCGGCTTGGCTGAGGCGCGCGCCCAGTAGTCCTCGGTGTTGCGAAAGCCGTGCAGCGGCGCGGTGAACAGGTTGTCGAACTCGTACAGATTGCGCGCCTGCTTCAGCTGCTCGCCGTTGAACAGGCCGGGGTGCTGCTGCAGCTTCTTCAGCGCCTTGGGCACCATGGTGCGCAGGAACATGCGTGTGTAGACCAGGCGATTGAAGCCGCGGCCGATGGCATGGCCAGAAGCCGCCAGATCCACCGGCGAGCAGATCGCGGCCACCGCGCGTGCGGTGGTACCGGCGCTGTCGCCCGCTTCCTGGGCCCAGCGCAGCAGCGCATTGCCGCCCAGCGAGACGCCGGCTGCGAGCACGGAGCCTGCATGGGCCGCCTTGAAGCGCGCCAGCATCCAGCCGATCTCCTCGAAGTCGCCCGAGTGGTAGGCGCGCGGGGCCAGGTTCAGCTCGCCCGAGCAGCCGCGGAAATGAGGCAAGGCAAAGGCCCAGCCGCGCGCTGCGGCGACGCTGGCAAAGGCCTGCGCGTACTGGCTCTGCGACGAACCCTCCAGGCCGTGGAACAGCACCAGCAGCGGCTGGCCGGCCTGGCTCGGCTGCTGAGTCTGCAGCCGGTCGACATCGATGAAATCACCGTCCGGCGTGGTCCAGCGCTCGCGCTTGAACTGCGGAGCCCGGCCGTGGTGGCGGCGCGCATAGAGCGCCGGCCAGATGGTCTGGGCCTGGCCGCCTGGCAGCCAGGCGGGGGCCCGGTAGTCCATCAGTGCAAGGTGGCTGGCTCGTCCGCCACTTCCTGGATGTCGTGGCCGGTGCCGGGGCTGGCGTGGTGCAGCACCATGCGCCAGCCAAAGGCGGTCTTCAGGTAGACATTGGTGGCGATCACCCAGGCGCTTTGCAGCTGGCCCTGGGCGTTGCTCACCTGCACCCGCTCCAGCACCTGGTGGATGGCCGTGTCGCCGCTGTGCAGGCGCCTCACGCGCTCGGGATGCACGGCGATGGCGCCCTGGGTGAACACCGCCTCGAAGGCGGTGCGGATGGCGCTGAAGCCAACCACGCGCGGCCCGCCGGGATGGACGCAGGAGATCTCTTCCTCGTCGGCCCAGACTTCCATCAGCCGCTCCAGGTCAGCGTTCTGCAGGGCCTCGTAGAACTGGGCCTCGGTGTCTTCGGGCGAGGCCAGCAGCGCGGCCGCAGCCTGGGCTTTGATGCTGGGCATCAGTGGTGCGCGTGCAGGACTTCGCCAGCCTTGAGCTGGTAGACGGTGCCGCAATAGGGGCACTTGCCGCCACCCTCGTGCGTGATGTCGATGAAGACCTTGGGATGGTTGCTCCACAGCGCCATCTTCGGGTTGGGACAGGCGACGACGCCCGGGCCTTGCACGTCCTGGGCCGTCACCTCGACGACCGACTTGTTGGCTTCGCTACTCATGACAGATGTCCTCTGTGGATTTCAGACCAGGCTCAGCCAGCTGGCGTACTTGGGGTTGCGACCGTTGACGATGTCGAAGAAGGCAGTCTGGATCTTCTCGGTGATCGGGCCGCGGCTGCCCGCGCCCAGCTCGATGCGGTCCAGCTCACGGATCGGCGTCACTTCGGCGGCGGTGCCGGTGAAGAAGGCCTCATCGCAGATGTAGACCTCGTCGCGGGTGATGCGCTTTTCCACCAGCTTCAGGCCCAGGTCCTGGCAGATGTGGAAGATGGTGTTGCGGGTGATGCCGTTGAGCGCACCGGCCGACAGATCGGGCGTGTAGACGACGCCGTTCTTGATGACGAACAGATTTTCGCCCGCGCCTTCGGAGACGAAGCCCGAGGCGTCCAGCAGCAGCGCCTCGTCGTAGCCGTCGTCCAGCGCTTCCATATTGGCCAGGATCGAGTTGGTGTAGTTGCTCACCGCCTTGGCCTGCGTCATCGTGATGTTGACGTGGTGGCGGGTGTAGCTGCTGGTCTTGACGCGGATGCCGCGCTTCAGGCCCTCCTCGCCCAGGTAGGCGCCCCAGGACCAGGCGGCCACCATCAGGTGGATGGTGTTGCCCTTGGGGCTGACGCCCAGCTTCTCGGAGCCGATCCAGGTCAGCGGGCGCAGATAGCAGCTCTCCAGCTTGTTCTCGCGCACCACGGCCTTCTGTGCCTCTTCCACCTGCTCGATCGAGAAGGGGATCTTCATGCGCAGGATCTTGGCGCTGTTGAACAGGCGCTCGGTGTGCTCATGCAGGCGGAAGATCGCCGTGCCCTTGTCGGTCTTGTAGGCCCGCACGCCCTCGAAGGCGCCGCAGCCGTAGTGCAGGGTGTGGCTCAGCACATGGATCTTGGCGTCGCGCCAGTCGACCATCTGACCATCCATCCAGATCTTGCCGTCGCGGTCGTCCATGGACATGAGCAAACTCCTATCGCTGCAGAGGTGAAACGGCGATTTTATGCGTGGCTGTCCGGTGCCGGGCTGAGCGCCGCCGCGGCATCTTCAGGGCGGATCAGTTGCCAGCGCGCCAGCCGGCCTTGCTCCAGCACCAGCTCCAAGCGTACGCCGCCGGCATCGGTCCAGCCCCAGGTCTCGGGTTCGGCCGCCAGCTTGTTGCCCAGGCTGCGGGTCAGCGGCAGCACTTCCAGCAGGCGCATGCCTGCGCGCAGCTTGGCATTCAGCATCACCGCGCTGTCGATGTGGCCGACCGGCGCGCTCTGCGTCATGCGCATCACCCGCATCAGCCGCGTGAACTGCATCAGCAGCAAGAAAATGATGCCCGACAGCGCCAGCACCACACCCTGCCAGCCGAAGAACACCCCGCCCAGAATCAGCGCTGCCAAGGCCAGCGCTCCGCCTATCCATTGGTTCATGGGACGAGATCGTAATCGGGGCCGGGATCGGCGGCGCCGTCGTCCTGCCGGTCCCAGCCGTAGGCGCGCTCGACGCGGGCCACGCGCAGCTCGTAATGGCTGTACCACTGGGCGCGGCCCCGGTCGCGGGTGGCGGCATGCTCCAGCTGGCCGCGCCAGGCGGCGATGTCTTCCATGCTGCGCCAGTAGGACACGGTGATGCCCAGCCCGCCCGCTTCGCGCGCGCTCTCAGCGCCCAGATAGCCGGGCTGCTGGGCGGCCAGCGCGGCCATCTGCGCCGCCGCCGCGGCATAGCCGGCCGCATCTTCAGGCGTACGCTGGCTGGTGAAGATCACGGCGTAATAGGGCGCCTCGGGCCGGGCGGTGAATCCTGCAGGCATTTTTTTCGAAGACATGGCAATCGCTTATTCTTGAAGACTCGGGGCACGGCATGGTCAGCTTGGCTGGGCACGGTCTCGGGCACATAGCGGCAGCGCCAACGCTGCCCGGGGAACAAGCGATGGCTGTCGGATTCTCATGCAAGCTCAAACAGGCGGCGCTGGTGCTGGGCGCCGGCTTGCTGCTGGCATTGCCGGCTGCGGCGCAGCCCGCCAAGCCCGACTGTTCGCGCCCGCTGAGCCTGGCTTTGCATGAACATGGGCTGCTCTACTCGGCCGACACCTCCAGCGGCATTGACAAGGATGTCTCCGACGAGTTGATCCGGCGTAGCGGCTGCCGTGTGCATGTGTCGCTGATGCCGCGTGCGCGCATCTGGAAACTGATCGAATCCGGTGCGCTGGACTTCAGCCTGTCGGGCATCAGCAACGAACAGCGCGAGGGTTTTGCCGCTTTCGCCTGGTATTTCAGCAACAAGTACTACCTGCTGGTGCGGCGCGATGCCAAGGTGGCGCGCATCGAGGACTTCGAGCGCAACAAGGCCTTGCAGCTGGGCGTGATCCGCAGCTTTCGCTACAGCGAGAGCGCCAACCGACTGGTCGACACCCTGGCCGCCGAGCAACGCCTGACCCTGTCCGCCGGGCTGCCGCCCCTGTTCAATGCGCTGGCCAAGGGTCATATCCAGGCCATGATCATCGAGCCCTTCGACTACCCGACGCTGGAGTCGGACAGCATCCGCGAGATCAGCCAGATCCTGGAGTTCGGCGATGCGCCGGTGCCGCACGGACTGATCATGTCCAAGGCCAGCCTGTCGAGCACCGAGCAGGGGCGCTGGCGCGCCCTGATCGACGAGATGCGGCGTGACGGCACCATGCTGCAGATCTTCCAGAAGTACTTCAAGCCCGAACTGGCTCGGGCCATGGTCAACTTCTGACCCACCCATCCAGAGCAAGCGCATGGCTGCCAAGGACCTGCTGGCCAAATGCCTGTACTGGCGCGGGCTGCCCCTGCTGGTATTGGCGCTGGGCCTGGGGCTGACGCTGGCCAATTGGCTGCATGAGCGAGAGCTGGATCATCAGCATCTGCAATCCAGCTTTGATGCCAGCCAGCGCGAGGCCAGCCTGCGCATCGAGCAGAGCATGGCGGCCTACGCCCACCTGCTGCAGGGCGTGCAGGGCTTTGTGCAGGCCGCGCCGCAGCAGGCCACGGCGCGTGCGCTGCAGCGCTACGTCGATGCGCTGCCGCTGGGCGCCGACTTCGCCGGCATCCAGGGCGTGATGCGGGTCGAATGGCTGAGCCACGACCAGCGCGGCCGCGCCGGGCTCGCGCTGCGGCCGGACGGCCAGCGCAGCCACTATGCAGCGGTGACGCAGATCGAGCCGCTGGTGGCCAGCAGCAAGGGCAGCTTGGGGCTCGACCTGGCGGCCGATCCGCGCGCGCGGCGCGCGCTTGAACTGGCCAGGGATTCGGGCCGCATCGCGCTGTCCACCCGCATCGACCTGGCTCAGCTGGGCCTGCCGTCCGCACCGGGTTTTCTGATGGCGCTGCCGCTGTATGAGGGCGAGCTGGTGCCGGCCTCGGTGCAGGCCCGCCGTGACGGCCTGCGCGGCTGGGTGGCCTTGCCGGTGCGCGTGCATGAGTTGATGTCCGGCCTGTACGGCGAGTTGCCGGCGGGGCTGGCGCTGAGCCTGCACGACGGGCAAAGCGAGGACGATGCCGATCTGCTCTACCGCGCTGGCAAAGTCAGTGAAGCGCTGCTGGCCGGGCAGGAATATCTGCTCAACGGTGGCCAGACCTGGACGCTGACCGTGCAGGCCGGACGCGAGTTCGCCGCGCTCAAGGGTGCCACCGGGGCCAACACCGTGCTGGCCACCGGCGCCGGTTTCGCACTGCTGCTGGCGCTGCTGGCCTGGCTGCTGTCGACGGCGCGTGATCGCGCTCAGAAGCTGGCCGAGCGCATGACCGGCGCCCTGCGAGAAAGCGAGCAGCGCTGGGCCTTTGCGCTGGAAGGCGCCGGCGATGGCGTCTGGGACTGGCAGGTGCGCGGCAGCATGCTCAGCACCTCGGCGCGCTGGAAATCCATCATGGGCCTGAAGCCCGGACAGGGCGAGCCGAATATGTCGCAGATGCTGGCCTGCACCCATGCCGACGACATGCCGCGCCTTCACAGCGAGATCCAGCGCTGCCTGGACGGCAGCGCCACCCAGCTGGTCAGCGAGTACCGCGTGGCCGATGGCGCGGGCGGCTGGCGCTGGGTGCTGGCGCGCGGCACGGTGATCGAGCGCGATGCCAAGGGCCTGCCGCTGCGCATGATCGGCACGCTGTCCGACATCAGCGTGCGGCGCGAGTCCGAGGAGCGCGTGCGCTTCATGGCCCTGCACGACCCGCTGACCGAGCTGGCCAACCGCGCGCATTTCGACGAGCGCCTGCACTTCGCGCTGGCCAATGCGCGCCGCTACAACGAGAGCATCGGCCTGATCCTGCTGGACCTGGACCGCTTCAAACCCGTCAACGACCAGCATGGCCATGCAGTGGGCGACCAGCTGCTGCAGGCGGTGGCGCGGCGCATCCGCAATTCGGTGCGCGAGACCGACACCGTGGGCCGCATCGGCGGCGACGAGTTCGTGGTGTTGCTGACCGGCCCGGTGACGCGCGACTCGGCCCAGGTGGTGGCCGACAAGATCTTCAACCAGGTGGCGATGCCGCTGGAGCTTGGCGGCCTGCAGCTGGAGATCACCTGCTCGCTGGGGCTGGCGCTCTACCCAGAGGATGGCGTCGACGAGCTGTCGCTGACCAAGGCCGCTGATGACGCGATGTACCGCAACAAGCGCACCGGACGCCAGCTGATGAGCGAGGCGCGCGCGGGCCAGGACCCGTCAGAGACGCGCCCCGGCGATCTGTCGGGCCGCTGAGGCCCATGAGGGCCTCAGCGGCTGAGCTTCAGTAGCCGAGGTTCAGTTGCAGCACGGCCGTGGTGCCGCTGACCTCATGGCCGACGATCAGCAGCGGCTTGCCGTTGGGCGACTTGGCCGCGGGCACGAACACCACGCCCTCGGGGCCGCGGTCGCCGGTGACGGCGTTGCGGGTGTTCAGGTAGTGCATGAAGACCGGTTTCTCGGGCGTGCTGACGTCGTAGACCATCACGCCGCCGACACGCTCCAGCACGATGAAGGCAAAGGTCTTGCTGCCGATCTTGCCGACGGCGACGCCCTCGGGCTCTGGCCCTTTGGAGGCGCTGCGGCCATCCAGCGTGGCGTTGTCGTGGCTGCTGTTGAAGGGCACATTGGCCAGCGCCTTGGTGCGCTGCTCGAATTCGTCACCCGAGTCGTAGACGCGCTTGAGTTCGGTGTCCCAGATGGTGAAGGAGCGGGCGCCGAAGCTGTAGAGCTCGGTGCACTGGCCGGCCGCGTTCTTGCCGGTGCTGCCGCCGTTGGGGTTGGCGGTGATGCGCAGTCGGCCCAGGTTGGAGTCCAGGATCAGGTTCGCGGCGTCCGGGAACACGCTGGGGTCCAGCCCGGCGCTGCAATGGCTGCGCACCCGGGTCTCGTCGCTGTAGCCGGGCCAGTCGGCGCGCGCCTCGCCTTCGTTGGCGGTGATCAGGTAGCGTTTGCCATTGACGCTGAACTGCGCGATCGCATCCGGCTGGTACATGCCCTTGACCGGGTAGTTGGCGATCTTGATGGCCGGCGTGCCGCTGTTGGTGTTGTTGCCGCCGTCCTCGTCGCTGGCGTCCAGCCCCATGCCGGGCAGGCTGTGGTCCTTGAAGCCCAGGGCCTTGATGGCAGTGACCTTGGCCGTGGCGATGTCGACGATGGCGACCGCGTTGTTCTCCTGCAGCGTCACGTAGGCGGTCTTGCCGTCGTCGCTGATGGCGATGTATTCGGGCTCCAGATCCTGCGCGGCGTTGGCGCCAGGGCCGAAGATGCGCACGCCCTGGGCGCGCAGCGCGGTTTCCTGGCCGATGAAGGCCTTGAAGTCGGCCGTCACCGCCGTCGGGTTGCTGCCGCCGTTGACGGTGATGAGGCTGACCGAGCCTTCCGGATCGACCGAGTCGGCCTGGCCATAGCTGTTGGGCTCGCCCTCGTTGGCCACCAGCACCATCTTGCCGTCGGGCGTGAAGGTCAGCATGTCGGGCTGGGCGCCCACCTTGACGCTGCCCAGCAGGCGCAGGTCGGCGGCGTTGTAGAAGGCTACGTTGCCGGGGCTGGTCTTGGGCTGGGCCTCGATGGCCACCGCCACCAGGCCGTCATGCACCGCCACGCTGTTCACCGCGCCGCCCAGTGCGGCGACGCTGATCGTGCTGATGCGCTTGGGCTGGGTCGGGTCGGACAGGTCCACCACGTCCAGCGTGCCGTTGGAGCCGTTGACGATGAACAGGCGCTTGCTGCTCGCGTCGTAGGCGGTGATCTCGGCCGCGCCCACCGCGCCGCCGTCGAAGCCGCCGATCTTGGCCAGGCTGAGGCTGACCGGCGTGGCCTCCTCGATCTCGTCGCCGCCGCCGCAGGCGCTCAAGAGCACCGCACTGCCGAGCAAGGCAGCGCTGCCCAGCAAGGAGGCGCTGAGCAGGCGCAGCGGGCGGGCCATCGGGCGGCGGGTCGATTGGGTAGGCATGGCGGCGTTGCCGTACGGCAGAGTTGAAGCAACCCGCGATGGTCAGCGCCGTCCGTGACGGCTCTGTGACAAAGGCCTACCAGCGGCCCCGCTCAGCCCTGGCTGCGCAACAGCGCGATCGCGTCCTCGATGCGCTCGACCGCATGCACGGTCAGCCCTTCGATGGCCTTCTTCGGCGCATTGGCCTTGGGCACCACCGCCACGCTGAAGCCCAGCTTGGCGGCTTCCTTCAGCCGCTCCTGACCGCGCGGCGCGGGCCGTACCTCGCCCGCCAGGCCCACCTCGCCAAAGGCGATGAAACCCTTGGGCAGGGCCTTGCCGCGCAGCGAACTCTGGATCGCCAGCATCACCGCCAGGTCGGCCGCCGGCTCGCTGATGCGCACCCCGCCCACCGCGTTGACGAACACGTCCTGGTCATTGGTCTGCACACCGGCGTGGCGGTGCAGCACCGCCAGCAGCATGGCCAGGCGGTCGCGCTCCAGGCCCACCGACAGGCGCCGCGGGCTCGGCCCGCCGGCATCCACCAGCGCCTGCAACTCGACCAGCAGCGGCCGCGTGCCTTCCAGCGTCACCAGGACGCAAGAGCCCGGCACCGGATCGCCATGGGTGGAGAGAAAGATCGCGCTCGGGTTGGCCACGCCCTTCAGGCCCTTGTCGGTCATCGCGAACACGCCGATTTCGTTGACCGCGCCGAAGCGGTTCTTGATCGCGCGCACCAGGCGGAAGCTGCTGTGCGTGTCGCCCTCGAAATACAGCACCGTGTCGACGATGTGCTCCAGCACGCGCGGGCCGGCAATCGCGCCTTCCTTGGTGACATGGCCCACCAGCACCATCGCGCAGCCAGTGGCCTTGGCGGTACGGGTCAGCTGCGCCGCGCATTCACGCACCTGCGCCACCGAGCCGGGCGCGGAGCTGAGCTGTTCGGAGTAGACGGTCTGGATCGAATCGATCACGCAGAAGGCCGGCGCTTCCGCTTCGATCGTGGCCAGGATCCTTTCCAGACTGATCTCGGCCAGCACCCGCACCTGGCTGCCAGTCAGCCCAGCCGGCGTGCGCGCATCGCCACCTGCGCGCCGCTTTCCTCGCCGGTGACATACAAGACCTTCAGCCCTTGCGACAGCGCATCCACCGCCTGCAGCAGCAGCGTTGATTTGCCGATGCCCGGGTCGCCGCCGATCAACACCACGCCGCCGGCGACGATGCCGCCGCCCAGCACGCGGTCCAGCTCTTCCAGCCCCGTCGGTGTGCGCTCGAAGTCGCTGGCTTCGATCTCCGACAGCGTGGCCACCGGCTGGCTCTTGGCCAGCGCCTGGTAGCGGTTCTTGCCGGCACCACCGCTCTCGGCCGGGCCTTCAATCAGCGTGTTCCAGGCGCCGCAGGCCGGGCATTTGCCCAGCCACTTGGCACTGGTGCCGCCGCATTCGCTGCAGGTGAAGATGGTTTTTCCTTGGCCATGGGGGCGAATTGTGAGGCCGCGCGAACACCGGCAGCTGAGCCGGCCAGCGCTCAGCGGTGCAGATGCACCACTCCAAGGTGGGATGGCCGACGCAGGCGAGTTGAGCTAACGTCAATACAGCATTCCCTCACTCAATCCCCTGATTCTTCTCTTTCTTATGCGTCTGCGTTCTTGGCTGGCAGTGGGCTCCATGCTGACCCTTGTCCTGGTCAGTGTCGCGCTGCTTTCTTACTTGCGCCCGGGCTTGGAGCTGCGGTTCGGGGCGCCGGGCGATGCTGCAAACCCGGCCCTGGCACCCCTCGGACTGAGGGCACCTTCGCCCGAGGCTCAGCAGGCGAGCAGGCCGCTCGAATCCAGCGCCCCGCTGGCCGATGCGGCCCCTGCTAGGGACTCGGAAGTCGGCTTGCGACAGCTGGGCTTGGCGCTCATCAGGGGGCGTTCGGCGCGCTTGATCCACTCGTACAGGCTGTGCTGGCTCACGCCAAGCCTGGCCGACACGTCGGCCACCTTGTGCCCGCGCTCGGTGATCTGCTTGACCGCTTCGGTCTTGAATTCTTCGGGGTATCTCTGCTTACTCACTGCACCTCC
>JACDQM010000017.1 GCA_015657635.1 Roseateles sp.
GGCGCCCGCAGTGTAGCCGTGCGATTCCGGATCGACACCGGCCAGGGACAATGTAGGCTTCGCTCCCCAGAAGCCGGAGGACCTATGACCCTGACAGAGCTGCGCTACATCGTCGCCGTCGCCCGCGAGCGCCATTTCGGCCGCGCGGCGGAGGCCTGCTTCGTCTCGCAGCCCACCCTCAGCGTCGCGATCAAGAAGCTGGAAGAAGAACTGGACGTGAAGATCTTCGAGCGCGGCGCCAGCGAGGTCTCGGTGACGCCGCTGGGCGAGGAGATCGTGCGCCAGGCCCAGTCGGTGATCGAGCAGGCCAGCGCCATCAAGGAGATCGCCAAGCGCGGCAAGGACCCGCTGGCCGGCGCGCTGCGCCTGGGGCTGATCTACACCATCGGGCCCTATCTGCTGCCCAAGCTGGTCAAGAGCGTGATCGAGCATTACCCGCAGATGCCGCTGATGCTGCAGGAGAACTTCACCGTCAAGCTGCTGGAGATGCTGCGCACCGGCGAGCTGGACTGCGCCATCATGGCCGAGCCCTTCCCCGACACCGGCCTGGCCATTGCGCCGCTCTACGACGAGCCCTTCGTCGTCGCGGTGCCGGCCGACCATCCCTTTGCCCAGCGCGAGACGGTCAGTGCGCAGGAACTCAAGAGCGAGACCATGCTGCTGCTGGGCACCGGCCACTGCTTCCGCGACCATGTGCTGGAGGTCTGCCCCGAGTTCGCGCGTTTCTCCAGCGATGCCGAGGGCATCCGCAAAAGCTTCGAGGGCAGCTCGCTGGAAACCATCAAGCACATGGTGGCCTCGGGCATGGGCGTCACCGTGGTGCCGGCGCTGTCGGTGCCCAAGGAGCTGCAGGCGCATCTGCGCTTCGTGCCCTTCGCCGAGCCGGTGCCGACGCGCCGCGTGGTGCTGGCCTGGCGCCGCACCTTCACCCGCTACGAGGCGATTGCCGCGCTGCGCAACGCGATCTACGACTGCCCGCTGGACGGGGTGACGCGGCTGAGCTGAGCCCGCTCACGCAGCAGAGAGATTTTGGCTATCGCGGCGCTTTGCGCATTCAAATGGACCTGCGCGGCGCCACTCCCTAAAGTGCACTCCTTGCCAGCAGCGCTGGCGCCCGTTTCGACAAGGAGGCTTCGATGACAACTCGCAAAGCACGCCGACTGCTGGGCCTGGCCCTGGTGGTGGCCGGCAGCGCGCTGAATGCGCAGCATCTGGTGGATTGGATGCGCCACACCAGCGTCTGATCTGCGGTGCGCGGCAGCGCCACGAAGCCAGCCCTTGTTTTCGCGCAAGCCCAGGTCTGAGCGCTGGCGGCCGCAGCGCTGCGCTTTCAGTACAGTCGCTGCATCCCGACCCCGTCCGCAAGGAGCGATCAAGATGGCAAAGAAGACAAACAGCGCCGGCCCGGCCAGCATCAATATCGGCATCAGTGACAAGGACCGCGCCGCCATCGCAGCTGGCCTGTCCAAGCTGCTGGCCGACACCTACACGCTCTACCTGACCACCCACAACTTCCACTGGAACGTGTCCGGCCCGATGTTCAACTCGCTGCACGCGATGTTCATGGCCCAGTACACCGAGCTGTGGAACGCGGTCGACCCGATCGCCGAGCGCATCCGCTCGCTGGGCCATGTGGCGCCGGGCTCCTATGCCCAGTTCGCCAAGCTCAGCTCGCTGAAAGACGCGCCCGCCACACCGCCCAAGGCGCTGGAGATGGTGCGCATCCTGGTCGAAGGCCACGAGGGCGTGGCGCGCACTGCGCGCAGCCTGTTCCCGCTGGTCGACAAGGCCAGCGACGAACCCAGCGCCGACCTGCTGACCCAGCGCCTGACCATTCACGAGCAGACCGCATGGATGCTGCGCAGCCTGCTGGAAGAATGAGCGGGCCAACGCAGGGCCGGTCAAGATGACGGCCCACTTCAGGAAAGTTGCAGGCCACGTCCCCAACCTGCCCAAGCCCCGCCCATCGCAAGCCCGGTTAACGCGTCGCCGTGCAAGTCCCGGCCGTCAGTACGTCGCCCTGGGTAACGTCGCAGACATGGCGCGCCGCTGCGAGGGCGCGCAAACCCCAGTTTGAGACGCGCAGCCAAGCCGCTATGCTCGCGCCCGCCGCTAGGCGGCACTTTCAATTTCCGAAGAAAACAGAGCCTGAGGGAGGCTTCATGAAGAACACTACACACGCTGCCAGCACCGTCGCGGTGCTGGCGCTAGGCTTGCTGTTGGGCGGCTGTGCCATCAAGGCACCGCCCTACCAGCCATCGATCGACAACGTGCAGTCCTTGAAGCAGGCGCCGCGCGCCATGCGCCTGGGCCTATTCTCAGTCACGCAGCGCCGGCGCCGAATCCATTGGCTTGCGTGGAACTGGCATGGCTTCGCCGGTGGGGAGCGATTACGCCGCCTATCTGGCCGAGGCACTGCGTCAGGAGCTTGTGATGGCGGGCAAGCTGGATGCCCAGTCCAAGCTTGAGATCAGCGGCATGCTGCTGAAGAACGACATCGACGCCACCGGCTTCTCGACCGCCCAGGGCGAAATCGAGGCGCGCTTCGTGGTCCGCAACGACGGGCAGATCCGCTATGACCGCGTCCAGCTCGCCAAGCTCGCCTGGGAATCCTCCTTCGCAGGCGCCGTGGCCATCCCCAAGGCCCAGCAGCAATACCCGCTGATGGTGCAAGCCCTGCTGGCTCAGTTGCTGGCAGACAGCGAATTCCGCACCGCGATCAAGTGAGGTACGCCACCATGCTCAAACGTCTCGTGACCCTCTTTCCCTGGCTGGCTGTGGCCGCACTCGTCACCGGCTGCGCCCACCCCATTTCCCTGAGCCCCAACCTGGCCAACCTGGACAATGGCGCCGCCGTCAGGATCGACAAGAAAATTGGCCTCAGCATCAGCGCCGAAGACCGCCAGCGCGAGGTGACTACGCCCGGCGGTGGCGGCGACAAGGTCAGCTACCTCCCCTACCGCGATCTGGAGCCCGGCCTGTACTACGCGCTGAGCAAGAGCTTCGCCGATGTCAGCAAGGTGAACGGTCTCAGCGACCCGCAGATCAAGGCCGGCGGCCTGCACTACGTGCTCAAGCCCAGCATTGCGACCACCTCCTGGTCGCAAAGCGTGCTGACCTGGCCGCCCACCCTGTTCACCGTCGAGTTGAGCGGCACCATCGTCGATATCGAGGGCCGCGCGATTACCGAACTGAAGGTTCAGGGGGAAGGTCGCGCCGAGTTCGACGAGTTCAAGAGCGACTTCTCGCTGGCAGCCAAGCGTGCCTCCGAAGACGCGTTGAAGAAGCTGATGAAGGCCGTCACGGACATCGCCGCAAAGCTGCGTTGAGTGCCCGCCTCCAGCCTGCTGGAGGCAGCCGGGCCGTCGGCCGGCTGCTACATTGAAGGGCATCGCCACCGAAGGCCCTTGCATGCGCGTCGCCATCCTCAGCTTCGACGGCTTCAACGAGCTGGACAGCTTCATCGCGCTGGGCCTGCTGAACCGGCTGCGTCCGCTGGGCTTCAGCGCCGAGTTGTGCGGCCCCGGCACCCACATCACCTCGATGAACGGCGTCACGGTGCAGCTGCAGCGCCCGCTGGAATGGGCCAACGAGGCCGAGGTGGTGCTGTTCGGCTCAGGCCTCTACACCCGCGCCATCGCCGAGAACAGCGCGTTGCTGGACCGGCTGCAGCTGGACCCGACGCGCCAGCTGATCGGCGCGCAATGCTCGGGCACGCTGCTGCTGGCTCGCCTGGGCCTGATCGGCGATTGCCCGGCCTGCACCGACCTGACGACCAAGCCCTGGGTGGTGGAGGCCGGCGTGCGCGTGCTGGACGAGCCCTTCCACGCCCAAGGCCCGGTGGCCACCGCCGGCGGCTGCCTGGCCTCGCAATATCTGGCCACCTGGGTGATGCTCACCAAGGCCGGCGAGGCCGCCACCCGCGAGGCGCTGCACTATGTGGCGCCGGTGGGTGAAAAGCAGGCGTATGTGGACCGCCTGCTGGCGCGTGTACAGCCCTTCATCGCCTGATCCAAGAAGGCCGGCCGACCCTAGACGAACAAGCGGCAGGCCAGTTCTCCCACCCGGCGCAGGGCCTGTGGATGGCGCTCGCTCCACTCTGCACCCAGCCCGATACGCAGGCAGCTCTTGAAGCGCGCATGGGAGCTGAACAGGGTGCCGGGCGCCACCAAAATTCGCTCAGACTGGGCCGCCTGTTGCAAAGCCTGCACGTCCAGGCCCCGGGGCAGTTCCAGCCAGAGCAAGAATCCGCCAGGTGGATCGCTGACGCGGGTGCGCGGCGGAAAGCTGTCAGCGATCAAGCCTCGGGCTTCGTCAAGCCGCGTCGCCGCCGCATTACGCAGCTTGCGCATCGCCGCCTGATGGCCGGCCTGACCGAGCAGATCGGCCATTGCCAGCTCCAGCACAGCGGTCTGCCCGCCCTGCACATTCTTCAGTCGGCGCACGTCTTCGGTCCAGCGCCCGGCCTCAACCCAGCCCAGGCGCAGGCCGGGCGCCACCGTCTTGGTGAATGAGTCGCACAACATGACGTGACCGCTGCTGTCAAAGCTCTTGACGGTGCGGCGCAGTTCGTCGTTAAGCACCAGCTCGTTATAGACCGCGTCCTCAATCACCGCGACCTGGTGCTGGCTGGCCATCTGGGCCAGTCGGCGGCGTTCGGCCACCGGCATACAGCTCCCGAGCGGATTGCTGAGCGTGGGCACCACCAGAACAGCCCTGATGTCCTGGGTGTCCAGGGCCAGCTGCAAGGCGTCCAACGACAAGCCATGGCGCGGGTGGGTAGGAATTTCCAGCGCACGCAGATGCAGGCTCTGCAGCAACTCCAGAAATGAGTAATGGGTGGGTGACTCGATCGCCACCACGTCGCCGGGCCGAGTCACAGCGCGCAGGCAGAGGCTGATTGCATCCATACAACCCGAAGTCACGGTGATCTTCTCGGGATCAAGGCTGCAGCCCAGATGTAGCGCATAACGGGCCAGCGCTCGGCGCGCCTCGACATGTCCGTTTGGGTCGGGGTAGTGGCACAGCTGGGCGCGCTGACGCTGCACCGTGCGCACCAGGGTGCGGCGCACTCGCTCCATATCCAGCAAGCCGGGGTCGGGCGTGCCGCTGCTGAAACTCAACATGTCGCTGCCCTGCACCTGCCCCAGCAAACGCCGGCCCAGCACATCAACACAAACCGCATGGGCGCGCCGCGTGGGCCGAGCCACGGTGGGCTCGGGCAGCTGTGTCACCGTGCGAGCCGCGACAAAGAAACCCGACCGAGGACGCGCCACGATCAGGCGCGCGTCCTCCAACCAGTGGTAGGCCTGCACCACGGTACTGATGGCCACACCTTGCTGGCGTGCAGTCTCGCGCACCGAAGGCATACGCTGGCCGCGCGTCAGGCCACCACGGCGTATCGCCTCGGCCAGGGTGTGAGCGATGCGCAGATAGAGGGCGCCGGCTTCGCTGCTCGACTCGACGGCAGGTGGCGATAAGCTGGGCGAGGCAGGCGCGACCGCTGAAGGACTGAGGCTTCGCATAGCGCCAATTCTGTGCTGATTCTGTGCTTCAAAACCAGTACAGATGCGCCGCGCTACAACCCATACAGATGATGCCGACATTTGCGTCTGTACTGCTTGGCTTGGCCCGCCTTTGTGTCTTAGCACGCGTCGGGCAGCACTTCACAGTGGCTGCATGAACAGCAGCACCTTTGCCCACACGCCGGTCGGGCTGGAAATGAGCCGGCACCCCCACATGCACACCCTGTACCTTGCAGCCGGTGCGCCGGTTCACAGCCTGCACTGTCCGAGCTTGAGTCTTGGCGAGATCCACGTGCGTCAAGGCCGGGTCTGGCTGACGCAAGAGGGCCTGCCTGAGGATCTGTTCCTGGCGGCCGGCGACAGCTGGCCGGTGGCGGGGGCTGCCGTCCTGCATTTGAGCGCCGAAGGGGATGGCCCCGCCTGGCTGGAGCTGACTGTCCAACCAGGGTAGGCGCGACAAGGGTGAACGCCCTGCCCGCATGGGCAGAACGGAGTTTCGTCGGCTCAGCTGCGCAGCCTGAAGGCTGCCACCGCGCTGGCCAGGCGCTGCGCCTGTTCCTTCAGCGACTCCGCGGCGGCGGCCGATTCTTCGACCAGCGCGGCGTTCTGCTGCGTCAGCTGGTCGAGGTGGTTCACGGCCGAGCCCACCTCGGAAATGCTGCCGCTCTGCTCGCTGCTGGCCGCGGCGATCTCCTGCATGATGGTGGTGACCTGGCGCACCGAGCTGACGATGTCATTCATCGTGCTGCCGGCTTCGTTCACCAGCCGCGTGCCGCCGTCAACCTTTTCGACCGAAGCCGAGATCAGGGTCTTGATCTCCTTGGCTGCTTCGGCCGAGCGCTGCGCCAGGCTGCGCACCTCGCTGGCCACCACCGCGAATCCGCGGCCTTGCTCGCCTGCGCGCGCCGCTTCCACGGCCGCGTTCAGCGCCAGGATATTGGTCTGGAAAGCAATGCCGTCGATCACGCCGATGATGTCGGCGATGCGCGACGAGCTGCTGCTGATGTCCTGCATGGTGTGAACCACGCGGCCCACCACCTCGCCGCCCCGTGCCGCCACCGCCGAGGTGGACATCACCAGTTGATTGGCCTGGGCCGCGCGGTCAGCGTTCTGCTGCACGGTGTCAGTGAGCTGCTCCATCGAACTGGCGGTCTGCTCCAGGCTGCTGGCGGTCTGCTCGGTGCGCGAGGACAGATCCTGATTGCCGGTCGCGATTTCCTGCGAGGCCACACGGACCGATTCGCTGGTGTCGCGGATCTCGGACAGCACACCGGCCAGCTTGTCGACAAAGCTGTTGAAGCCGCGGCCGATCTCCGCCAGCTCGTCCTCGCCGCGTTCGTCGATGCGGCGGGTCAGGTCACCACCGCCGGAGCCGATGTCCTGCATCGCGTCCCGCAATTGGGCCAGGCGCTTGAGCCGCTGGGCCACCAGGCTGCCGATCACGCCGGCCGAAATCACCAGCACCAGCGCGGTGGCCACCAGCGAGGTCAGCGCCAGCCGCGTCAGGCTGGCCAGCGCCTCTGCACGGTCCAGTGCGATCACCAGCACCCAATCCGTGCCCTTGACCTTGGAGGCCTGCAGCAGGCGCGTCGCCCCCTCGATCTCCACCGCCTGCAACTCCTTCTGGTCGGACAGTGCATTCAGCACGGCGGCGCTCAGCCCGGCAGCCAGTTCCGTGGCCGCCTGGCCGCCCCGCTTCGGGTCGGGGTGCGCCACGAACTTGCCTGCCTTGTCGACCAGGAAGGCATAGCTGCCCGGCGTCGGCTGGATGGATTTGACGACGGCCACGACGTTGTCGAGATAGACATCGCCAGCGGTCACCGCCGAAACCGTGCCGCCGGATTTGGCGGCCACCGCGAAGGTCACCACCATGCGGCTGGTGGCGGCGTCCTTGTAAGGGGCCGTCAGCACCGGGCCGCTGGCCTGCGCGGCCTGCTGGTACCAGGGGCGCCCCGTCGGGTCGTAGTCCTTGGGCAGATCGGCCTGCGGCGTGTTGAAGACGATGCGCTTGTCGGCATAGCCGATGTAGCTGGTGTCGAAACCGCCCGAATCCTTGGCCTGCACCAGAAACTTCACCGGGTCAGCCTCGGCCACCGCCGGCAGCGTGGACTGCACCACGGCCGCCTTGCTGGCCACCCAGTCGGCAATGGTGCCGGCCTGGCTCAGCCCCAGGGCCCGCGTGTCGTCGCGCAAGGTGTCCAGCACATGGCCGCGCGCGGTCTGGTAATTGGCGGCGGCCAGCGCCAACAGCCCGAGCATCAGCGCCACGACCGAGATCACCACCACCTGCACGCGCAGGGACTTCAGCTGTCGAAACATGAGCACGCTCCTGCCCCATGCGGGCAAAGCTGGTCGGCACACCCCATGCCAGGGCGCCAGACCAGCGGCGCCCAGGGGATCAACGGCCTCCCTCACTCAGAGCCGCGTCCGCATCCGGCGTCACGGCATCCCAACTGCTTGTTTTTGCTAGCTCCGCGCCACTCTACGTCCTGCCTTGACAAAAGGTCCAGTCCGGATTCGCCTGAAAAGCCCCCGCTTATTGGCGCACCGCCCACATCGGGTGGCTGGACGGCAGGCCGTGCGCGGGTGGCAGCGGCCAGGGCCGATAATCGCGGGTTCGCTCCACGCCAGCCCGCCATGTCCACCGAAACCTCGACCCGCATCGACAGCGAAGTTCGCCGCCGCCGCACCTTCGCCATCATCAGCCACCCTGACGCGGGCAAGACCACGCTGACCGAGAAGCTGCTGCTGTTCTCGGGCGCGATCCAGATCGCCGGATCGGTGAAGGCGCGCAAAGCCTCGCGGCATGCGACCTCGGACTGGATGGAGATCGAAAAGCAGCGGGGCATCTCGGTGGCTTCGTCGGTGATGCAGATGGAATACCGCGACTGCGTGATCAATCTGCTCGACACCCCGGGCCACCAGGACTTCTCGGAAGACACCTACCGCGTGCTGACCGCGGTGGACGCGGCGCTGATGGTGATCGACGCGGCCAACGGCGTGGAGCCGCAGACGCGGCGCCTGCTGCAGGTCTGCCGCGCACGCAACACGCCCATCCTGACCTTCGTGAACAAGATGGACCGCGAGGTGCAGGAGCCGCTGGCGCTGATGGACGAAATCGAGCGCGAGCTGGGCATGACCGTCGTGCCCTTCACCTGGCCGGTGGGCATGGGCAAGCAGTTCCATGGCGTGATGGACCTGCGCCAGCAGCGCATGCGCGTGTTCGCGCCCGGCGAAGACCGGGTGGCCGGCACCGAGGAAGTGCTGGACGGCCTGGACAACCCGGCCTACGCCCAGCGCTTCGGCATGCAGTACGACAACGCCCAGGGCGAGATCGAGCTGGTGCGCGAGGCCGCGCCTGAGTTCGATCTGGACGAGTTCCTCAGCGGCAAGCAAACGCCGATGTTCTTCGGCTCGGCCGTCAACAACTTCGGCGTGCAGGAGATCCTGGACGCGCTGGTGGAGCTGGCGCCGGCGCCGGCCGAGCGCGCCGCGATGCAGCGCGTGGTCAAGCCCGAAGAGCCCAAGTTCAGCGGCGTGGTGTTCAAGATCCAGGCCAATATGGACCCGGCGCACCGCGACCGCATCGCCTTCCTGCGCGTGGCCTCGGGTCATTTCGAGCGCGGCATGCGGCTGAAGGTGGTGCGCAGCGGCAAGGAACTGCGGCCCAACACGGTGGTGAGCTTCCTCAGCCAGCGCCGCGAGTTGCTGGACGAGGCCTTTGCCGGCGACATCATCGGCATCCCCAACCACGGCGTGCTGCAGCTGGGCGACACCATCACCGAAGGCGAGGCGCTGCAGTTCACCGGCCTGCCCTTCTTCGCGCCGGAAATGTTCCGCTCGGTCGAAGTGGCCGATCCGCTGAAGACCAAGCAGCTCAAGGCCGGCCTGCAGCAGCTGGGCGAAGAAGGCGCGATCCAGGTCTTCCGTCCGGTGGCAGGCAGCGTGCTGCTGCTGGGCGCGGTGGGCCAGCTGCAGTTCGAGGTGGTGGCGCACCGCCTGGAGCATGAATACGGCGTCAAGGCCCGCATCATGCCCAGCCGCTTCCAGGTGGCGCGCTGGGTGACCTGCGACGACGAGAAGGAGCTCAAGCGCTTCATCGACGCCAACGACCACCGCATGGCCTACGACGCGGTGGACGCGCCGACCGTGCTGGTTGAATACGCGCCCGAGCTGCGCGCGATCGAGGCCAACTGGCCCAAGATCAAGTTCCACGCGCTGCGCGAGCACGCCGGCCTCGTCTTCCAGAAAAGGCTGGATGGCTGAGGCCGGACCGAGAACAGGCCCTGCGCCTGTCTGACACCGGCCGAAGGACCCGCCGCCTGCAAGCGGCCGGGCTGAGCCCGCCGCAGCCTCAGTCGAACACCGACTTCAGCACCTCGGCCACGATCAAGGTGCCCACCGCCACCAGCACCAGATCCGTGCCGCAGACCTGCCATTCATAGCCAGGCCGTTGCGGCAACTGGCGCAGCAGGGCCGGAGGCGCCGCCTTCTTGGCGATGCCCGGAGGCAGCGGCTTGCCGCGCGCCAGGTTCTTGCGGATGCCAGGAGGCAGGGGCTTGTAGCCGGTATACCCGCCATGAACAGCCAGGCTGCGCGCCTGCTCGAACCGGATGCCGATCGACAGCTGTGCGGCATCCCCGCCGCCCTTGTCCTCGTCGCGATGCTTGTCCTTGCCTTTGCCATGGCCCTTGCCTTCAGGCGGCTGGGCCAGACCCAGGCCCGGCACTGCGCCGAGACCGAGCCCAGCGCCAACCAGCGGCACCGCACGCAACAACAGGATCCGACGTTCTGCTTTCATGGTGTTCTCCTGGGCGGGCTGCCCTTGACATGCGAGGCAGCATACGCGCGCCTTCGGCAACGACAAGCGGCCTTGCCGCTCGTGATTGTCCGGCGCACCGCAAACAGTTCAATGGCTCTCAGGTGGTCATGACGCGCCCACCCTCGGCTCGCGCTACCAAGGCCAGGCTGTCTCAAGATTGCCAACGAACTCCGGCGTCGGAAACGGCCGCTCGGCATACGCCGCGCCAACGCGTCTGGCAAGGCTTGCAAAGTCAGCCGTGGGCGCCTCGCGCAAGGCGCGTGCCAAGGCCCAGGTGAACACACCGTAGCGCTGGTCTTGCCGACCGTCCAAGGGGTCTGGCAAGCGCTCTTCCAGGCTGGCCTCGTCCTTGCCTGCAGCGAAAAAGGCGACATACCGTCCTGTGGCAGCCCCGCCCTGACGCTTGGTCTGGCGCAGCGCTGAAGCGCTCAGCCGGCGCCCAGGCCCCCACAGATGGACGGGAATGCGCAGCTCAGGCGCCGTGATGAAGCGCAGGCCCGACAGGGGGCCCGCAGCCGGACCGCGCAGCATGTCGGCCGCATGACAGGTGTCCAGCACCGCCCACACATGGGCGCCCTGGGCGCGAATGCGCTGCACGGCTGAGGCCAGCTCCTTGTCCCGCAGGGCACCGCGCAGTTCGCCACGCTTGTCATCCCAATGCGTCGTGTCGCGCGGCAGGAAGGCTTCATCCAGGCCCGACTGTGTAGGGACCTGCGCGCCATGTCCCGAGAAGTAGAGCAGCACCCAATCGCCGCTGCGGCTGCTGAGCGCGATGCGCTCCAAGGCCTGCAGAATATTGGCCCGCGTGGGCAAAGCGTCGCCCTGCTCGGCCAGCACCTGCAACTGCGTTGGCCGCCAGCCGATGGCACTCAGACTCTTGACCATCAGGCGCACATCGTTAGCCGCCCCGGGCAGCCGCCGCTCGGGCAGCGCAGGGTATTCACTCACCCCAACCAGCAAGGCTTGCTGGGCGGCCTGGGTCGCTCCCGCAAGCAACAGCAAGCCACAGGCGATCAGCCATAGCCTTGGCATGCTCAGCCCCGCCCCACCAGCACAAAGCCCGCCCAGCTGCGGAACAGACTCAGGCGCGGATCGGCGGAGGCCGCGAACTCCCGCTTGGTGGCTGCGAGGGCTTGGGCATGCCCCTGGCCGCGCTTCACGCGGGCCAGAAAGGCCGGCACAAAGGCAGCAGATGCGGCATCGCTGACCGGCCACAGAGTACCCAGCAGTTCGCGGTTGCCCGCCAGCTGCAGTGCATAGGCCAGGCCAACGAGGCCCTCGCCATCCAGGGCCTGCCCTTGTGCCGTGTCGCAGGCCGACAGCACCGTCAAGCGGCTGCCCAAGCGCAGCCCCATCCAGTCAGCCATCACCAACAGGCCATCTGCCGACTCGTCATTGCCGCTGCGACCCAGCAGCAGGGTAGGCCCGTTGCGCTCATCAAGACGACCGTGCGCGGCCACATGCAGCAGCTGGAAACGCGCCAGCTCGCCGCGTTGGTTCAGCTCGCGCAGCCGCGACTCGCTCGCCGCTTGTCCCAGCAGCAGTCGGCTGCGCGGCCCCGGGTAGAGCCGCGCCACGGCGCTGGCCTCCTGGGCCGCATAGGGCAGCGCGGGCCAGGCTTGTTCGCCCTCTTGCCGGGCGAGCGAGGCGCCAAGGGAGAGGGTCTGCAGCGGCGCCGGCACAGCGGCGCGGCCGTGCGCCGCCCGTGACACCGCCAGCGAGGCCAGCTGGCTCACGGTCCAGCGTTGCAAAGCGCTCTGGCCGGCTACAAGCAAGGTGTCCCAGGGCAGCAGGCCGAGCGTGCCGTCCGGGCTGATGAGCAGGCGATCCACCCCGTCAAGCGCTCCCAGCAAGGGCTGCAACAGACGCTCGCCCAGGGTCTGCCGCAGCATCACCGAGGACGCCAGTGCCTCGGGTCCGCGTGGCGCCGCCTGACTGCCCCAGACCCGCAATCGCTCCACGTCCGGCTGATGCTCGCTCCAGCGCCCAAGCGCGAACCACTGCGGAGCGCGATCCGGCCGCAGCACCAGCACATGCCATTGCTCGTCGGGGCCGCGCAGGTAATGCAGCAGGGCACTGCGCCGCGGCAGCAGGCGAAGATCGGCCAGGCCGGTAGCCTCTGGTTGCAGCAGCGCGGCCAGGCGCGGGCTTTGTGCGGCGGCGCTTTGGAGCACGGCCTCATAGCGTTGATGCAAGGTCTGCAGCTCCAGAGCCAGGGACTCGCGTTGCTGCGGGAAGCGGCTCTGCCCCAGCTGCGCCTCCATCGAACTGCGTGCCTGCGCCAGCTCGCGCAGCTGCTGGCCCAGCTCACCGCTGGGCGCCGCTGCCTCCAAGGCACGTTGGCGCGACAACTGCAGCAGCAGATCCTGCGCCTTGTAGGCCTCCACGGCTTGCAGAGCCGCCTCGACCTGGCCATTTGCCATCAGCAGTTCGGCGCGCAGCACCAGCGCGGACTGCAAGGCCTGGGGCGCCTGGCGCTGGGCGGATGGGCCCAGCCCCGCCAAGGCACGCCGCCACTGCTGCAGTTGCGGCACCAGAGCATCCAGCGTTTGCAGCGCGTCAGCGGGTCGGCCGGCGGCCCGTTGCGCCCGAGCCAAGGTCGCTTGTGTGCGCAAGCTGTCGGGATGCGTCACACCCAGCAGCGTTTGGCGTGTGCTCAGCAGCCGTTCAAGCGATTGCAGCGCTGCGGCCGTTTCGCCGGCGCGCAAGTCCAGTTCGGCCTGCAGCTGCTGCGCCTGCAAGCTGCTGGGATGCTCCGCCCCCAAGGACTGCAACAGCTGCTGCGCCAGCTGCTGAACCTGCATGCGGTCCACCGGCTGACCGGCCTGCGTCGCAGCCACCCAGGCGTTGAGGCGATGCACCAGCACTTGCGGATGCCGAGGCCCACGAAGGCGCTCACCGAGCGCCAAGGCGCGTTCAAACTGCCGCTGCGAGTCTTGCGCGCGGCCCAGCAGCTGCAAGCCAGCCGCATGAGCTTGCAGATAGGTGACGTAGTCGGGGTGCGCCTCGCCCCATCCGGCACTTTGCTCGTCCAGCACGGCTTGCAGCATCGCCAGGCTGTCGGCATGCAGGCCGGCTTGGCGCAGGGCCAAGGCCAGGTAGTAGCGGCATTCCCGGGAAATCGAGCCAAGCCGCGGCGCAGCATCACGCTGCAGTTCCTGGCTGAGCTGGCGCAGCGTGCTCACCGCCTGTTCGGCCCGGCCCGCACGCAGCAGATGTGCGCCCATGCCCAGGCGCTGCTCGGCGCAGGGCACCGATGGCGTGCCCGGCTGAGCGGCGCACAGGCGCAGCGCCTCCTGCCATTGCGGGCCGGCCTTGGCACTCTGCCCAAGGCTGTCGAGCACGCGCGCACGCCGGGTCAGGGTCTTGAGCAATTCAAGCGGTGCGGTCGCAGCCAGGTCTGGTTGCGTTTCCAAAAGCTGATCCAGCGCCGCCAGCGCCTCACGGTAGCGGCCTGCGTTCTGCAGCAGCACCGCATGGTTGCGCTGGGTTTCGACCAAGTCCGCAGGGCGCGTGCTCGGATCGTTACGCTGAACCTGCAGCAGCAGCGCCAGCTGTGGCAAGGCCAGGTCGAGCCGGCCGGCTTGGTTGGCCAGATTGATCTGCGCAAACAATGTCTGAGCCAGCGCACGGGGCTCGCCAGCGGCCTGGCGCATGCCTACCGCCTCGGCGGCCTGGGGCAGACAACTCGCTGCAGCGCTGGCACCGGCGGTCCCACAGGCCTTGAGATGCAGATCCAGCGCATCCAGGGTGCGCGGATCGGTGGCCCCAAAAAGCTCCGCACGCATCTGCCAAGCCTTGCGCGCCGTCTCCATGCCCAGCTTACCCTTGCCAAGCTGGTTGTAAGCCAGGGTCTGGGCCAGCAGGATCTCGGCAGCGCCAGGCGAGGCCCCCCGGGGCTGCGCCGCCAACAAGGGTTCAAGCAGCGCCAGTACCTCGCCATGGCGGGCGCTGGCTGTCAGCGCATCCAGCTGCGGGCGCCAGGGGTCCAGCACGCTGCTCTGCGCATGGGCGGTACTCGCTAGCAAACTCAAGACCACCAGCACCGCACAACGGCGCCCAACGCGTCCAGCAAAGTTCATCTGTGATCGTTCCCTCGGGATCGCAGGCCTCATGCATGCCGGACCGCCCGGTGCAACGGGGTGCATCGCCTGACAATTCCTTGTTCTGCCGCTCTCCCACCGCAGGACTCCTTCGCCCTTCGATGCCGAATCCATTCTCCGCGCCAGGCGTCAGGGCGCCCCAAGCCCAGAACGATCAGCGACTGCAGGCGCAACAGTGCCGCCCATCCGGCGCGTTCGGCATCGACTGCGCAGGGGGCTGGCAGCGGCGAGCCTGCTCGGCATCTTCCCATGCCGGCCACGTCTGGCCCATCCGGGTCTTGCCTGACAATCCCGGCGCTCGGCGACTCTTCCCTGCACAGCCCGATCTCGCAAGCCCCATGACCCGATCTCTGTTCGATGCTCAAGCTTTCCTGGATGCACTGCGCCTGGGCGGGCCAGTGGCCGAGCAGGCCACCGTGCAGATGGTCCGCCACTACCGGCCCTTGCTGCGCGCCCAGCTCTTCCATGCCGGCGTTCAGGCCGACGACATCGAGGACCTGCTCAACGAGATCCTGTTCAAGCTCGTCATGCATGCCGGCGAAGTGCGCGCGCCCGAGGCCTTCCACAGCTGGGCGCGCACCGTGGCCCGCAACGAGACCAGCGCCCACTGGCGGCGCCAGGCCCGCCAGCCGGCCAGCCCGCCGGCCGCGGCGGACGACGAAGAGCGCGGCCTGGACTGGCTGGCGCAACTGCCTGACCCCGCCAGCTCCGACCCGCTGCTGAGCCGCTGCCTGCACGGGCAGCTGGGCCGCTTCAAGGATGAGCAGCCGCGGCGCTACCACTGCATCGAGCTGATCACGCTGGGCCATGACGCGCGCGAGATCGCCGAGCTGATCGGCCGCAGCTACGGCGCCACGCGTCAGTTCATGAGCGAGTGCTGTGCCGCCCTGCTGGGCTATTTCAAGCCCTGCCTGGACGATGGGATCGAGCCCATGCGACGGGGCGCCGCCAAGCTGAAGAGGAGCGAGCCATGACTGAGTTCGATGCCGAGCCCTGTCTGGACGCGCTGCGCGGTGTGGCGAGTGAGGCCGGCGCCACCGACGCCAGCGCCCGCGCCGGCGCCTGGATGCGCCGCCTGATGCAGGAGCAGATGCAGCCGACAGCGGCCGACACCGCGGCCGAGCAGGCCCTGCTGGCACGGCTGCGCGCGGCCGGAGCCTTCGCCGGTCAACAACAGACGACACCCTGGTGGCGCCGTGCCGTCATCGCCTTGGGCGGCGCTGACCGGCGCTGGTGGGCCGTGCCAGGTCTTGCGCTGGTGGCCCTGGTGGCGGTGCGGCAGCTTCCCGATCCAAGCCCTGTGCCGGACGAGGGCGATGTCATGCGCGGGGCCGAGGCGCCGCAGCGCATCGTCAGCGAGCGTCCCGAGCGGCTTGCCGCCGATCTGCAGGCCCTGCTGCAGGGCTACGGCGTGACGGCGCGCTTGAGCGCGCAGCCCGCTGGCGTGATGCAACTGCAAGCCCGTCTGCCGAGCGAGCCGCCACGCGCCGCTGAGCTGGCGCAGGCGCTACGGCAGCGAGGCGTCGAGCTGCCGGCCCACGGCCGGCTCTTCCTGCTGATCGCGCCCGGCACCCCGGGTAAGCCCCAAGGTGGCGGCGGCTGACAAGTTCTGCGGCAGCGACTCTTCCCAGACATCGCGGGTGCCTTCCGGGTGCTCGTGGGTTTGTCCTATCTCTGGGGAGTCCTGTCGATGTCAAGCACGCGCCCGCGCCGTTCCGGCGTTCCACTGAATCTGCTCTTGCTCGCGGCAGCGCTCAGCGCCTGCGGCGGTGGCGGCGGGGACAGCCCGGCACCGGCACCAGCGCCCGCACCTGCACCCTCTCCTGCCCCAGCCCCTGCGCCCACGCCGGCCCCGCCCTCCATCGCCAAGGTGGGCGTGTTCATCGATTCGCCCGTGCAAGGCCTGGAAGTGTGGATCGATGGCAGCAAGGCCGGCGTCACCGATGCGCAAGGCCAGTTCAACTACCCCGAGGGCAAGACCGTCACCTTCAAGATCGGTGCGCTGACGCTGGGCACATCCAGTGCCCCCTCCATCGTCACGCCGGCCGATCTGAGTACCGATCCGGCCTCGGTGCAGAACATCCTGGTCGCGCTGCAGTCGCTGGACAGCGACCGCAATCCGGCCAACGGCATCACCATTGCGGCCGACACCGCCGCCAAGCTGGTGAGCGCGGCGGATCTGTCCAAGCCAGGCAGCAGCCTGAACAGCGTCAGCAAGGACCTGCCGACGCTCAGTCTGGTGGCCAAGGACGCGGCGCTCACGCACTTCTGGAGCCAGGCTGCGAACCTCAACCCCAATCCGCTGGTGCTGAATGCCGTCGACCAGATGGTCGGCTTCTGGCAGATGCCCTGCGACGGCAAGGGCCGCATCACGGTCTGGGACATCCAGAAGGTCAGCGCCAACCGCTGGCAGTTCGCGCGCTCGATTTCGCGCGACCACAGCGATGCCAACTGCACCAGCACGAGCTACGTCGAACGCACGGACACGCACAACAGCCAGAGCGACTTCGCCACGGTGATGGGTGCCAGCCGGGCTGCCGACGGCACGCTGACGCTGCAGGGGCTGGCCTTGAACAGCAAGAACGTCCCCGGCACCTTCACCGCCACCGTCGCAGCCGACGGCAACAGCGTCGCCGGCATCGACCCTGACATCTTGTCCTTCAGCCTCAAGCGGCTGGGCAGCTTCGCCTTCCCTGGCGGCTCCGCGCCCGCACCGGCGCCCCGGCCTGCCATCGGCACCCTGTCGGTCAACGGCGGCGACAGCTACCCGCTGCGTGTCAGCCTCAGCCTGGACAGCACGGGCTTGATCAACGGCGGCGGCTACGACTTCCACAAGATCAAGGGCACGATGTCGACGCTGTGCACCTACGGCGCCGCCAATGCCGCGAACTGCGTGGGCGGCTCCAGCCGCATCACCCTGAGCTCGCAACATGGCAAGTTCACGGCCCAGGGCGCGGCCACGCCCACGGTGCTGATCGCCGGCCCGGATGCCAACGGCTACACCTTCAGCGGCACGCTGACCGGTCTGAACTGGAACGGAACCTGGACCAAGGCGGCCACAGCCAGCTCCAGCAGCACCGGCGCCGGCAGCTTCGCCGTGCCGGTGGTGTTCGGCGATGGCCAGGTGCCCGGGGTGGCCCCCGGCCTCAGCTGGAGCGGCCCGCCCGCCGACAACCCGGCCGCCTTGCGCGTCTGGCTGGCCCTGGACGCGGCCGGCAAGATCGATGTGCGCAGCAACCGCAGCCGCTTTTCGACCCACTTCGACAAGACAAGCAACACGCCCTGCACGCCGAGCGAGGCCAACAAGCTCAGCTGCAACGGCAATAGCGGCGTGTTCCTGGTCGCCGAGGCCGGCGGCCCGTTCAGCGCTACAGGCGCAGCAAGCCCAACCGCGCTGCAGCTGATCGATGGCCAAGGCACGGTCTGGACCGGCACCGTCACCGGCAAGACCTGGACCGGCGTTTGGACCTCGGCGCCAGGTGTGCTGCCGGCGCTGAGCGTGAAGTTCAGCGTCGAGTTGCAGTTTGAGTGAGCGTCTTGCCCTGTTCACCAGATCTCGCGTTGAAAGGCCCTTCGATGAAGCTCCTCAAGTCCGACCAACTCACGACATGTCTACGAGCCGCCCTGCTGTTCACGGGTCTTGCTACAGGCGTTGCCACGCAAGCATCAACCGTCACTTACACCTTGCCCGATCTTCTGACTTCGGCAAGCTATGCCCAGGCCAACACAGGCCAGACCTTCAGCGGCACCGGCTTCGTCGGCATGTATTCCGATTGGTGGACGCCGCCCACCGGGGAGTTCGGACATCTGTTGGGGCTGGAAGGAAACTTCAGTCGCACGGTAATGCAAGTCGATATCAGTGCGCTGAAAGGAAGCCATATCCGCAGTGCAACTCTCGGCTTTGACCTTCTGAAGCAGCAGATTCCTATCAGCAGTCTCAGCACGATCACTGTTACCGGCTTCGCTACAGGCGGCGCGCTGGGCTACACGTTCGACGCGCCTGCACCGGTTTTTGGCCAGACAAGCAGCCGCCAAGTCCCCCTTCGTCAGTCGTTCAACGTCACCACGCTACTGCAGTCGGCGCTTGACGCCGACGAGCAATGGCTCGGCCTGCACCTCGAGAACTCGCAGATGAGCGCCTGGACATGGACCTTCTCCGGTATTGGCCACAACGCCGACTCCGCACAGGTTCGGCTAATGGTGGACTATGTGCATCCGGTGCCTGAACCCGCCTCCCTGGCCCTGGTGCTGCTGGCCAGCCTGGGCGTCTGGGCGGGGCGCCGCTCAGCGCAGGGCGGGCGGGACGAGACGGCAGCAGGCACGGCCACAGGGGCCGTATCGCGAGTTCACTGACCAGCCGCACGGCAGCGGCAGTCAGGGCGCCCAGCGTCAATGCAAGGCCGAAGAAACCAGTTCTCCCGGGCGTCCCCAAAGTCGGGTGAACTTCAGCGCCGACTTCCGTTCGAGAAGGCAGGTTCGGCCCAACACCATCACCAACCAGTGAGCAGATCATGCCGTCTCCGAAAACCTTGCTGGCCGCAACAGCGATTGCGGCCCTCACCCTGCTAGCCGGCTGCGGCACCCCAGAAGTCCGCACCAGCAGCGGTGCGCCCCTCAAGCAACCCTTGGTGATCCCGGGCAATGATCGCGAGCTGAGCACGCTTTGCGAGTTCGAAGCCCTGGGCTGGGTCGGACGTGACGCGCAGAACCAGGCGCGTTACTCGTGCCGGCAACACGTTGGCCGTGTCGTCCGGGAGCGCCGGCAGGAGTGCGAACGCGCGTTGCGGGGCAAGAGCCGCGCGGACATCGAGCAGTGCGTCCGCGCCAACACGGACTTCAACCAGTCCATGGCTCAAGCCCATCAGTACCGTGAATTCGGGCAGATCAAGACGGATGAAGACCGCCGTCAGTTCATCACCCGCCACGCCCAACAAGACCCGCTGAAGCTGGTGCCTGAAGTCCAGCTCCAACTGTCGCGCAGCTGCGGCACCGGCGTCGCGCTGGACAGCTCGGCACAAGCCGCAACCGCATGGATGGACAGCTTCGGCCTGCTGGGCGCCGAGCACTGCGCGCCGCAGCGCCAGATGGCACAGCGCGTGCTCCGGCGCCAGGCCCTGCGCGACGCTGCAGGCGACTACGACAAACTGACGCGGCTGCCGACCGAGCATGCCGGCCCCGACCCGGATGGCTACCTGGACCAGGCCCGCAGCCAGGCCGCGGCCCTGTGGGCCGAACAGGAGCGTCGCGCCCTGGCTGCGGTGAGCAGCTGGCCCGAGGCCGAGCGCTTCCTCGCCCGCTTCGAGCCCGATCCCCGCAGCCAGCTGCTGGCCCAGGGTCGCGCGCGCCGCGATGCGCTGCGCCAGGCTGAGCTGCAGCGCCTGCGTGAGATGCCGCTGCTGGGTCTTCGCCAGCGGCTGGCGCAAGGCAAGGCGAGCGAGCCGGCGGCCTGGACCAAAGCCGCGCAAGAGATCCTTTCGGAACGGGCGCCACGCGAGGAGCTGGCCTTGCTGAGCACCATGCAGGCCGACGGCTTGCGGCGCTTTCTGAGCGAGCACAGCGTCAACGCTGAACAGCCTGAGAAGCAAGCGTCCGAACAGGGCATGGCCAGGGCGCTGGAGTTGCTGCGCCAGCAGCTGCGCGAGCAGATCGCCAAGGGCAGCGATGCACAGCGCGAGGCCGTTCTTGCGGATCAGCATGCGACCCCTGAACTGCGCCAGCTGGCCACCGGGCGCTTGCGACAGGACTACCTGCAGCGGCGCGAGTTCGCCCCCGTGCACCGCCTGTATCGGCTGACGCAGGACGTTTCGCTGCTGCAGGCCGGCCAGGGCTACGCCCGCTCAGCCGAAGACCGACTGCTGCTGGAGCAGGCAGCGGTTGACGTGCTGCAGTCCCCCGGGCGGCTGTTCGATGTCAGTGGTGAATTTGATCGAGTGTCCCCGAACAGCGATGTGCAGCGCAACGCCGGCTTCTTCGCCAACTTCACCGCCAGCGTGAACCAGCGCTTGAAGGGCACGCTGCGCATCAAGCCTCAGGCCCAAAGTCCCCTGCGCCTGCGGCAAGGCCACTACCAAGCCACCGTGAAGATCAGCTGGCGCGTCGATCGCAAGCGCAGCCTGCGCTCCTCGATGCTGGGCAGCAGCGACCAGGACTCGCCCGCCAGCGGCAGCCAGCAATTCAAGGTGACGCTGTCGCCGCCGCATTACCAGACCAGTGTGCCCTTCGATCTGGGTGTGCAGTCGCTCGGCTACTTCCAGAGCGGGTCAATGGGGGGCTACACCGCGATTCAGCTGACCGGCGAGCCGGTGGCCACGCTGGAGCTGATTTCACTCAAACCCATGAACTGAAGCCGGCTCGGCGCGCACACGCCGCAGGCAAGCCCCACACCGAAGCCCATCAATCACCGCGTGAAAGCTCCCGCCATGACGCCATCACAGAACCGCCAAATGCTCCACAGCCGGCTTGCCGGCCTGGCAGCCTTGCTGCTCATGACTTGCAGCGCCGCGCTGGCGCAAACCCCGGCCGACAAGCCTTTGAACTTCGACGACCTGGCCCGCACCGGTCTGAACCCGACGTCCAGCTTCCGCGCCCAAGGCGTGGCCCATCAGGTCAATGAGCTTGTCAACGGACTCGGCAACTCCCACAACGCCGAGCGAGATGCGCGCCGCAGCAGCTCATCGAGCTCGTCCTCATCGACTTCGTCCTCCCCCAGCAAGAGCGACGGTGCCGCGTGGAAGATCCTGAAGCAGTATGAAGGCGGTTTCGCAGAGTTCGGCATGGGTACGCGGCACACCATCGTGGTGATCCGATGCCGCAGCGGCGCCGAGCACAAGCTCTACCGCGATGGCAAGGGCAAGTGGGGCAGCGTCGGGCTGGGAGGCAACAACTCAGCGCCGTCGTTCGAAGTGGCCGCTGGCCAGAAGTGCAACTGACCCAGCACCTTCAATTGACGAGAACGCCTACTCGATCTGTCGCGGCCGTGGCTTCGCCAAGTCGTCCAGCTCGAAGTTCAATCCGTCGCAGCTCAGGCCAGGCGAAGGCCTGTCGCTGAAGCACGGCTTTGGCCCTTGCCCTAACGAAAGATGACATGAAGCTGTTCTTCAAGCGCGCCGGGTTCCTGATGCTGATGCTGGTGCTGGGTGTGTTCAGCCTGGTCGCCCACGAAGCCGGCTACCCTTTCGCCTGGCGTTTCAGCTCGGACAAAGCCTACTGGCTGCCGCTGGCCTATGCGCTTGATGTCCTGTGCGTCCTTGCGGTGCTCGGCCTGCTCTTCTGGGGTCTGCGCGGCTTTCTGTTCGGCCGTGGGAGGCCCTGGCTGGCCTGGTTTTCAATCGCCACCTGGGTCCTGGTCTGGGCAGCCTACAGCTGGCAAGCGGTAGGTGGCAGGACCGCGCACTGGAGCCTCGGCCTGTTTGTCAGCGCGCCGACGCTGAACCAGAAAGTGGCTGACCTGCGACAGCAGCCCTGGTCGGCCGCCAGTATCAAGGCGCTTCCGGAGCCGCTGCGCGAGCAGGTCTGCGCCAAAGCCGTTCTGGCAGAGGAATCCCGCATCGTCGCTCGCGCGAAGGCTTGCCGATCGAACTGGACTTCCCGGCGGACATGGCGGAGAAGGGCCTGTTTGCGGCCGATGCCTGCCCGGCAAAGTTGGTGCAGCAGTACAGCAAGCTCACGAGCTCGACACGCAAATCAAAGCGACGATCAACCCTGCCCTGCCAACGCTCTTGAATGGGGCGTCACAGGTGACGCTCTTGGGCCATCCTGACGCCATCCTCGGCATGTCCGAGCTGTATCGGAAACACGCGAACGATCAGGTCGCGAAAGCAATTGCCCTCAAGGAGTTTCAGTTGCGCCTGCATACCAACGGCCAGGCGAAGGATCACGAATGGGACGAGCTGCCCGGCCACGACAACGACACGGTCAGGGCTCAGTCACTCAACCCACGCATCTGGCGCCACAGCGAAGACCCTGGCAGCGATGCATGGAAGTTCTGGACCCGCTCGGATCACACGGATGGCGAGACCCACCTCGACCTACGGATTGCTGACTGCAAGAACGGCACGGTTGAACTGGCGCTCTACATCAAACGAAGCGTCGACGGGACGACCCAGCTCTTGCCTGGCGGACTCAGTGAAGCCGTGAAGGTCAAGCCGGGCACCTGGGGCGCCAGTTGGCTGCGCAAGGTCTGCACGGGCAAGGACAAAGCAGTGCGGCTGACCGACGAACAAGCCCGCCAGAAGTTCGGCGGCTGACGCGGCCCCCAGGCCCGAGCACGCCGGGCTGTCAATGGCCTGGCCCGCAAGATCCCGGAATTGAAGCGACGTCTTCCGCACCAGCCCCGCGTTGTGAAGCTCAGCCGCCGCTGCGCAACAGTTGATAGTCCCGCAGCGCGCGCTTGAGCGCGTCCTGCCGCGCACCCGGCTGCAGCTGGCCGGCGATCTGCTCGAAGCGGGCCACATTGCCGGCGTTCAGAAAGGGGCCGATGTTCTCGGCCACCGATTGCGCGGCCTGCCAGCCGCCGGTGTGCACAAGCTGCAGGAACATCTCGTCATAGCCAGCGGTCAGGCCGAGCTGCTGCCATTGCTGCAACACCGGATAGGCCTGGCGCAGCAGCACGGCGTCGAAGCTTTCGCGCAAGGCCGCGACCGTGGCGGCCACGGTTTCGGCCGCGGGCGGCAGTCGGGCGACCAGCGCCAGCGCCGCGGCCTGCACATGGCCGTCGGGAAAACCGATCAGCTCGCGCGCCCAGTCTGCCTGCTCGGCAGTGCTGCCGGTCTCGCCCAGGCGCTTGAGCTGCTCGACGATGGCGCGTGAATCGGCGAAATGTTCGTCCAGGCCCTCCGGGCCGGCCAGCTGGCAGTTGCCTTTGAAATAGCAGGTCTTCAGACCACGCAGGGCCTGCGCGGGATGTGGCTGAGCCAGCGCCTGCCGGCCGGCTGACAGGAAGCCGCTGGCGCCAGGTTCGCTGGCCGCTGCCGCCAGCGCGCTCGCCGGCCCGGAGGCGGCTGCAAGCCCGGCGGCCGACGCTGGCAGCGCCGCCACAGCCGGCGTGGCCGCATCGGCCGCAGGCGCATCGCGCACCCACCACAGCCAAGCCAGCGCGCCGGCCGCCAGCAACAGCAGCGCAGCGGCACGCCAGTTCGCGGGCCGATTTCGATCAGCCACTGACGACTCCGCTCATCTCAAGGCTGCTGCGCCAGGAACACCGAGGCCGGCCAGCGGTTGCTACGGCAGAAGCCCGCATTGCCCTGGCTGGCCAAGCAGGCGCTGACCATCGCCGAGCTGAAGGGCCCGTAGACATCGGTCTGCAGCACGCCATCGCGGCTGACGTTCTCGACGCAGTGGAAGCGATGCGCGGCTGATCGCGCCGCGCCGCGTGGGCAATCGCCGTTGCCCACGGCCTGCGCAGCGACGGTCTTGCTCCAGATCGGCAGCGTCAGTGTCACGCCGTCCACCACGGTGGCTCGGTTGGCGGTGCACACGGCACCGGCGCCGCTGTCCAGGCAGGCCTGCACGGCAGCGGCGGTGAAGGGGCCGTAGACCGAGCTGGCGCTCATGCACTGGCGGCTGTGGATGTCGTAGCGGGTGCCGTTCGGGCAATGCGCGTGTTTCTGCGCGGAGGGGGCCGCAGCCGGCAGCACCCAGTTGGCGAGCGTGGAGCTCGGGTAGAGAGTGCCGCCGAAGATCCAGCCCTCTCGCGTCACGCCGTCGCTGTGCGTGTACTCAACGCGGTAGTAGAGGTTGTTGGCAGACGCGGTGCCGAACAGCTCCTTGATCTGCACGACGCGGCCGGCAGGGATGGTCACCAGCAGCGCGCCGCCGGGCGTCGCACGCATATTGAGGTTGGGAACCACACTGACCCAGTCGCCCGGATAGGGCAGCGCGCCCGCGCCCTCCGGCGCTGCGGCCGTCGTCAGCGAAGCGTGGGTGGCGGCAGTGCCGGCATCGATCCAGCCGTCAGTCAGCACGCCGTTGAGCGACGCGCGGATGCGATAGAAGCGCTGCTTGGCAGCCACACCGCGGACGGCGAAGTCCAGCACCTGGTAAGTGCCGGCCGGGGCCTGGCCCAGCACCATGCCATCGATGGATGCGCGCAGCGCCAGCGGCGCCAATGTGCTGATTGCGCTGCCCAGCGACTGCAGGCCTGACACGAAGCTGCGGCAGAGCTGGTGGCGGTTGTGATCGACCCGCGTGCGGCCCGTCACCTGCACCGCGTAGATGGTGGCGATGACGCTCTCGTCGAAGGCGCTGCGGCCGCCCAGGCAGCTGGCATCACCGACGGTGTCCACGCACTCCAGCGTCTCGCCCACCAGCACGCAAGCCGAGCTGCCGAGCTTCATCAGGCGGTTCGGGCCGAGCGGCGCGCCCACCGGCTGCGGGCACTGCGCGCCGTTGTCCATCAGACAAGCCACATCGATGCTGGCCGGCTTGTTGAGGTCAGCCACATCGGTCAGCCAGCGCCGCAGGTCGTAGTTGTCGCGGTAACCGTTGTCCTTGGCTACGTTGGCATCCGCCGAGTTCTGCCAGCGGCAGACCCGGGTCGGCCGCCGTTGTAGGCCGACCAGGCCGAGCGCGCGCGGCTGCGCCAGTACTCGTCATCGCCAGATGTGGCGCCGCCCAGGCAGCTCGCCGGGGCCTTCTGCCAGGCGTCGTAATAGATGTCGATCGCATAGCTGAAGTTCTGCATCATGTTCCAGCCCTTGCCTTCTTGCAGGGGCAGGAAGTGATAGCGGTCGTCGACCTGCATCATGCCGTGGCCGTGGCCGTTGTCGCCACGAATCATCTTCAGCAGGAAGGGCTGGCCGGTGGCGGTCTGCGCGTCGCGGTAGTGCGACCAGAAGCTCTCCTGGCGCAGCAACGCGAACACGCCGCGCTGGAAGGCCTGCAGCTCGCGCTCCTGCACGTCGGGCTTGCGCGCATTCAGGTAGCGCTGGCTGGCATCGCGGATGACCGGATACATCTCCTGCATATAGCGCTTGCGCTCGGCCACGCTGATCGGGTCGGAGCCATTGGCGGTGTTGTAGGCCGCATCGTTGAAGATGGTGCCGCCGTAATTGCCGCGCACAAAGCTGTCGGGGCCAAAGGTCGCAACGTCGCAGCCGGAGGGGATGCGGCCATGCACAAAGGTGCCTCCGACGCGGTTGGCGCATTCCCAGAAATCGGGCGTGGCGTTGTAGGCTGCATGGCTGCTGCATAGCCCGCCCAGGCCCAGGGCGAGCACGCCCAGCAGTCGGATCGCGAGTGTCTTCATTGGATCAATCTCCCCCTCGGTGTGCAACGGGTCCGGCCGCGGCGCTCAGGCCTGGCGGGAACGACGACTCAGGCCGATCAGGCCCAGCAGCGCGGCCAGCACAAGCGGCAGCGTGGCGGGCTCCGGCACGCTGGCCTCGACATCGCCGACCCGCACCGCCCAGGCGCGCGCCAGGGTGTCCTGCGCCAGCTCCTCCTGATCGCCGATGCCCATGAAGAAGGCCAGCGACCAGCCAGCCTGCGATTCAGTGCCGGTCCAGAAGGCCGGGCCGATGGGGTCATCGACATCCAGCAAGCCGCTGAAGGGGCCGGTGTTGGACAGGCTCCAGGCCGCATTGCCCAGGCTGCCGTAGAACAGATGCCCCAGCTCGGCATTCAGGCCGCTGCCGTTGATGCCCACGTCGGTGCTGCCGTCTTCCGAGTAGTCGAGCTGCAGGGCCAGGCCATTGACCGGGCTCACACCCGGCAGGCGCCAGTCGTCGAAGCCGCCCTGCACCAGGCCCTCGGCCCAGGCCTTGGCATCGCCGTAGCTGCGCGCGCCGCCAGCGCTGGCATCGACCAGCCAGGTGAGATTGCTCTGCGTGTCATAGACCATGGTGCCGCCGCCACGCAACAGCAGGGCCGCCTGCGCGGCGGAGCTCAAGGACAGCATGCCCAGCAAGGCCATGCAGGCCAGGGATTTCTTCATGTTCATGATCCAGGATTTCCGAGTTTGAACACAGGCGCAGCGCGCAGCGCGGCGGGATTGGCGCATGTTCAAGGACAAGGCATCCGCGTCAGCATCGGGTTAGTCCGGCTGTGCGGTTCCAATTCAACAGCCGTGCATAACTGGCTGGAATAGCGTGTGCAGCCAGCGCCCCCGAATCGACAAAGAGCGCTCACCCTCTCGCCTGCAGGCATTTGGCAAGACTGCGATGATCCGGCCCCACCGTTCATCGCCCCCAGCCCCGACCATGCGCCTGCACACCAAGCCCCTGACGCTCCTCTCCCTGCTGCTGGCCCTGCTGGGCGCCAGTGCCTTGGCACAGACTCCGGCCGCGCCGCGGCTGGAGACGGTGGTGGAGGGCCTGGAATCGCCCTGGGCGATGGCCTTTCTGCCTTCGGGCAAGTTCCTGATCAGCGAGCGACCGGGCCGCCTGCACATCGCCAGCCCCGGTGGCAAGCCCGGCCCGGCGCTGCTGGGCCTGCCCGCGGTGGATGCGGTGGGCCAGGGCGGCCTGCTCGATGTGCAGCTGGACCGCGACTTCGCGCGCAACCGCACGGTCTACTTCTGCTTCAACGAGCCGGATGCCGACAAGAAGCTCAACGGCACCGCGCTGGCGCGCGCCCGCCTGAGCGACGATGAGACCCGCCTGGAAGCGCCGCAGGTGATCTTCCGCCAGAACCCCAAGATGGCCGGCGCCACCACTACGGCTGCCGCATCGTCGAGGCGCCGGACGGCAAGCTCTTCCTGACCCTGGGCGAGCGCTATGCCGGCATGCAGCGCGCCCAGACCCTGGACAACCACCTGGGCAAGGTGGTGCGCATCGGCAAGGACGGTAGCGTGCCAACCGACAACCCCTTCGTCGGCCGCCCGGGCGCGCTGCCCGAGATCTGGTCCTACGGCCACCGCAACCCGCAGGGCGCCACACTCGATGGCCAGGGCCAGCTGTGGCTGCACGAGCATGGGCCGCAAGGCGGCGATGAGCTCAACCGCGTCGTCAAGGGCCGCAACTATGGCTGGCCCGTCATCACCTATGGCGAGAACTACGGCGGCGGCAAGATCGGCGAAGGCCTGACGGCCAAGGAAGGCATGGAGCAGCCGGTGGCGCACTGGGTGCCATCGATTGCACCGTCAGGACTCGCCTGGCTGAACGGCGCGCGCTATGGCGCCGAGTGGCAGGGCAGCTTCTTCATCGGCGCGCTGAAGTTCCGCCACCTGGAGCGGGTCAAGGTGAGCGCCGGCGAGGCGCCGCAGGTGCTGGCCCGCGGCAAGGCGATCGACGATGTCGGCCGCCTGCGCGATGTGCGCGAAGGGCCGGACGGCCTGCTGTACCTGCTGACCGAAAACCCGGGCCGCGTGCTGCGGGTGGCGCCCACCGCCCCCTGAGCAAGCGGCCGGGCCTGGCAGCGGCCCGCGCCGCTGCTGTCCAAACTGCAGACATTGCCTGTTCTGCAGACAAGGCTTGAGCGCTGAACGTCTGGAATCCGGACAGAACAGCGACTTGCTCGGCACTCAAACACCGATGGAACCCCGCCGCCTGCCCTGCGCTGGCGCATTCCCTCATGGTTTGCACCAGGGCGGGGCTTTCAGGCATGGCTCTTGCGCCACGGCTGTCACAAAGCGCCCGGCTCAGCACGGGTTGCGCAGCCCAGCAGGAGACATCGACACCATGCCGCATCAGCACCACGCCAGCGGGCCCTCCCCCGGCCCCTGAGCCCCAGCGCCGGCGCATCGCCGCGCCTTTCTCCCCCCCACCGGATCTCGCCTTTTTCGCGCTTCCGGCCTGGCAGGCCGGCGGGTCGAACTCGGCCTGACGACAAGAAGACTGAAAAAGAACTGTTCCGAACCCCTGCCTTCGACGGAGACCACACGATGAGCACAACAAGTCCGCACCGCTTCACCCGCCTCGGCCTGGCCCTGGCTGCCGCTTTTTCGCTGCACGGCCTGGCCGCCGCGCAAACGGACGCCCCGGCGAAGACCGAGGACGCCAGCAAGGCCGAGGTCACCGCGCTGGAAACCGTCACCGTGACGGCGCGCCGCCGCGAGGAAAGCCTGCGCGATGTGCCGGTGGCCGTCACCGCGATGAGCGGCGCCAAGCTGGAGAGCCTGAACGTGCGCAACCTGGGCGATCTGCAGGGCCAGGTGCCCAGCCTCACCGTCTATGCCGCGCGCGGCAGCAACACCACGCTGACCACCTTCATCCGCGGCGTCGGCCAGGCCGATCCGCTGTGGGGCGTGGATGCCGGCGTCGGCATCTACCTGGATGACGTCTACATTGCGCGCCCGCAGGGCGCGCTGCTGGAGGTGTTCGACACCGAGCGCATCGAAGTGCTGCGCGGGCCGCAGGGCACGCTGTATGGCAAGAACACCATCGGCGGCGCGGTCAAGTACGTCTCGCGCAAGCTGGGCACGCAGACCGAGGGCTCGGCCTCGCTGGCGATCGGCAACTACGGCCAGGCCAACGGCCGGCTGGCCGTGGGCGGCGCCAGCAGCGATGGCCAATGGCGCGGCCGCCTGGCAGTGGCCAGCCTCAGCCGCGACGGCTACGGCAAGAACCTGGCCGATGGCAGCGACGTGTCTGACCAGGACACGCAGGCCGGCCGCGTGCAGGTGGGCTTCTTCCCCACCGGCTCGCCGCTGACCGTGCAGCTGAGCGCGGACGCGACCCACGACGGCTCGAACATGCGCGGCTTCCAGCGCCTGGGCAGCAACCTCTGGGACCCGGCCAAGACGCCGGCCTCCAGCAGCCGCTACGACATCAACACCGGCATGGCCAACGCCAACCGGACTGACAGCAGCGGCTATGCGCTGACGGCCACCTGGCAGCTCAACGAAGCCTGGGCCGCCAAGTACGTGCATGCCTACCGCGACAGCGACACCGCCACCGCGATCGACTTCGACGGCCTGCCGGGCAAGATCGCCGATGTGCGCGCCAGCTACATCGACCATTCGCGCAGCAACGAGCTGCAGCTCAGCTTTGATGGCGGCGGCAGCCACTCCGGCGTGCTGGGCGTCTACCACTTCGACGGCCAGGCCGGCGGCAGAGTGGCCAGCACCTTCATCGCCGGCACACCCTTCCAGTCCTTCGGAGTCACCGGCGGCACGGTCTACACCACCGGCAAGGCGGCCTACGGTGACTGGAGCTGGCGCCTGACGCCGCAACTGGGCGTCAGCGCCGGCCTGCGCTACACGCAGGAGACCAAGCGTGCCGTGGTGCTGAACCAGGCTTTCGCCAACGACAGCTTCAGCACGCCGATCGCCACGCTGTCCAACTTCGACAAGAGCCGCAGTGTCAGCAACACCGCACCCAAGCTCTCGCTGGACTACAAGGCCAGCGCCAGCACCAATCTCTATGCCACCGTCTCGCGCGGCTTCAAGTCGGGCGGCTACAACGTGCGCGCCAATGTGTTGGCAGTGCCGGCTTCGGCCAAGCCCTTCGAGGACGAGGTGCTGGACTCGCTGGAACTCGGCGCCAAGATGGTGCTGGACCAGGGCCGGCTGGAGCTCAACACCGCCGTCTTCCACAACAACTACAAGAACGTGCAGCTGTCGGTGTTCACCTCCTACACGCAGCCCAACGGCCAGCAAGGCTTCTTCGGTGACTTCACCAACGCCGGCCGCGCCAATGTGAACGGCGCGGAGTTGGAATTCATCTGGCGCCCCAGCACAAGCTGGACCGTGAGCGGCAACCTGGCAGCGCTGGACGCCAAGTACAAGGAATACCTGGACCGCGGCGTCAATGTGGCGAGCCAGAAGAAGTTCACCAACACGCCCAAGTTCCAGGGCGCGCTGAACGTGGAGCACCGCGCGGCCGCGGCCTTCGGCGGTGTGCTGCGCACACGGGTCGGTGTCAGCCATCGCACCAAGGTCTATCCGACCACGGACCTGAGCGAGGCGATCGCGCAGGACAGCTACAGCCTCTTGTCGGCCGGCGTGATCTGGGAGCGCGACCGCAGCCTGAGCTTCGCGCTGCAGGGCAGCAACCTCACCAACAAGGCCTACCGCACCGATGGCTACAACATCCCGGCGCTGGGCATCCTGACCGGCTACTACGGTGCACCGCGGCAGATCACGGCCAGCGTGAACTACCGGTTCTGAAGGGGCGCTGCGCTATTGCCATGCCTCTGGCACCAGCGCCTCAGGGCGGCCCCGCAGTCGCGGGGCCGCAGCGCACTGCTACATTGACGCGGCTTCCGGCTCCCACACGACCGATGTCCGCAGTCGCCCCGCCCGTCACGCTGATCCCCGAGCTGCCCTTCGATGCCGAGGGCGTGCTGCGCATGGCCGCGCAGTCGCTGTTCGATGCGCTCGCACAAGCCGCCGAGGGCATGATGGTGGTGGACCGCAACCACCGCATCGTCTGGATCAGCGCCGGCTACAAGCGCTTCCTGCCAGCGCTGGGTTTCGGCAGCGAGACCGAGTTCGTCGGCCGCCCGGTCGAGGAGGTGGTGCCCAACACCATGATGGCCGAGGTGATCGAGACTGGCCGGCCGATGCTGGTGGATCTGCTGACCAACAAGGCCGGCACCTTCCTGGTCAGCCGCCTGCCGCTGCGCAACGAAGCCGGCGAGGTGATCGGCGCGCTGGGCCTGGTGCTGCTGGACCATCCCGAAACCAATATGCAGCCGCTGATCACCAAGTTCGGCCGGCTGCAGCGCGAGCTGGACGAGGCGCGGCGCGAGCTGGCCGCCGAGCAGGTCAAGAACCGCCGCTCCAAATACACCATCACCAGCTTCATCGGCAGCAGCCCGGCGGCGCTGGAGGTCAAGCGCCAGGCACGTCGCGTGGCGCAGACCGATTCCACCGTGCTGCTGCTGGGCGAAACCGGCACCGGCAAGGAGCTGCTGGCGCATGCCATCCACGCCGCCTCGCAGCGCGCCCACAAGCCCCTGGTCAGCGTCAATATCGCGGCCGTGCCCGACACGCTGCTGGAGGCCGAGTTCTTCGGCGTGGCGCCTGGCGCCTACACCGGCGCCGACCGCAAGGGCCGCGACGGCAAGTTCAAACTGGCCGATGGCGGCACGCTGTTTCTCGATGAGATCGGCGACATGCCCCTGCCGCTGCAGAGCAAGCTCTTGCGCGTGCTGCAGGAGCAGGAGCTCGAGCCGCTGGGCAGCAACACGGTGACGCCAGTGGATGTGCGCGTGATCGCCGCCACCAGCCGCGATCTGGCGGCCATGGTGGCGGCCGGCGAGTTCCGCGCCGACCTCTATTACCGTCTCAATGTGCTGCCGCTGCGCGTGCCGCCGCTGCGCGAGCGCGTCGAGGACATCGAGGCCCTGGCCGATGCACTGGGCGAGGACATCGCGCGGCGCAGCGGCATGCCGCAGAAGCTGCTCAGCCCCGGTGCGCTGGACTGGCTGATGCAACGCCGCTGGCCCGGCAATATCCGCGAGCTGCGCAACACGCTGGAACAGGCCAGCCTGATGAGCGATGAGATGCAGCTGACGGAGAACAGCTTTGACGCGGCCGCCAGCCCGGCCCCGTCCTCAGCGTCGGCGCCGGCCGCCGCCCGGCCGGCGCACGCGCCTCAGCCGTCCGGCACCGAGCTGGCGACGGCCGCGGATCTGGGACAGATCCGGCCCCTGCCCGAGCGCATCGAAGCGCTGGAGCGCGACGCCATTGCGCAGGCCCTGCGCCTCACGACCGGCAATCGAATGGCGGCCGCCCGGCTGCTACAGATCTCGCGCGCCTCACTGTACGAGCGCCTGGCGCGCTGGCCCGATCTCGGCCAATCGTGAAAAAGTGGCGGAAACGCCTTCGATATTTGTTGACGCTGATTTTATCATTTGTGCAATAAATGCATTGATTGCCGACCCCGTTTGGGCCGACAGTCAGACATCCGCTCGGCTTGGCTGGGTGGCACTGGTTCGCCGTGCGCGACGCTTCCTTCGATCAATACAAGGAGACAAGCATGGGCAAGTTGATGTTGGCAACCCGTCTGCGCCTGGCCGTTCTGGCCGTGGTCTTGGGCTTCGTGGCCCTCGTGGTGGTGCTGGAGCTGCGGGCGGCGGACAGCCTGCTGGGCGTGAAGATGCTGACCACGGTGGAGCAGGTCAAGCTGGGCGAGAAGATCGCCCGTGAGCACTACGACAAGGCGCGCGCCGGCGCCATGAGCGAGGCCGATGCCAAGGCCGCCGCGGCCGCCGCGATCGGCAAGATCCGCTACTCGGGCAGCGAGTACCTGTGGATCAACGACATGGGTCCAGCCATGGTGATGCACCCGATCCGCCCCGACCTGAACGGCAAGGATCTCACTGGCAACAAGGACCCCAAGGGCAAGGCGCTGTTCGTCGAGTTCGTGCAGGTGGTCAAGGCCAGCGGGTCCGGCTATGTGGACTATATGTGGCCCAAGCCCGGCGCCAAGGAACCGGAACCCAAGCGCTCCTTCGTGCAGGGCTTCGCGCCCTGGGGCTGGGTGATCGGCTCGGGCGTCTACATCGACGATGTCAACGCGGTCGCCCGCAAGGACGCCACCTTCGCGCTGATCATTGTGGCGATCGGCGGAGGCCTGGCCTTGCTGGGGGTCGAGCTGTTCGTGCGCGGCCTGCGCCGCCGCCTGAGCAGCATGCGCGATGTGATGCACGCGGTGGCCGAGGGCGATCTGCGCGCGCGCATCGAAGCCGGACCGCCCGATGAGCTGGGCCTGGTGCTGCGCGAGGTGATCGCGATGCAGACGCGCCTGACCGACCTGGTGCGGGCGATCCGCGAAGCCACCGAATCCATCGGCATAGCCTCGGGCGAAGTGGCGCAGGGCAGCCAGGACCTGTCGGCCCGCACCGAGCAGGCTGCAGCCAATCTGCAGCAGACGGCGGCCTCGATGCAGGAGCTGACAGGCCAGGTGCAGCAAGCCTCGCATGCCGCCGACCAGACCCGGCAGCTGGCCGATACCGCCGCCGGCCAGGCCCGCGGGGGCGCGCAGGTGATGAGTCAGGTGGTGCAGACCATGGACGGCATCGCCGCCTCCAGCCGCAAGATCTCGGACATCATCACCGTGATCGATGGCGTGGCTTTCCAGACCAATATCCTGGCGCTGAATGCCGCGGTCGAAGCGGCGCGTGCCGGCGAGCAGGGGCGCGGCTTCGCGGTGGTGGCCTCCGAAGTACGCGCGCTGGCGCAGCGCTCGGCGCAGGCGGCCAAGGAGATCAAGCAGCTGATCATGGAATCGGTTGAGCGGGTCAATGCAGGCAGCCAGCAGGTCGGCCGTGCCGGCGACTCGATGAACGACATCCTGGCCGCCGTGCAGCGCGTCACCACCACGGTCAGCGAAATCAGCCAGACCAGCGCCGGCCAGTCCGATGGCATCGCCCAGGTCAATGTGGCGATGGTCAACCTGGACGGCATGACGCAGCAGAATGCGGCGCTGGTGGAGCAGACCGCCGCCGCCGCCGAGGCGCTGAAGCAGCAGGCCCAGATGCTCAACGCCACCGTTGACGTGTTCAAGATTCAGGCAGCCTGAAGTAGCACTCCGTCTGGATTTCAGGCATCGCCTGGAATCCAGACAGCAGCTTGCCCATCGCCCAGCACCAGGCTGTGAGGCTGCGCAGCTGCAACGTTCGCATCTGCCCCGCTTTTGGGGCGTTCTCCTGGGGTTTTCACCAAGCTGGTGCGCACAGGCACAAGGCTTGCGTGAGATAGCGTCAGCGCTCGCCCTTGCACCTGAGCAAGAGAAGGCCGGGCGCCCTCGACAACACCAGGAGACACACCCATGACGATGACGAAGCATTGGCTCGCCCTGAGCCATGTCGCGGTGGCGGCAGCCAGCCTGCTGCTCGCCGCCACGACCACCCCGGCCCTGGCCCAGGGCAGCGGCGGCAAGGAAATCCGCATCGCCCATGTCTACAGCAAGACCGGGCCCTTGGAGGCCTACGGCAAGCAGACCGCCACGGGCTTCATGATGGGTCTGGACTACGCCACCGGCGGAACGATGACCGTGGCGGGCAAGAAGCTGGTGGTGATCGAGAAGGACGACCAGGGCAAGCCCGATGTGGGCAAGAGCCTGCTGGCCACTGCCTATGGCGACGACAAGGCCGACATCGCGGTCGGACCGACCTCCTCCGGCGTGGCGCTGGCGATGCTGCCGGTGGCCGAGGAATACAAGAAGATCCTGATGGTGGAGCCGGCCGTGGCCGACTCGATCACCGGCGACAAGTGGAACAAGTACATCTTCCGCACCGGCCGCAACTCTTCGCAGGACGCCATCTCCAACGCGGTGGCACTGGACAAGCCGGGCACCACCATCGCCACGCTGGCGCAGGACTATGCCTTCGGCCGTGACGGCGTGAAGGCCTTCAAGGACGCGATCAAGAAGGCCAAGATCGTCCACGAGGAATACCTGCCGACCACCACCACCGACTTCACCGCCGGCGCGCAGCGCCTGATCGACAAGCTCAAGGACCAGCCGGGCCGCAAGGTGATCTTCATCATCTGGGCCGGCGCGGGCAACCCTTTCAAGATCGCCGATCTGGACTTGAAGCGCCATGGCATCGAGATTTCATCGGGCGGCAACATCCTGCCCGCGATGACGGCCTACAAGCAGTTTCCGGGCATGGAAGGCGCGAGCTATTACTACTTCGGCATGCCCAAGAATCCGGTCAACGAGTGGCTGGTGGCCAACCACTACAAGCAGTTCAAGGCACCGCCGGACTTCTTCACCGCCGGTGGCATGAGCGCGGCGATCGCCATCGTCGAGGCGCTGAAGAAGACCAATGGCGACACCAGCACCAACAAGCTGATCAAGACCATGGAAGGCATGAGCTTCGAGACGCCGAAGGGCAAGATGACCTTCCGCCCGGAAGACCATCAGGCAATGCAGTCGATGTATCACTTCAAGATCAAGGTGGATCCGGCGTTTGCGTGGGGGGTGCCGGAGTTGGTGCGGGAGATCAAGCCTGACGAAATGCAGGTCCCCATCCGCAACAAGCGCTGATCGTTCGGCTACTGCGCGACTGCCTGGCGTCGTTGCGGGTCCCTCCGCGAATCCTCACGACCAGGAAGGTCGTTCCGGTTCGCGGATCCGCCCGCGCCTAGCCAGACAGCCGCTCGCTACGCCTCGGGCTCTGGCAGCTCCTTGGTCTGCGGCCTTCCTATCGCCTGCGAGAACTTCGTGCTCGAAACCAAAAACCTCACCATCCGCTTCGGCGGGCATGTGGCGGTGGACCATGTGTCCTGCGCCTTCACGCCCGGCACGCTGACGGCCATCGTCGGGCCGAATGGCGCCGGCAAGACGACTTACTTCAACCTGATCTCGGGCCAGCTGCGCGCCAGCGAGGGTCAGGTCTTGCTGGATGGCGAGGATCTGACGCGCCTGCCGGCGCCGCTGCGCACGCGGCGCGGCCTGGGGCGAGCGTTCCAGCTGACCCAGCTGTTTCCGCACCTGACAGTGCTGGAAAACGTGCGGCTGGCGGTGCAGGCGCGCCGAGGCGTGGGTCTGCGCATGCTGTCGGTCTGGCTCAATCACAAGGATCTGCTGGATGAGGCGCGCCACATCGTCGAGCGGGTTCGCCTGGCCGACAAGGCCACGGCCATCGCCGCCAGCCTGCCGCATGGCGACCAGCGCAAGCTCGAAGTGGCGATGCTGATCGCACTCGATCCCAAGGTCTATATGTTCGACGAACCCACGGCCGGCATGAGCGTGGATGAGGTGCCGGTGATCCTGGATCTGATCCGCGAACTGAAGGCCAAACGCGAGCACACCATCCTGCTGGTCGAACACAAGATGGACGTGGTGCGCGAGCTGGCCGACCGCATCATCGTGCTGCACAACGGCCAGCTGGTGGCTGACGGCGAACCGGCCACGGTGATCGCCTCGCCGGTGGTGCAGAACGCCTATCTGGGCCTGGCGGCCGAAGAGGAGGCCACGGCATGACGACAACGTCGCCCAGCCCCAGGAATTTGCTCAGCCTGCAGGGCGTGCACACGCATATCGGCGCGTATCACATCCTGCATGGCGTCGACCTCGCAGTGCCCGAAGGCCAGCTGACCATGCTGCTGGGCCGCAACGGCGCCGGCAAGACCACCACGCTGCGCACCATCATGGGCTTGTGGCCAGCCAGCCAGGGTCAGGTGATGTTCGACGGCCAGACCATCCACGGCCGCGCCACGCCTGACATCGCGCAGTTCGGCATCGCCTATGTGCCCGAGAGCATGGGCATCTTTGCCGACCTCACCGTGGCCGAGAACCTGCTGCTGGCCGCGCGCCAGGCCAAGGGCCTGAAGGATCTGGACACGCAGCGTCTGGAATGGCTGTTCAGCCTGTTCCCGGCGCTGAAGAAATTCTGGCTCTATCCAGCCGGCAAGCTCAGCGGCGGGCAGAAGCAGATGCTGGCGATTGCCCGCGCCATGATCGAGCCGCGCCGTCTGCTGCTGATCGACGAGCCCAGCAAGGGTCTGGCGCCGGCCATCATCCGCAACCTGATCGAGGCGCTGAGCGAGCTGAAGAAGGGCGCGCAGCAGACCACCATCCTGCTGGTCGAGCAGAACTTCATGGTGGCCCGCGCGCTGGGCGACCAGGTCGCGGTGATGGACGACGGCCGCGTCGTGCACGCCGGCCCCATGCGCGAACTCGCCGAAGACGAAGCGCTGCAACAACGCCTGCTGGGCCTGAGCCTGGCAGCGCATCAATGAGGCCCGCCATGAGTGCCATCCCCGCCTCGACAAGCGCCGCCGCCGCGGCCGCCGCCATCCCCAAGGCCCAGTTCGACTACATCCCGCTGCTGTTGCTGGCTGCCCTGCCCCTGCTGGCCTGGCCGCTGATCGGCAGCAGCAGCACCTGGGCCACGCTGACGCTGGCCGGTCTGGCGATGGGCCTGATCGTCTTCATCATCGCCTCGGGCCTGACCCTGGTGTTCGGCCTGATGGACGTGATGAATTTCGGCCACGGCGTCTTCATCGCCTTGGGCGCCTTCATGACCACCACGGTGCTGGCCGCAATGAGCGGCTACACCGAGAGCCCGCTGCTGCTGGCCAATCTGTTCGCGGTGGCGGTGGCCGCCGTGGTCGGCATGTCGGTGGCCGGTGCAGTGGGCCTGGTGTTCGAGCGTGTGCTGGTGCGCCCCGCTTACGGCCTGCATCTGAAGCAGATCCTCATCACCATGGGCGGCATGATCATCGGCGAGGAGCTGATCAAGGTGATCTGGGGCGCACAGATGGTGCCGCTGCCGCTGCCTGAAGGATTGCGCGGCTCGCTGCTGCTCGGCGATGTGGCGATCGAGAAGTTCCGCCTGGTGGCCGTCTGCACCGGCCTGGCCGTGCTGGTGGCGCTGCTATGGCTGCTCAACAAGACCAAGCTGGGCCTGTTGATCCGTGCCGGCGTGCAGGACCGCGAGATGGTGGAGAGCCTGGGCTATCGCATCAAGCGCCTGTTCGTCGCGGTCTTCGTCGGCGGCTCGGCGCTGGCCGGCCTGGGCGGCGTGATGTGGGGCCTGTACCAGCAGGGCGTCACGCCGCTGATCGGCGCACAGGTGAATGTGCTGATCTTCATCGTCATCATCATCGGCGGCCTGGGTTCGACGCTGGGCTGCCTGGTCGGCGCGCTGCTGGTGGGGCTGATGGCCAACTACACCGGCTTCCTGGTGCCGAAGGTAGCGCTGTTCTCCAACATCGGCCTGATGGTGGCGATCCTGATGTGGCGGCCGCAAGGCCTCTATCCCGTGACCCAGCGCTGAAGCCCGGGAGACCCCGTCCATGAAAGCCTTGCTCTCCCACGATCTGCCGCGCAGCAAGCTGCTGAGCCTGCTGCTGATCCTCACCGTCGCCGGCCTGGCGCTGGCGCCCTTCATCTTCCCCGGCATCAAGGCGCTCAACGTCGCGGCCAAGGTGCTGATCTTCATCGTGCTGGTGGCCAGCTACGACCTGCTGCTGGGCTATACCGGCATCGTGTCCTTCGCGCACACCATGTTCTTCGGCATCGGCGCCTATGGCATCGCGATCAGCTCCAGCCGCATGGGCCCGGGCTGGGATGCGGTCGGCCTGGGCCTGGCCGCGGCCCTGGGCCTGTCGCTGCTGCTGTCGCTGGTGATCGGCCTGTTCTCGCTGCGCGTGAAGGCGATCTTCTTCGCGATGATCACGCTGGCGGTGGCCTCGGCCTTCGTCACGCTGGCCTCGCAGCTGTCCGAGCTGACTGGCGGCGAGGACGGCCTGACCTTCAAGGTGCCCGAGGCGCTGCAGCCGGCCACCGAGTATCTGGAAGAGCCCTTCCTGGGCGCGATGATCGACGGCCGCTTCCTCAGCTACTACCTGCTGTTCTTCTCGGTGCTGGCGCTGGTGCTCCTGATGCTGCGCATCGTCAACTCGCCCTTCGGCCGCGTGCTGCAGGCGATCCGCGAGAACGAATTCCGCGCCGAGGCCATCGGCTACCGCACCGTGGTCTACCGCACGCTCTCCAATGTGCTGGCCGCGCTGTTCGCCACCTGCGCTGGCGCGCTGCTGGCGCTGTGGCTGCGCTACAGCGGGCCGGACACCTCGATGTCCTTCGAGATCATGCTGGACATCCTGCTGATCGTCGTGATCGGCGGCATGGGCACGATCTACGGCGCGGTGATCGGCAGCGCGCTGTTCGTGCTGGCGCAGAACTATCTGCAGGACCTGATGCGCCTGGGCGAAGGCGCCGTGGCCGGCATCCCGGTGCTGTCGCAGCTGGTCTCGCCGGACCGCTGGCTGCTGTGGCTGGGCGTGCTGTTCGTGCTCTCGGTCTATCACTTCCCCACCGGCATCGTCGGCCGCCTGCGCCTGGGCGCCTTGCTGAGGAACAACAAGCATCTGCAAGAGGCCCGCCGATGAGCTCGTCCGACTTCAGCTCCCACTACCTGCGCTGCGAAGGCCGCGAGCTGCACTACACCGAATGGGGCAGCGCGCACAGCGAGGTGGTGATCGCCTGGCACGGCCTGGCGCGCACCGGCCGCGACATGGACGATCTGGCCGCGCACCTGTCGCAGCGCTACCGCGTGATCTGCCCCGACACGCTGGGCCGCGGCCTCTCCCAATGGAGCCCGCTGCCCGATGACGAGTACTGCCTGGATTTCTATGTGCGCCAGGCCACCGCCCTGGTCGACCAGCTGGGCCTGCAAAGCTTCCACTGGGTCGGCACCTCGATGGGCGGCGCCATCGGCACCGTCGCGGCGGCCACCACGCTGCGCGGCCGCATCCGCCGCCTGGTGCTCAATGACAACGGCCCCGAGCTGGCCGCACCCGCCATCGAGCGCATCCGCAGCTATGCCGGCAGCCCGGCGGCGTTCGACACCGTCAGCGAGCTGGAGCAGTATTTCCGCAGCGTCTACAAGCCCTACGGCTGGCTGAGCGATGCGCAGTGGCGGCGCCTGACCGAGACCTCGGTGCGCCGCCTGCCGGACGGCCGCGTCACGCCCCACTACGACCCGGCCATGGTGCGCCAGTTCATCACGCGCCCCAACGACTATCTGCGCTGGGCCGAATGGGACACCTTGAGCCTGCCGGTGCTGTGCCTGCGCGGCGCGGATTCCGACCTGCTGCTGCCCGAGACCGCCGAGGCCATGCGCAGCCGCGGCCCGGCCGCCGTGGTGGTGACCATCGCCGACTGCGGCCATGCCCCGGCGCTGAACGTGCCAGAGCAGTTCGCGCTGGTGGAGCGCTTCCTGACGGCAGGCTGACCGGGCAGGACACCGCAGCGCGGGAAAGCCAGGGCTTCGAGCCGCCTGGGGCCGGGCTACAGTCGGGCCTTCCCTTCTGTCGCGTGCCATGAACAGAGGTTCCAGTTCCGAGGTCAGCCACGGCGAGCTTGATGCCTACCGCCGCAGCTTCAGCCATCTCTTGCTGATCATCTTGCTGGGCTGCGTCGCGACGCTGGTGGGCATGCAGATCGCCGAGCCGGGCTGGAGCCTGCGCAACTCCCTGACCGTGGCCGTCGCTGCGCTGAGCTTTTTCAGCTACTGGTTGCTGCAGCGCTCGCTGCGCCTGGGCGCCAGCGTGGCGCTGCTGGGCCTCTGGGCAATCGCCACGGCAGGCACGCTGAGCTACAGCGGCATCCACAGCGCCAATGTGCTGATCCTTGCCTTCGTGATCGTCACCACCGGCTGGACCCTGGGCCGGCGCTGGCTGATCGGCATCACCAGCGTCACCGTGCTGCTGCTGCTGGCCCTCGGCGTGGCCGAACTGAGCGGCCTGTACCTGCCAACGCCACGCGCCTCGGTACTGGTGGTGGGCGGCACCGTGCTGTTCTCACTCATCGCCATCGCCTTCCTGACGCTGCGGGCCTATGAGAGCTTTCGCGCCGAGCGCGACCACGGGCTGGCCCTATCGCGGCAGATGATGGAGCGCAATGCCGAATTGGCGCAGAGCGAGGCGGACCTGAAGATGATCATCGGCCATGTGCCGGCCGGGCTGGCCTCCTTCGACGCGCGCTCGCAGCTGCGCTTCGGCAACCAGCGCTATGCCGACATGTTCGGCGCCCGCCCCGAGGACCTGGTCGGTCGCCACATCAGCAGCTATGTGCCGCCAGCTGCGCTGGAGTCGCTGATGCCGGCCTGGCAACGCGCCCTGGCCGGCGAAACCAGCCGCTACCGGCGCATCAACGTCCATCCGCTGACCCAGGAAACCCGCATCATCGACGTCGAACTGGTGCCGCAGCTGGATGCAGGCCAGGTGCAGGGCCTGTTCGCCCTGGTCATCGATGTGACCGAAAAGGTGGCGATCGAGCAGCAGATCCAGGAACTCAACGCCAGCCTGGAGCAGCGCGTGCAGGACCGCACCGAGGCCCTGGAGACCGCGATGCAGCGCCTGCAGACCCTGCAGGACCAGCTGGCGCACAGTGAAAGCCGGGCCACCTTGAACACCTTGGTGGCCAGCATCTCGCACGAACTGAGCACGCCGCTGAACAACGCGCAGGTGGCGGCCGAAGCGCTGCACAGCGAAGCCGGCGGCTTGCAGGCGCGCCTGGGCGGCAGCCCGATGCGCCGCTCCGAGCTGGAGGCCAGCATCGGCGCCATGGCCGAGGGCAGCGACCTGACCCTGCGCAATCTGGCGCGCGCCAACGAGCTGCTGTCGGCCTTCCGCGACATCGCCAACCAACAGGCCAGCGAGCAACTGAAGGACTTCGACCTGGCCGAGCTGCTCGGCGAGATCCTGCAGACCCTGGCACCCACGCTGCGGCGCCAGCCGCATCAGGTGCTGCTGGACATTCCCGCGGGCCTGGTGCTGAACAGCCGGCCCGGGCCGCTCAGCCAAGTGGCGATCAACCTGATCAACAACGCGATGCTGCATGCCTTCCGGCCCGGCCAGGCCGGCTGCCTGCGCATCAGTGCCGAGCGCAGCGGCGATCAGCTGCGGCTGCGCTTCGAAGACGACGGCATCGGCATCAGCGCCGAGGTGCTGAAGCATCTGTTCGAGCCCTTCTTCACCACCCGCGCCGGCCAGGGCGGCACCGGCCTGGGCTTGAGCATCGTCGAGCACCAGGTGCGCAAGATGCTGGGCGGCCGCATCAGCGTGCGCTCAGAACCCGGGCAAGGCAGCTGCTTCGAGATCCAGATTCCGCTGGTGCTGGACGAAGCCACCAGCCCGCCAGCACACTAAGAGCGGCTCACAAACCCAGCGAAGCGGTTCTGGCTAGGCGTCCTGGCGCAGACAGTACGTTCAGGTACGGCCGGCCAGGGCAACAACGCCAGAAGGGTTTTGTGAGCCGCTCTCAGAGCCCCCGCACCAGGCGCACCGCCAGGCGCGTGCCCTTGGCCACATCGCTGCGCGACTCGCCATTGCCCAGATGCACGGCCCAGCCGGTGACGAAGGCCTCGCTGCTGCCGCTCTCCTGCGTCCGCCCTTGCATCACATTGCCATAGGCGTAGGGATTGACGGTGCCGGAGGGCACGCTGACGGTGCCGGACCAGTGCCAGTCGCGCAAGGCCCCCGGATAGAGCTGCGGATTCGGGCCGACCGGGCGCGTCCGGCGATCGACCAGCCGGCGCAGCTCATTCGCCCGCGGCAGCCGCCAGGCCTGCCCCTCGGCCTTGGCGCGCTGCGCGGCCAGCGCGACGGCCTGGGCGTGCGACAGCAGCTGCGCCTCACCGACGCAGGCCTTGCCATCCCACTGCATGCCCTCGACACAGCGCGCCCACACCAGCCGCGCCGCACTGTCGATGACGGACAGCCCGTCCGCCGCCACTTGCGGCCGGGCGGGCACGTCGGCTTCGGCAGCCCGCACAGGCGACATCAGCGCGCCCAGCGCCAGCAGGAGAACAGCAGAGCGCAAGGCAGCGGGCATGGAGCGATTTCGTCGGAACATCGGACCATCCTACGGCCTCTCAACACGACGGCCTGCCACAATCGCCCGGTGATGATGACGACGCCCGCCTCCGCCCCTCCGTCCCGCCTCTCGCTCTACCTGGACCTGATCCGCTGGGACCGCCCCGCCGGCTGGCTGCTGCTGCTGTGGCCCACCTTGTCGGCGCTGTGGATCGCCTCGGACGGCTGGCCGGGCTGGCATCTGCTGGCGGTCTTCGTGCTGGGCACCATCCTGATGCGCTCAGCCGGCTGCTGCGTCAACGATGTGGCCGACCGCGATTTCGACAAGCATGTGAAGCGCACCGCCCAGCGCCCGGTCACGCGCGGCGCGGTGTCGGTGAAGGAAGCGCTGGGCCTGGGGGCAGGTCTTGCCTTGCTGGCCTTCGGCCTGGTGCTCAGCACCAACGCGCCGACCATCCTGCTGTCCTTCGCCGCGCTGGCGGTGGCCATCCTCTACCCCTACGCCAAGCGCGTGGTGGCGATGCCGCAGGCGGTGCTGGGCGTGGCTTTTTCCTTCGGCATTCCGATGGCTTTCGCGGCCGCGCAAGGCGGCACCGAGTGGAGCCTGGCCGCCATCAACGCGGCGGTGCCGCTGACGGCCTGGGCGCTGCTGATCGCCAATCTGTTCTGGGTGCTGGCCTATGACACCGAGTACGCGATGGTGGACCGCGACGACGACATCCGCATCGGCATCAAGACCTCGGCGCTGACGCTGGGCCGCTTCGACGTGGCCGCCGTGATGGCCTTCTACGGGGTCTACCTGGCCGCCTGGACCTGGCTGAGCCTGCGCCTGGGCCTGGGCCGCTGGTTCCTGCTCGGCGTGGCGGCCGCGCTGCTGCAGGTGGTCTGGCACTACCTGCTGATCAAGGACCGCAGCCGCGAGGGCTGCTTCAAGGCCTTCCGCCAGAACCACTGGCTGTGCTTTGCGGTGTTTGCCGGCACCGTGCTGGACCTGGCGCTGCGCTGATCGATCAGCGCGGCTTCAGCAAGGCAGACAGCCCACCTGCCAGGGCCAGCGCCAGCGCCACACAGGCACCGCTGGGCGCATCCAGCAGCCAGGACAGCAGCAAGCCGGCAGCGCAGGCCGTACCCGTGGCCGCCAGCGCCTGGCCCCAGTGGCGCCCGGCCCGCATCCACAAGGCCGGCGCGATCAGGGCGGCAAAGACCACGAACAAGCCCAGCACCGGCACCACCAGACTGGCCACCAGCGCGAACGCTGCATAGAAGAAGCGATTGCGTGCCAGCAGCGGGCGCAGCGCCAGCACAGCCAGGGCACAGCCCGCCAGCAGGGCCACCTGCGACCAGTCAGCCCACAGCACATCGGCCGCCAGCAGCTGCGACAGGCGCTCGCGGCCATGCGGGTCGGCGCGCGCGGCCAGCAGCGCCAGGCTGGCCGCCGCCACATAGACCAGGCCGATCAAGGCCTCGCGCTGTGCCGGCCATTGCCGGGCCAGCCAGGCCACCAGGGCCGCGCTGACCAGGGCCCCGGCCATCGCACTGCCCTGCGTGCCCAGCCAGCCCGGATGGTCGATGAAGGCCGCCGCCATCAGCGCCGCCGCCGCCGCCGCCTGGGCCACCGCCAGGTCGATGAAGACCACGCAGCGCTGCAGCACCTGGTGGCCCAGCGGCATCAGCGCGATCAGGCCAAACACCAGCGCCAGCGCCGGCGCCAGGAACCAGGCGTCGAACAGCGCCGCGCTCATCGGCTCTTGGCCAGCGTGCCGACCAGGGCGTTGACGACCTGATCCATCCACTGCCCCAGCGCATCCGGCGCCGTCTCGTCCTCGACCGTGGCGGGCAGGATGAGGACCGGCAGACTGCTGCCGAACTGCCCGGACAGCCAGCGGCCCGGCCGCGGGTCCTGATAGCTGCTGATCACCACCGCCGCCGCAGGCTGGGTGCGCAGGGTTTCGAGCAGGCGTTGCAGATGCACCGGCGTCGGTGCCATGCCGGGCTTGGGCTCCAGATCCACCCCCTGCTGCACACCCAGCCAGCGCAACAGATAGGCAAAGCTGCTGTGCTGCGCCGCCACGCGCTGGCCCTTGATCGGCGCGGCGCGGCGCTCCCACTCGGTGATGCGCTGGCGCCATTGCGTCTGGAAGGCCGCATGGCGCTGCGCGATGGCAGCGGCCTGTGCGGGCTGCAGCTGCTGCAGCGTGTCGCTCCAGGCCTGCGCCACCTCCAGCAGGCGACGCGGGTCGGTGTGGAAGTGCGGATTGCCCTGCTCATGCACATCGCCCGCCCAGGGCGTGCCGATGACGCCGGGCTGCGCATCGATCAGGCTGACATGATCGGCCGCGAAGAACATCGAGGCCGCACTGTTGCTGACCTTGGCATTGCCGGCGCGCTGCTGCAGCACCGGCAGCCAGCCGCTTTCCAGCGCCGCGCCACTGCAGATGGCCGCATCGCTGGCGCGCAGCTGCGCGATCAGGGCCGGCCGGGCCTCGATGTGATGCGGGTCCTGCTTGGCATGCGTGGCCACATGCAGGCGCGCTGTCGGCAGCAGCACCCGGGTCAGCGCGGCCCACTCCGGCTCGCAGGCGAAGACGGTGAAAGGGCTCTGCGCCTGGGCCTGCAGGCTCGCGCCGAACAGCAGGGCCAGGCCGATCCGCTTAGTAGCTGTGTGCACCATGGGCTCCAAAGGCCAGCACGTACTGCAGCTGCACCGAGCGCTTGGCCGGGTTCTCGAACTCGACCGCGTCGCGCTGGGTCGTGTACTGCAGGCGCACGGCCTGCATATGCGTGGGCTTCCAGGCCAGCATCAGGCTGCGCTCGCGCAGCAGGCCGCTGTGGAAGTGGTCGCCATGCGGCATGCGCACGCGCAGCCAGTCCGCGCGGGCGCCGACTTCCCAGCTGGGATTGAAACGCCACACCGCGGCCAGCGCATTCGCCTCCTGCCTGTCGCCGGAACTCGCATAGCGGTTCAGCCCGCTGATCTGCGCCGCCTCGAAGCTCAGGCGCAGCTGCTGGTCGCGGTTGTTTCCATTGGGTGCCCACTTCCAGGTGGCGTCGACCATCCAGGTCTTGCGGCCGGTGAACTGCGCGCCATGGTGGTGGTGGTGATGCTCGTGCTCGTCAGCGCCTTCCTCGTGCTCATGCGCCTCTTCGAGCGCAGCTTCCCTGCGGTTGCGCAGGTGCGAGAGGCCCAGCTGCCAGCTGTGCGAACGGTTCAGGTCCGCGCCCATCTTCGCCACCAGCGTGGCGGCGCCGACACGGCCCGGATCATTGGCCGCCTCGGCGACCAGCTTCTTGCCGCGGAAGACCTCGGCGCCCAGCATCAGGTAGAAGGGCGTCGGCGCGGTCCAGTTCAGGCGCAGGCCGTCATCGTTCCAGTGGCCGCCCAGGAAGGCGCGGTACAGAAGCGGACGCTCGGTGAAATCGTCAGCATGCATGTGCTGCTGGTTCAGATAGCCGATCTGCGAGGCGAAGCGCCCGGCGCGCGCCTGCAGGCCGACGGGCAGCGTGGTGGTCTCCAGCCAGAACTCCTCGATGGACTTTTCCAGTTGGCCATCATGCGTCTCCAGCATCGCCACGGCGTGGCCGCGCAGGTGCGCGCCCAGCGCGCCGCTGGCGCTCAGGTCGCTATGGCCGAGTTGCAGGCCCTTGTCGCGTGCGCCCAGTTCCAGGGCGCGGCTCGTGTAGGTGGTGTCCAGCACCGCGCCGAATTGCCAGCCGGTGGCCGACTTCGGCGCGGGCGCGCGCTCCTGCGCCAGCGCTGCGCCGCCCGCCAGCAGGCCGGCAGCGGCGATGAGGGAGAAAGATAGGTTCTTCATGTTTGCGTTTTCTTGGTGTCGGCGCTTCAGCGCGTGATGCCCAGCCAGGCCAGGCCGGACGGCACGAAATCGAGGTTGCGGCGCGACTTGACGACGCCGGTGCTGCTGTCCACCACCACCAGCTGGCGTGCCTGCGGATCGCTGATGTAGAGCTCGTCCTTGGCGCCGTTGGCCACGATGGCCGGCCAGGGCGCGGCCGTCGGCATGCTCGGGATGACGCCGGCCACGCGGGCCAGCGGTGCCCAGGCCTTGTTCTGGTGCTGGCTGAGGATCAGCGTGCCCTGGTTGTCTAGCACGGCAAAGCGTTTGCCGCTGCGATCGAAGCCATGCGCGCGGCGAATGTTGCCGTCCACCCAGCCCTGCGGCACGAAGCTGCTGACGGTGCCGGCATCGACGTCCACCGCGTAGAAACGGGTCGTCACCACGGCCGGTGCCGCGCCTTCGGTGGCCACGCCGATGAAGTGGCTGCCCAGGCGCGCATGGCCGGCGATGGTGCCGACGCGCAGCGGCGTCAGCAGCTTCTGGCCGTCGCTGACCGTGCTGGCGCTCAGGTGCTTGACCAGCAGCATGCCGTCCAGGCAGCCCGCCACGGTGTAGGCCCCGGCGCTGAAGCTGCCGTGCATGCCGTTGCAGCGCGTCGGCACTTGGCGGTCGAGCCGGTACGTCGCACCTTCACGCTGATACAGGTTCAGATGGGTCGGCAAGGTGTCCGGCGCGTCTGCGGCGCGGCTGACCACCAGCAGCTTGTTGTCGACCGGCTCGCCCAGGCCGTGGATGGGGGCGCTGAGGTCCAGCGCCGCCAGGGTGCCGCCTGTGGCGATGGACGCATCGCTGAAGAGGCGCACGCCGGCGTTCTTTGCGGGCGTGGCCGTGCTGTCGCCGTCCATGAAGAAGGCGGCCTGCTTGCCGGCCTGCACGTCGTAGTGGGTCGGGCGCGAGCCCGTCAGCTTCCAGGCCACCGACTTGGAGGCCTGCTTGTAGTCATGCAGATGGTCGACATGGTCCTCCTGCCAGATGCCGGCATCGATGAACTGCACCTGATCCTGCAGACGCTGCACCGCCACCGCGTAGCGGCCGCTCGGGCTGGCGTAAACCGCCGACGGCACGTTGTCCAGCGCATAGCTGGCCTCCGTGGTGCCCGAGTCCAGATCGAACAGGCGCAGCGTCTTGGCGTTGGGCTCGATCAGGGCCAGCCGGCCCGCGGTGTCGATGGTGGTGTTCTCGTGCTTGTCCGGGCCTTCGTCGCTGTCGACGCCGCCGCCGCAAGCCGCCAGCAGTGCCGATGCCAGCAAGGCGCTGACCCAGAGAGCAGTGGGCCGGCTGGGCAAGGTGGATTTGTTGTTGGATGTCATTCGTTTCTCCTCTTTGAATCGTTGCTCGTCCTGGCAGGCGGTCCCTCAGGCCGCCGTCTCCGTCCCCGTCCACTTCGGGAACGGGTCCGGGAGGGCGGCCCAGTGGCGGGCGCCCTTGCGTGTTTCGGTGAAGTTCAGGTGAATGGCCTTCCAGGCCTGCTCGATGGCGGCACGGTCCAGACCGCGGCCGATGAACACCACCTCGTTCATGCGGTCGCCGTGCGGCTCGCGCCAGTTGGCTTCGATCGCGCTGCGTTCAGGCGTGCCGGACTCAGGCCAGCGTTCACGCGCGGCGGCCGCCCACCAGCGCCCCATCGGCTCATGGGTGGCCACCTGGCCGGCGCGGCTGTAGGCCAGCACCCATTCAGGCTGGCTGGCCAGCCAGACATAGCCCTTGGCGCGCAGCAGGCCGGGCAGCGGCAGTTCCATGAACTCGGCGAAGCGCTGCGGGTGCAGAGGCTCGCGGCTGCTCAGCACAAAGCTGCTGATGCCGTAGGCCTCGGTCTCCGGCAGGTGATCGCCCTCCAGGGCGCGTGCCCAGCCTGCCTGCTCGCTGGCCTGCTCGATGTCGAAACGCCCGGTGCCCAGCACGCGCTCCAGCGGCACCTGGCCCTTGACGGTTTCGACCACATCCGCGCCCGGGTTCAGCGACTTCAGCAGCCCCATCAGCTCCAGCCGGCGCTCGGCGCTGACCAGGTCCATCTTGTTGAGCACGATCACGTCGGCAAACTCGATCTGCTCGGTCAGCAGGCCGGCCAGGCTGCGGTTGTCCTCGTCGGCAGCCACCTCGCCGCGCTGCGCCAGCAGGTCGCGGCTGCTGAAGTCGGCCAGCAGGTTGTGGCCGTCGACCACGGTGACCATGGTGTCGATGCGCGCCACATCGTTCAGCGATTGGCCCTGCTCGTCGGCGAAGTCAAACGTGGCCGCCACCGGCATGGGCTCGCCGATGCCGGTGCTCTCGATCAGCAGGTAGTCGAAGCGGCCTTCGGCGGCCAGGCGCCGCACTTCCAGCAGCAGGTCCTCGCGCAAGGTGCAGCAGATGCAGCCATTGCTCATCTCGACCATCTTTTCCTCGGTGCGCGACAAGGCCGCGCCCGCCTTCTCGCTGCCCTTGGCCAGCAGCGACGCGTCGATGTTGACCTCGCTCATGTCGTTGACGATCACGGCCACGCGCAAGCCGTCGCGGTTCGCCAGCACATGGTTCAGCAAGGTGGTCTTGCCTGCCCCCAGGAAGCCCGACAGCACGGTGACCGGGAGCTGCCGCTTTGCAGCGGCCCGTGAGGTGTCGGCATCATTTCGCATTTGCTAATGATATTGCATTCTTATTAAGATGGCGACAGCCCTCCCTGGATAATCCGAGGCCATGGAACGTTCAACCCGTCAGCGCACCGCGATCCGAGCCGCCGTCGACCGTGCCGGCCGACCCCTGCTGGCGCAGGAGATCCTTGAGTCTTCGCAGGAAGAAGTACCGGGCATGTCGCTGGCCACGGTCTATCGCAACCTGAAGAGCCTGGTCGAGAGCGCCGAGCTGCAGGTGGTGCAGCTGCCGGGCGACAACCCGCGCTACGAGGCGGTGCATGGTCACCACCACCACTTCCAGTGCACCCATTGCGAGCGCGTGTTCGACGTGCATGCCTGCCCGGGCAACCTCGCCCGGCTGGCGCCCCCGGGTTTCAAGGTCGAGAGCCATGAGCTGACGCTCTACGGCTCCTGCCCGGAATGCCAGCAGCAGCGCTGAGCTGAGGCTCAGGCGCCCAGTTCGCGGTGCAGCCAGGCGCGCGCCAGCGTCCAGTCGCGCTTGACGGTGGCCAGCGAGACGCCCAGCACCTCGGCGATCTCCTCGTTCTCCAGCCCGCCGAAGAAGCGCAGCTCCACGCCCTTGGCGGCGCGCGCGTCCACCTGCTCGAAGGCCAGCAGCGCCTCATGCACCGCCACCAGATCCCGATCGGGTGACTGCGCCAGCCCCTCCAGGCCCGACAGCGTCAGCGGCACCAGCTCGGCATCGCGCTTGTCGGCGCGGCGTGCCAGCTCATGGTTGACGAGGATGCGCCGCATCATGATGGACGCCACGGCCAGGAAATGGCCGCGGTTGCGCCACTGGGTGCGGCTCTGCTCGGCCATGCGAAACCAGGCCTCATGCGAGAGCGCGGTGGCCGACAGCGTGTGCCCGGCATCCTCGCGGCGCAGATGGCCGCGCGCCAGGCGCCGCAGCTCGTCATAGAGCATCTCGAACAGCTGGCTGCCCAGCGCCGAGGACGCCTCGTCAGCGTGGGCGCTGAGCCATTGGGTCACCTCACCGAGGCCGGGAAAGGCCGGCGTGGCAGCAGCAGTCGGATCGTTCACGGTGCAGGCCCTGATCTTCGAGTTAGGGGGGTATGCGGCGCGGCATGAGCCTTTTTGCAAGCGCCGGCGGCGTAAGCAGACAGGTAGCCCCATTCACCCAGCTTGGAGACCGACACCATGTTCCGCACTCACCGCCCCTCACACCTGCAACTTTCGCAGATCGCCATCCTACTCGGCAGCCTGGCCTTGACGGCCTGCGGCGGCGGCGACCCTGCGGCGCCCGCCTCGGCCCCGGCCCCCGGCACCTGCACCTGCACCTGCACCTGCACCTGCCA
>JACDQM010000162.1 GCA_015657635.1 Roseateles sp.
CTTGTAACGTGTTGATTTTATTATTTGTACTTGTGATCCAGTGGCAATGCTACACATGGTCGAACACTTTCTTGCAACGGAATTGAAATCCGCGTGTCGGTGGTTCGATTCCGCCCCAGGCCACCAAAAATTTGCAAGTGCGACAAGCACTTAGACGAAAGCCCCGCATAGCTCGCTATCCGGGGCTTTTCTACAATCCAGGCACACATCTACAAACCGGCAGTACATGCCGTGCATGAAGGGGGAGTGACCATGCCGGGAGGCGAGAACGATTGGGGCAGCGAGGGCTGGCGTCGAAACATGCATGAGCTTGTCAATGTCGCCTTACTGGCGGCTGGACTGGTTCTGCTGTGCCGCGGCGTTTGGCTTTGCTTTGGGACTGACGTTGCGCTTGGTCTCAGTTGCCTTGGTGCTGCGCTTGTGCTGCTGCTAGCTGCCACGATCGATCGGTTTGAAACCTTGAAGGGGCTGGGCCTTGAAGCCAAGACCCGTGAGGTGACACAACGTATCAAACAGGCAGACGAGCTATTCAAGAAGCTTCAGGACTTGGCTGCGCACGTGTATGCGGGCATCGTTAAGCAGGCTGCAGGTGATCGCTATTGGCAGTCAGCGTTTGACGAGGCAGAACTCAATCAGTTGGCGAACGAAACCCGTGCTCGGATGCGACAGCTGGATATCAGCGAGGACTTGATACGGCGCGCGCTGACTCCTTGGACCCATGAGGTGCTGTGGCGTTGGGTCTGCGTAGCAGCGAAGCCCTGGTTTGACGCGATTGACCAAGCCATAACGTCCTTGCAGAGCCAAGCGGATAGCGCCAATTTGACGAATAGCAGCGAGGATGGTGCGCGCCGACTAGAGCTTCGAGCAAAGGTGAGTGAACTGCAGAAGTTCAGAGGTGAGGAGATCAATAGCAAGCTTTTTCGCCACCCCCGTACCGACCTGATTCCGGAGCTTGTTCGTCTGATGGATCGAACGCCCGCGGAAGTCGACAGGTCGTGCCATGCAGTAGTTCAACAGACTATCGAGGATTGGCGAGATGAAATTGCGCATCTCATGGAGCAGCGGGAGCTGAAGTCGGTTTCCCGCTGGAACAGTTTCATTGGCTGGAAGGTGGCGACGTAGCTGATCGCTCCTGGGACGCACGATGGCGCTTTACAAGTACTCCGAGGCAAGGTTCATTGACTCGTTAGTCGGCGCAGGCAATGTTCGAATTGGGACGTTGTTCGACTATCGGAAAGGCGAGCACAAGGCCGGGATATCTGACGCAACTGAGGGCACAAAGCTCTTAACGCACGAGCCGGCCTATGAGGTCTTGCAGGGCAACACCCCGCGAGCAGACAGCTTTAGCAAGCACTTAGGATTCAATCTCGTCGGTCCAGGGCGGGCCACGTTTCTAGATTGCAAATTCGAGAGGCACATCGAGGCGTGCGACTGCTTCATCTACTGTTTTTCCAGGAAGTTTTCAGCGGCTGTTCTTCGTGAGTTCGAGGGCGCAGATGCTTGCGCCCAGATCACAAGTGTTCCTCAGTTCTGCGAGGCGCTGACCCAGGCTTTGGCCGCGCGCGTCGCGGTCAAGTTTGAAGGTGTGTTTCCCGTCAGGTATCAAGAGCGAATCGAGCAGTGGAATGGAGCCAATGGTGGCTCGCATCCCGCACTTATCAAGCAGCCGAAGTTCATGATGCAACATGAATTGCGAGCGATTTGGTCGCCGTTGCACGATGGCCCAATCGATGTTCAATACATTGAGACATCCAATGCGCACCGGTTCTGCAAGCGGATCTCTACGCTTGCTACCTGAGTGGCTGAACACGTTCTCCTACGCGCTGACGCACGTAATGCTCCGTCATTTCTCGATTTCGATGCCCCAGCAGCTTCTGCGAGTGCGCGAGGTCGCCCGTATCGGTCGCAGCCTTGGCCCGGATGTCCCGAAACTGGAACTCCACCCCGGCCAGCTTGCGCGCCTTGTCAAAGCGTGAGCGCAGGCCATGGGTGCCCAGCGGCTTGCCGTCATCGTCCTGAATCAGCCAGGCGCTCAGCCGCTCCCGCGGCCTGGCTTTGATGCGCTCGATCAGGGCCGCCAGCTCGCCGGTTAGCTCAATGGCGCGCTTGGCCTTGGTCTTGTTCTGCACGATCCACAGCGCGCCGTCTCGCAAGTCCTCGCCCTTGATCTTCAGCACATCGGCCGGCCGCTGGCCGGTCAACAGCGCCAGGTCCATCGCATCTCGCAGCGTCTGGTCTGCCTTGTTGACCTGCCCCCTCCCAGCCGTACCAGCGTAAAGGTAGCGAAGTCCATCAACCAGGAGAATGATGGACATGAAGAAGAGCAGATTCACCGAGGAACATCATTGGATTCCTCAGGCAAGCACAGGCCGCATGCCGGTCAAGGAGCTGTGCCGGCAAGGCGGCTTCAGTGATGCCACCTTCTACAAGTGGCGAGCTAAGTACGGCGGCATGCAGGCCACGGATGCCAAGCGGCTGCGTGAACTCGAATCCGAGAACGCCAAACTCAAGCGCCTGCTGGCCGAGGCTCACCTCGACATCCACGCGCTCAAGGATGTCTTCGGCGTAAAGCCCTAGCGCCGCAGGTCAGGCGCGCAGCGGCGGCCAGGATGATCGAGCAGCATCACTTGTCCGAACGCCGTGCGTGCCGCCTGGTGGGGCTCTCCAGGGACAGTTACCGCAACCCGCCCGTGGTCGATGAGGCCACGCAGCAGCTCAGCGCCAAGATCGTCGAGATCGCGCACGTGCGCCGGCGCTTTGGCTATCGCCGCATCCATGACCTGCTGCGCCCGGAGTTTCCAGGCGTGAATCACAAGCGGGTCTATCGGCTGTACAGCCAGGCACAGCTCGCGGTGCGTAAACGCAAGAAGGTCCGGCGCGCGGCCAGCGAGCGTGTGCCGCTCACGGTGGCAAGCCGCGGCAATGAGGTGTGGAGCATGGACTTCGTCTCAGACAGCCTGGCCAACGGCCGGCGCATCAAGTGCCTGACCGTGGCTGACGACTTCACGCACGAGCGCGTGGACATCGCCGTGGACTTTGGGCTCTCGGGCCAGTACGTGACACGGCTGCTGGATCGGGCCGCGATCTTCAGGGGCTACCCAGCGGCGGTGAAAACCGACAACGGGCCGGAGTTCACTTGTCGGGCCTTCATCGCTTGGGCGCAATCTCACGGGGTGCAGCACATCCTCATCCAGCCCGGGAGGCCCATGCAGAACGGCTACATCGAGGGCTTCAACGGCA
>JACDQM010000163.1 GCA_015657635.1 Roseateles sp.
CCAGCTGCAAGACACCTTCGGCATGAATATGGTGGCGCTGATCGACGGTCAGCCCAAGCTCTGCAACCTGAAGGACTTGATTACCGTCTTCCTGGAGCACCGCCGCGAGGTGGTGACGCGCCGCACGATTTTCGAACTGCGCAAGGCGCGTGAACGCGGCCATGTGCTGGAAGGCCTGGCCGTCGCGCTGGCCAATATCGACGAGTTCATCGAGACCATCAAGAACTCGCCCACCCCGCCGGTCGCCAAGGCCGCGCTGATGAGCAAGAGCTGGGATTCGTCGCTGGTGCGCGAGATGCTGTCGCGCGCCGAAGGCGGTAGCCAGGCTTATCGCCCCGAGGGCCTCGGGATTGAGTTCGGCATGCAGGCAGATGGCCTGTACCGGCTGTCGGAAGACCAGGCTGGCGAAATCCTGCAGATGCGCCTGCAACGCCTGACCGGCCTGGAGCAGGACAAGATCGTCGGCGAGTACAAGGACGTGATGTCGCAGATCGCTGATCTGCTGGACATCCTGGCCAAGCCTGAGCGTGTGACCGTCATCATTGGCGAGGAGCTGCTGCAGGTGCGCCAGGAGTTTGGCCAGACCAAGCTCGGTGCACGCCGCAGTGTGATTGAACATAACGCCCAGGAGCTGGGCACCGAAGACCTGATCACGCCGACCGATATGGTGGTGACGCTGTCGCACACCGGCTATATCAAGAGCCAGGCACTCAGCGAGTACCGTGCCCAGCGCCGTGGCGGCCGCGGCAAGCAGGCCACGCAGACCAAGGACGACGACTGGATCGACCAGCTCTTCATCGCCAACACGCACGACTGGATCCTGTGCTTCAGCAACCGCGGCCGCGTCTACTGGCTCAAGGTCTGGGAAGTGCCGCAGGGCAGCCGCAACTCGCGCGGCAAGCCGATCGTCAATATGTTCCCGCTGCAGCAGGACGAGAAGATCACCGTGGTGCTGCCGCTGACGGGTGAGTTCCGCGTCTTCCCGGAAGATCATTTCATCTTCATGGCCACCGCACTGGGTACCGTCAAGAAGACCTCGCTGAAGGACTTCAGCAACCCGCGCAAGGCCGGCATCATTGCAGTCGATCTCGACGAAGGCGACTACCTGATCGGCGCCGCGCTGACCGACGGCAAGCACGACGTGATGCTGTTCAGCGACGGCGGCAAGGCGGTGCGTTTCGACGAAGACGATGTACGTCCGATGGGCCGTCAGGCCCGTGGCGTGCGCGGCATGATGCTCGAGCCCGAGCAGCGCCTGATCGCGATGCTGGTGGCCGAGGACGAGACGCAAAGCGTGCTGACCGCCACCGAGAACGGCTACGGCAAGCGCACCTCCATCATCGAGTACACCCGCCACGGCCGCGGCACCAAGGGCATGATCGCGATCCAGCAGAGCGAGCGCAACGGCCGCGTCGTCGCCGCCACGCTGGTGCGTGCCGAGGACGAGATCATGCTGATCACCGACAAGGGTGTGCTGGTGCGCACCCGCGTCTCCGAGATCCGCGAACTGGGACGCGCCACCCAGGGCGTCACACTGATCGCGCTCGACGACGGTTCCAAGCTTTCCGGCCTGCAGCGCATCGTTGAAAACGACGCCAACGAGGGCAGCAGCACAGCCGCCGAAGATGGCGTTGAAGACACCGGCGAAGCCGACGATTCCACAACCAAGGAATGAACTTGAACTTCAAAGCCCTCGCTGCTGCCACCCTGCTGGTGTGCGCCAATGCCTCGTTCGCACAAGGCGCCATGCCCGCCAGCAGCCCAGCCAAAAAGGCGCAGGTCGCCAAGCTGGTGCAGCTGCACCAGCCGGCGGTCGAAGCGCTGGCGCAAGGCCTGCTGCAAGCCCCGATCGGCAATCTGATGCAGAACGCCGCGGCAGCCTTGCGCCAGATGCCCGCGGACAAGCGCGAGGCGGCGGCCAAAGCGATCGAGACAGACATCAAGAAGTTCGTCGACGAGACCACCCCTCTGCTGCGTGAGCGCGGCAGCAAGGTCGCCCCCGAGACGCTCGGCAAGCTGTTCGAGGAACGCTTCAGCGAAGAAGAGCTCGCCCAGTTGATCGCCTGGCTGGAGTCGCCTGTCAGCAAGAAGTACAGCCAACTCAGCGGCGAGATGCAGAAGCAGCTGAGCGAAAAAGTCGTGGCCGAAAGTCGCGGCACGATCGAGACGCGCTTGCGCACTCTGGAGCAGAACGTGATGAAGCATCTCGGCATCCAGCCCAAGCCTGCCAACGCCCCCGCTTCCGCGCCCGCCAAGAAGTAAAGCTCCTCTCTGCCATGTCCCAGCGCCCGTTCAATTTCTCGGCCGGTCCGGCCGCATTGCCTGAGGAAGTGCTGCAGCAGGTCGCGGGCGAGATGCTGGACTGGCATGGCAGCGGCATGAGCGTGATGGAGATGAGTCATCGCGGACGCGAGTTCATCTCCATCTACGAAGCTGCTGAAGCTGATTTGCGGGACCTTCTCCAGGTGCCGCAGAACTTCCGCATCCTGTTCATGCAGGGCGGCGGCTTGGCCGAGAACGCCATCGTGCCGATGAATCTGTCGCGGGGCGGCAAGGTCGATGTGGTGGTGACCGGCTCCTGGTCCAAGAAGAGCGCCCAGGAAGCCCGCCGCTATGCCGATGTGCAGATTGCCGCCGATGGTGCCGGGCAGCGATACACGACGCTGCCACCACCATCGAGCTGGCAACTGCGCCGGGATGCCGCTTACGTGCACATCTGCACCAATGAAACCATCGACGGCGTCGAATTCACCGAACTACCCGACCTGAAGGCGCTGGGCTCCGATGCACCGCTGGTGATCGACTGCTCCTCGCACCAGCTGTCGCGCCCGATCGACTGGTCGCGCGTCGGGCTGGCCTTCGGTGGCGCGCAGAAGAACATCGGCCCGGCTGGCCTGACCCTGGTGTTCGTCCGTGAAGACCTGCTCGGCCATGCGCTGGCCATCTGCCCCTCGGCGTTCGACTTCAAGACCGTGGCCGACGCGCAGTCGATGTACAACACGCCGCCCACTTTCGCGATCTATGTCGCCGGCCTGGTGTTCAAGTGGCTGAAGACTTTCAGCTACGCCGGCAAGACCGGCCTGGCAGCGATCGAACAGCGCAATACCGACAAGGCGCAGCTGCTGTACGGCGCGCTGGATCAATCCCGCATGTTTGAGAACCGCGTGGCCGCAGACTGCCGCTCACGCATGAACATACCGTTTTACCTGCGCGGCTCCTACGACGAGCCGCGCCTGAACGACGCGTTCCTGGCGGGTGCCAAGGCGCGCGGACTGCTGCAACTCAAGGGCCACAAGTCGGTGGGAGGCATGCGTGCATCGATCTACAACGCCATGCCGCTGGAAGGCGTGCAGGCATTGGTCACGTACCTGAAGGACTTTGAGGCACAACATGGCTGATGGAGGCTCCGAGGCTCCCAACACGTCGGCAGCGACCGACCCCGCATTGCTGGCGCTGCGCGACCAGATCGACGGCGTCGACCGTGAACTGCTGGACCTGCTGAACCGCCGCGCCACGCTAGCCGGTGAAGTGGGCGAGTTGAAAAAGAAGGAAGGCTCGGTGGTATTCCGCCCCGAGCGCGAGGCCCAGGTGATCGACGGCCTCAAGGCCCGCAACCCCGGCCCGCTGAAGAATGACAGCGTGGCACCGATCTGGCGCGAGATCATGTCGGCCTGCCGCGCGCTGGAGACGCCGACGCGCGTGGCCTATCTGGGCCCGGCCGGCACCTTCAGCGAACTCGCGGCGCTGGGCTTCTTCGGCAGCTCCATCGTGCGCGTGCCCTGCGCCAGCATCGACGAGGTCTTCCGCGTCACGACCACCGGCGCAGCCGACTTCGGCGTCGTCCCGGTCGAGAACTCGACCGAAGGCGTGGTGGCCCGCTCGCTGGATCTGTTCCTGACCACGCCCTTGTTCATCATCGGCGAGACCAGCCTGTTCGTGCGCCACAACCTGCTGCGCCGCGAGAACTCGCTGGACGATGTGCAGGCCGTCTGCGCTCACCCACAGGCACTGGCGCAGTGCCATGGCTGGCTGTCCACCCACCTGCCGCATGCCGAGCGCCGTCCGGTCGCCAGCAATGCCGAGGGTGCGCGCCTGGCCTCGCTGGACAAGCGCCTGGCCGGCATCGCCAGCGAACGTGCGGGCAGCGAGTACGGCCTGCATGTCGTGGCGCCCGCCATCCAGGACGACGCCCACAATCGCACGCGCTTCGCCATCGTCACGCATCCGGATCGCCATCCGGCGCCCAAGGCCTCGGGGCATGACTGCACCAGCCTGGTGGTCTCGGTCAGCAACAAGCCGGGCGCCGTGCATGACATGCTGGTGCCGCTGAAAGTGCATGGCGTCTCGATGACCCGCTTCGAATCGCGCCCAGCGCGCTCGGGCCAGTGGGAGTACTACTTCTACATCGACCTGCAAGGTCACCCCGACGAGCCGCATGTCGCCCAAGCGATGCGTGAACTGCGCGCCGCCTGTTCCTTCTTCAAGGTGCTGGGCACCTATCCGCTCGACAGCCACTGAGACCCTTGCGATGTTCAACCAACTGGGCGTGATCGGCTGTGGCCTGATGGGCGGATCCTTCGCCCTGGCGATGAAGAAGGCTGGCCTGGTCAAACGCGTGATCGGCTACAGCAAGTCGCCGTCTACCACCGAGACCGCCAAGCGCCTCGGTGTCATCGATGTGGCAGCCGAATCGGCGCTGCTGGCCGTCTCGGGTTCGGACATCGTGCTGCTGGCCGTGCCCGTGGCGGCGACCGAGGCCACGCTCAAAGCGGTCAAGCATCTGGTTTCGCAAGGCGTCCTCTTCATGGACGTCGGCTCGACCAAATGTGATGTGGTGGATGCAGCCCGGCGCACCCTCGGCAGCCGCCTGGACAGTTTCGTGCCTGCCCACCCGATCGCAGGCAAGGAATCGGGCGGCATCCAGCATGCCGATGCCACGCTCTACCTAGGCCGGCAGGTCATCCTCACACCGCTGCCGCAGACCGACCCGGTGCTGGTGCAGCGCGCCACCGATGTCTGGTCAGCGCTGGGCTCCCAGGTGCTGAAGATGACGCCGGAGAACCATGACGCCGCTTTCGCCGCCGTCAGTCACCTGCCCCATCTGCTGGCATTCGCCTTCTTCGAGGCGGTCGCACGCCAGCCCGCCGGCCGGGACTATCTGAGCCTGGGCGGTCCGGGTTTTCGGGACTTCACCCGCATCGCCGGCAGCGACCCGGCCGTGTGGCGCGACATCCTGATTGCCAACAAGGCCGAGGTCCTCGCGCAGTCCCAGCGTTTCCGCGCCGCACTGGACGAACTCGAAGCCGCCATCAGCAGCGGCGACGCCACGGCGCTCGAGGCGCGCATCCGCGCCATTTCACAGGCACGCAGTCACTGGCATATGGGTGCGCCGCGCCCGCGCCGCTGAGATCCCTCACCCTCCCGATGTACAAGATTCCCTTCCTCGACCTGCCACCGCTGCGCTCCGCCGCAGGCACTGTGCATCTGCCCGGCTCCAAGAGCATTTCCAACCGCGTGCTGCTGCTGGCCGGTTTGTCGGAAGGCCAGACCCTGGTCCATGACCTGCTCGATTCCGACGACACCGCCGTGATGCTGGCGGCGCTCAAGGCACTGGGCTGCGAGCTGGAGCAGACCGCGGGCGGCCCACTGAAGGTGACCGGCATCGGCGCCAGCCTTCGCCATCCGAAGGCCCAGCTTTTCCTCGGCAACGCGGGCACCGCGATGAGGCCGCTGACAGCGGCACTGGCGCTGCTGGCCGCGACGCAGGGCGGCGAGTTCGAGCTCAGCGGCGTGCCCCGCATGCATGAGCGTCCGATCGGCGATCTGGTCGATGCGCTGCGCGCGCTGGGCTGCGAGATCGACTGCCTGGGCCAGGAAGGCTATCCGCCGCTGCGCTTGAGCGGCCCCTCGGTTCTCAAGCTCAAGGAACCCGTGCGCGTGCGCGGTGACGTGTCCAGCCAGTTCCTCACAGCCCTGCTGCTGGCTCTGCCCCTGGTGGCCCGCGACGAGATCCAGATCGAGGTGGTCGGCGAGCTGATCTCCAAGCCCTATGTGCAGATCACGCTGGAGTTGCTGGCGCGCTTTGGCATCACGGTCAGCAACGACAACTGGCAGCGCTTCACCATTCCCGCCGGCAGCCGCTACCGCTCGCCCGGTGAGGTGCATGTGGAAGGCGACGCGTCATCGGCCTCTTACTTCGTGGCGCTTGGCGCCATCGCAGCGCTGGATGCGCCGGTACGCATCGAGGGCGTCGGCAGCGCCTCGGTGCAGGGCGATGTGCGCTTCGTCGAAGCGGCACAGGCCATGGGCGCCCAGGTGCATATGGGTCCGAACTGGCTGGAAGTGCGCCGCGGTGCCTGGCCCCTGAAGGCGCTGGACCTGGACTGCAACCACATTCCCGATGCCGCGATGACGCTGGCCGTGATGGCGCTGTACGCTGACGGACCGACCACGCTGCGCAATATCGCCAGCTGGCGCGTCAAGGAGACCGACCGCATTGCCGCCATGGCCTGCGAACTGCGCAAGCTCGGCGCCGAGGTGGAGGAAGGCCCGGACTGGCTGCGCGTGCACCCGCTGGACCGGTGGCAGGCGGCGGCCATCCACACCTATGACGACCATCGGGTGGCCATGTGCTTCTCGCTGGCGGCATTCAATGGATTGCGTGTCGACGCTGCGGTGCCGGTTCGCATCCTTGAGCCGCATTGCGTGGCCAAGACCTTCCCGGACTATTTCGAAACCTTGTTTGATGTGGTCAGCGCCCGGGTCGAAGACATCCCTGTGATCACCATCGACGGGCCTACCGCCTCCGGCAAGGGCACGCTGGCCGACGTCGTGGCGCACGAGCTGGGCTACTGGGTGCTGGACTCCGGGGCGCTCTACCGGGCCGCCGGCCTGGCAGCCCATCGGCAGGGCGTCGATCTCGACGATGCGGCGGCCGTGGCCGAGGTGGCTGCCCGCCTGGACCTGCACTTTGCCAAAGGCCGGATCACCCTGGGTGCCGAAGACATCACCGATGCCTTGCGCGAAGAGGCCACCGGCCTGATGGCCTCCCAGGTCGCCGCCCATGCGCCAGTGCGCGCTGCGCTCAACCAGCTGCAACTGGACTTCCGGCGCCTGCCCGGCCTGGTGGCCGACGGCCGCGATATGGGCTCGGCCGTGTTTCCCGGCGCGGCGCTCAAGGTTTTCCTGACCGCCAGTGCCGCGACGCGCGCCGAGCGGCGTCATAAGCAATTGATTTCCAAAGGAAAATCGGCTAGCATCGCGGGCTTGCGTGCAGATCTAGAAGCTCGCGACGCGCGCGACCAAGGTCGCAGCGCTTCGCCGTTGAAGGCTGCCGCAGACGCGCGACCGCTCGACAACTCGGCGCAGACCATCGAGGAATCTCGTGATCTGGTGCTGGCTTGGTGGGCCGAGCGCAGGCCGTTCCAGACTCAGCGTTGAGTCCGGCGCGGCCAGGCCCTGAGAGCCAAGGCTGAATCAGCCCTGACTGTTGGGACCGAACGGGCCCGCTGCCCTTCCTCTCGGACGTCAGTCCACTGAGGGCAGCGATCTCTACAACCTAACCCGCAAGTTCGCTTGCACACACCGCCGGAACGCAAACGCCTTGCGCGACGGCTCAGGAAACACCATGTCCCAAGAATCTTTCGCCGCCCTGTTTGAGGAATCGCTGCAACGCTCTGACATGCGCGCTGGCGAGGTCATCTCCGCCGAGGTCGTGCGCGTCGAGCACAGCTTCGTGGTCGTGAATGCCGGCCTCAAGTCCGAGGCCTATGTGCCCATCGAAGAATTCAAGAACGACCAGGGCGAGCTGGAAGTTCAAATCGGCGACTTCGTCTCGGTGGCGATCGACGCCATCGAAAACGGCTACGGCGACACCATCCTGTCGCGCGACAAGGCCAAGCGTCTGGCCTCGTGGCTGTCGCTGGAGACCGCACTGGAGTCGGGCGACTTCGTGACCGGCACCGTGTCGGGCAAGGTCAAGGGCGGCTTGACCGTCCTGGTCAACGGCATCCGCGCCTTCCTGCCGGGTTCCCTGCTGGACACCCGTCCGGTCAAGGACATGAGCCCGTACGAAGGCAAGACCATGGAGTTCAAGGTCATCAAGCTGGACCGCAAGCGCAACAACGTCGTGTTGTCGCGCCGCGCTGTGGTCGAGGCTTCGATGGGCGAAGAGCGCGCCAAGCTGCTGGAAACCCTGTCCGAAGGCGCGATCGTCAACGGCGTGGTCAAGAACATCACCGAGTACGGTGCGTTCGTGGACCTGGGCGGCATCGACGGCCTGCTGCACATCACCGACATGGCATGGCGCCGTGTCCGTCACCCGAGCGAAGTGGTCACTGTCGGCCAGGAACTGACCGCCAAGGTCCTGAAGTTCGATGCTGAGAAGAACCGCGTTTCGCTGGGTCTGAAGCAGCTGGGTGATGACCCGTGGTTCGGCGTTGCTCGCCGTTACCCGACCAACACCCGCCTCTTCGGCAAGGTCACCAACATCGCCGACTACGGCGCGTTCGTCGAGATCGAGCCGGGCATCGAAGGCCTGGTGCACGTCTCGGAAATGGACTGGACCAACAAGAACATCGCTCCGGCCAAGATCGTCTCCCTGGGCGACGAAGTCGAAGTCATGGTTCTGGAGATCGACGAAGACAAGCGTCGCATCTCGCTGGGCATGAAGCAGTGCAAGGCCAACCCGTGGGAAGAGTTCGCCGAGAACGTCAAGCGCGGCGACAAGGTCAAGGGCCCGGTCAAGTCCATCACCGACTTCGGCGTGTTCGTGGGTCTGGCCCAGGGCATCGACGGTCTGGTGCACCTGTCCGACCTGAGCTGGGACGAGACTGGCGAAGCTGCCGTGCGCAACTTCAAGAAGGGCCAGGAAGTCGAAGCTGTCGTGCTGGCCGTGGACGTCGAGCGCGAGCGCATCTCGCTGGGCATCAAGCAGCTGGACAGCGACCCGTTCACCTCCTTCACCACGGTCAATGACCGCGGTGCCTCGGTGACCGGCAAGGTCAAGACCGTCGACCCGCGCGGCGCCGAGATCGAGCTGGCTGACGGCGTGCTGGGCTATCTGCGCGCTTCGGAAATCTCCCGCGACCGCGTGGAAGACGCCCGCAACGTGCTGAAGGAAGGCGACGAAGTCACCTCCATCATCGTCAACATCGACCGCAAGACCCGCAACATCCAGCTGTCGATCAAGGCCAAGGACAACGCGGACCAGCAGGAAGCCATGCAGCGCCTGTCGGCCACGTCCGAGCGTGAGAACGCAGGCACCACCAGCCTGGGCGCTCTGCTGCGCGCCAAGCTGGACAACCAGGGCTGATAGGCTGCGGACGGCTCCGGCCGTCTGCTGCCCGCTTCACCACGGCCGGTCCGTGGTGAGCAAACCCGGCAGGCTCGCCACTCTCCCGAGTGCGAGCCTGTTTTTCCCTCAACGCAGTACCCCCTTCGGAATTCCGACGTCATGACCCGCTCCGACCTCGTTGCACAGCTGGCCGAACGTTTTGGCCAACTCACCCAGCGCGACACCGAGTTCGCGGTCAAGACCATCCTGGACGCGATGTCCGACGCCCTGGCCCGTGGCCATCGCATCGAGATCCGCGGCTTCGGCAGCTTCTCCATCAACCGCCGCCCGCCCCGCATGGGCCGCAACCCGCGCAGCGGTGAGCAGGTGCTGATCCCCGAGAAGCTCGTGCCCCATTTCAAGCCGGGCAAAGCCTTGCGCGAAGCGGTTGACGCCCAGTTGCCGGCCGACGACAGCCCGCTGGACGGCAATCGCGCCTGACGGCCCGGCCTTGAGCGCCGAGCCCTAGAATCCGCGCTGATGCGCATCCTCGTCTGGCTCCTGCGAGCCTTCCTCTTTTTTGCACTCTTCGCCTTCGCGCTGAACAACAGCCAGGAGGTGCAGGTGCGTTGGTTCTTCGGCCACGACTGGCACTCGCCGCTGGTGATCGTCGTGCTGTTGGCCTTTGGCCTGGGATGCGCCGTCGGCGTCCTCGCCATGGTGCCGGCTTGGTGGAAGCACCGCCGCCAGGCGCAGCGACTCGACGGCCCTGCCGCCGCCCCCGCCCCCGAGCCCCTGAATCCGATCCGCGATGGACTTTGAGCTAAGCTGGCTGCTGATCGCCCTGCCCCTGGTGTTCGGCTTCGGCTGGCTGGCGTCCAAGCTGGACAGCCGGCAGTGGAAGCGCGAGCAGCGTGATGCCCCGAAGGCCTATTTCAAGGGCCTGAACCTCTTGCTCAACGAGCAGCAGGACAAGGCCATCGACGCCTTCATCGAAGCCGTGCAGGCCGACCCCGATACCTCTGAGCTGCACTTCGCCCTGGGCAATCTGTTCCGCCGCCGCGGCGAATACGAGCGCGCGGTGCGGGTGCATCAGCATCTGCTGTCGCGCGCCGACCTGCCGCGCAGCGAGCGCGAACGCGCCCAGCATGCGCTGGCTCAGGACTTCTACAAGGCCGGCCTGTTCGACCGCGCCGAAGAGGCCTTCGCGGCGCTGCGTGGCAGCGCCTTCGAGAGCGAGGCCGAGCTGGCCCTGCTCAACCTCTACGAGCGCACGCGCGAATGGGCCAAGGCAGCCGAGGTGGCGCGCCATCTGGAAGCCGGTGGCACCGCCTCCTTCGCAACCCGTGTGGCGCATTACCTGTGCGAACAGGCACTGGAGGCGCAGGCCCGTGACCGCCAGGACGAGGCGCTGCACTTGCTGGAGCAAGCCCGCAAGGCCGCGCCGCAAGCGGCTCGCGCGCATGTGCTGACCGGCCAGATGCTGGCCCGCCAGGGCCGCCATGAGGCTGCCATGGCCGCGTTTGCCGAACTGCTGGCGCAGCAGCCTGAAGCCTTCAACCTGGTCGCCAAGGACTATGCCGAGGCGGCCAGAGCCAGCGGAGCCGTCGCCAAAGCCTTGCAAACCCTGCAAGCGCAATATCAGCGCAGCCCCGGCATGCACCTGATCCTGGCCATGGCGCTGCTCGAGCCGGACGCCCTGGCGCAGCGCCAGCGCCTGCTCGACCATCTGCGCACCGAGCCCAGCCTGTCGGCAACCCGCCTGCTGCTGGCTCAGAGCAACTGCCCGCTGGCCGAAGACGACGGCAAGCTGGTCAGTGCGGCGCTTGACCGCGCCGTGCGCCCGCTGCAGCGCTACCGCTGCGCGGCCTGCGGCTTCGAAGCGCAGCACTATTTCTGGCAATGTCCTGGCTGCCTGGCTGGGACACCTATCCGCCTCGCCATGTCGAGGAACTTTGATGAGCACTGAAGCAGTAGCAGCAGCCCCGCCCGCACGGGCCGGCACCGACGAACAGCGCATCATCCTGTGCATGAAGTGGGGCAGCAAGTACGGCCCCGAATACGTCAACCGCCTCTATGCGATGGTGCGCCGTCACCTGAAGGGCGAGTTCCGTTTCGTCTGCCTGACCGACCGCAGCGAAGGCGTGCGCGCCGAGGTGCAGTGCCTGCCGATCCCGGCGCTGGCACTGCCGCCCGGCAGCCCCGAGCGCGGCTGGACCAAGCTGACCACCTTCGAGGCGGATCTGCACGGCCTCAAGGGCACGGCGCTGTTCCTCGACCTGGATGTGGTCATCGTCGACGACATCACGCCCTTCTTCGAAGTGCCGGGCGAGTTCCTGATCATCCACGACTGGAAGCGCCCCTGGCGCATCACCGGCAACTCCTCGGTCTACCGCTTCACGCTCGGCGCACATGCCGATGTGCTGGCCAAGTTCCGGCGCGAGTTCGATGCCATCCGCGCCAAGTTCCGCAACGAGCAGGCCTATCTGTCCGATGAAATGCAGCGCAAGGGCGTGCTGACATACTGGGACGCCGCCTGGTGCGCCAGCTACAAGTACCACTGCATCCCGACCTGGCCGAGCAACTACTGGCGCGAGCCCGTTATCCCCAAGGGTGCGCGCATCCTGATCTTCCACGGCGTGATGAACCCGCCTGACGCGCTGGCTGGCCGCAGCAATGGCAACTGGCGCCACGCGCGGCCCGCCACCTGGATCGCCCAGCACTGGCACGAGTGAGCCCGCCGCCCACGATGCTGCCCATCGTCTACATCAATCTGGACAGCGACAGCGAACGCCGCCAGCGCATGCAGGCCGAGTTCAAGCGCGCCGGCCTGGCCGCCGAACGCTTTGCCGCCACACGCTGGACCGAGCTTTCAGCCGAGCAGCAGGCGCGTTACTACTCCGATGCGCTCAACGCGCGCCAGTTCCACAAGCCCCTGGTCAACGGCGAGAAGGGCTGCTACGCCAGCCACCTGCGCGCCTGGCAGTGGCTGCTGGACTCGCCGCATGCCGCGCTGGTGGTGCTGGAGGATGATGTGCGGCTGGAGCCGGGCTTTGCCACTGTCATTCAAGCGCTGGGCGAGCAGCCCATAGCTTGGGACATGGTCAAGCTGATCAGCCACCTCAACCGCCAGGAAGGCGTGCGCAAGCTGCAGCGGCCGCAAGACCTGACCCCAGGCTTCCAACGCGTGCACTACAAGCGCATCCCCAGCCTGACGGCCGGCTATGTCGTCAGCCGCGCCGGCGCCGCCAAGCTGCTGGCCAGCCGCCTGCCCTTCGGCCGCCCGATCGATGTCGATCTGCGCTACTGGTGGGAAAACAAGCTGGATGTGCAAGGCGTGGAGCCGGCCGTGATCGCGCTGGACGACACCAGCCAGCAGAGCTCGGTCGGCGCCAAGGCGCCCGACAGCCTGGCCACCACCTGGCGCAAGTTCCGTCGCAAGGCGGCCTACACCGTCTTGAACCGCTGGCACCGCGCATGAGCATCAGCACCTCCGCCAAGCCTTTGGTCCTGGTGTCCTGGGATGGATCATCGCCCCCGCTGGCGATGATCCACCTGGACGCCACGCCTGAGTTCGACTGGCTGCTGTTCGACTACACCGGCCGCCAGCCCGCGGGTCCCGCCGAACTGCGCGGCCAGCGCTGCACCGTGCTGTCGGGCCAGACCGAGTGCAAGGGCGAGATCTACCAGGCCCTCGCGCAGCACCTGGCCGCCAGCGGCACCACGCCCGAATATGTCAGCCTGATCGACGACGACATCGTGCTGGGCGTCAGCGACATCAACCGCGTGCTGCATCTGGGCCGCTGCGAGGGGCTGGACTGCTTCTCGCCCGTGCTCAGCCACGACAGCCGCTACACCCACCGCTGGACGCTGCGCCAGCCCAACCGCCTGTACCGCGAGGTGGATTGGGTCGAGGTCATGATGCCCTTCTACCGCGGCGAGCTCTTCATGGCCGGGCGCGAGCAGTACCGCGGCAATGTCTCCTCCTGGGGCATCGACAAATACCTGATGCCGACGCTGCAGCAGTTGGGCGGCTGGCCCCGCACTGCGCTGATCGACGCGGTGATGGCCAGCCACCGCCGCCCCGTCACCAGTGGCCAGAAGACCTACCGCAACGGCCGCACGGCCGGCGAGGAAAGTGTGGCGATGAAGGCGCTGTGCCAGCAGCTGATCGCTCAGCAACAGCCTGCGCTACAGGACAGCGACTGGTATCGCCGCATCTTCGTGCAGCGCCATGCGCGCACGCGCTGGCAGCAGCTGGCCTACGGCCTGGGCCGGCCGCTGCGGCGCTGGCTCGACCAGAGCACTTGAAGAGTCTTCAGCGCAGCGCCGCCAGCTCGCGCCGGTAGAAGGCCTCGACCTCGGCCACTTTCGCGCCCTGCGCAAAGGCCGACAGATCGTAGGACCGGCGCGCCGGCTGCTCGGCCCGCAGCTGCTGCAAGGCCTGGCACAGCGCTGCTGCATCGTTGCAAGCCACCAGCGGCCGCTCGATCAGCGCCGCGAAATGCTCTCCGCCTTGCGAGCGCGTCGCCAGCACCGGCAGGCCTGCGCTCATCGCTTCCAGGAACACCAGGCCGAAAGGCTCGGAGCGCGCCGCGCTGACGAAGGCATCGAAGGCGCTGAACCACTGCTGCGGCTGGGCCACGAAGCCCGGCATCAGCACCTCGGCCGGCGCGCGCTGCCGCAAGCTCTCCCAGTCGCGCCCGCCGCCGACGATGGCCAGCCGCGTCTGCGGCAGATCGGCCGCAACAAAGGCATCGATCAGCAGGTCCAGCCCCTTGCTGGCCTCGGCGCGGCCCAGCGCGCCGATCAGGAACACCTCGTCGCCAATACCCAGCTCGGCGCGTACGCGCCGGCGCGCTTCGGCGTCGAAGGGCGGCGCCGCGGTCCAGTTGTCGATCTGCACCGTGTGGGCGCGCTGCGCAGCCGGAATCGCATCGAGCTGCCAGGGCGCGATGGCGATCAGCGCGTCCAGATCGCGATGCTGCTGCGACTTGTAGTGGATGTGCAGCGTCGCCACCCGCAGGCACAGGCCCTTGAGGCCGTGCAGGGCGCGGCAGGCGTGGCTCAGATGCGCATGCGCGACGTCCGGCTTCAGGCGCCGCAGCGCGCGGCGCGCAGCCCAGATGGCCAGAGGCCCCCAGCCGCCCACCAGCAGCTGCTTCACCCGCGGGTCCAGCCGGTGCGCCAGCGCATTGGGCCGGTCTTCGGCGCGCGCCGGTGCAGGATCATCGTCACCTCATGGTCGGCGGCCTGGGCATTGGCCAGCTCGATGGCATGGCGCTCGGTGCCGGCAAAGCTGTGCGTCAGCAGCAGGTGGACGATCTTCATCAGACAGGGCTCGGGGCGTCAGCGGTTTCGCAAGAGCGGCGACAATACCGCACTTCCGCCCTGCCCCGACCGACTCTGTGAGCACCACCGACCAGCCAGCCCTGAAAGACATCGCCCGCCAGGTGCTGCGCTACGTCCGCCCCTACCGCTGGGGCGTGGCGCTGACGCTGCTGGCCTATCTGGGCGCGGCCATCACCGAGCCCCTGATCCCGCACCTGATCAAGACCGTGTTCAGCGACGGCTTCAAGCCCGATGCCTTCGCCGTCTGGTGGGTGCCGGTGGTGCTGATCAGCCTGTTCGCGCTGCGCGGCCTGTTCGGCTTCCTGGGCCTGTATCTGTTGAACTGGACCAGCTGGCGCACCGTGATGGACTTGCGTCGCGCGCTGCTGGAGACGCTGCTGAAGGCCGACTCCTCCGTCTACACCACGCTGCCGCCAGGCACGGCCGTGACCAAGGTCGTCAACGACCCGCAGCAGTTCATGAGCCTGCTGTCCGGCTCGGTGATCACGGTGCTGCGCGACGGCCTGCCCACCATCGCCACACTGGGCTATCTGCTCTACCTGAACTGGCAGCTGACGCTGCTGTCGCTGATCACGCTGCCGCTGATGGCCTTCGTGATGAAACGCATCAACAAGCGCGTGCAGCGCATCGGCGCCTTGAGCTATGACGCGCAGATGCGCCTGTCGGCCAAGGTCGACGACCTGGTGCGCGCCTGGCGCGTGGTGCGCAGCTTCGACGCGGCCGCGCATGAGCGCGAGCAGTTCGCCGGCCTGGCCAAGGACGCGCAGCGCCAGGCGCTGAAGATCTCGGCCACCAATGCCACCATCCAGCCGCTGTCGCAGCTGGTCGCGGCCATCGGTCTGTCGCTGATCATCACCATCGCCCTGCTGCAGGCGCGCCAGAACAACACCGGCGTCGGCGACTTCGCCGCCTTTGTCACCGCGCTGCTGCTATTGAGCTCGCGCCTGCGCCATCTCTCAGAGCTGTCGCAGCCCATCCTCAACGGCCTGGTGATCGCGCGCGGCTGCTTCAGCCTGTTCGCGCTGCCCGCCGAGCCCGATCCCGGCACGTGCGAACTGCAGCGCTGCCAGGGCCGGCTGGAGCTGGATGCCGTGCACCTGCGCTACCCGGGCGCCGAGCGCGATGCGCTGCAAGGCCTGAGCCTGCCCTTCGAGGCCGGCCAGACCACGGCCCTGGTCGGCGCCTCGGGCTCGGGCAAGAGTTCCATCGTCACGCTGCTGCTGGGCTTCGCGCAGCCGCAGAGCGGCCGCATCCTGCTGGACGGCACGCCGATTGACGAGCTCACGCGCGCTTCGCTGCGCCGCCAGTTCGCCGTGGTCTCGCAGGACATCGTGCTGTTCGACGCCTCGGTGGCCGACAACATCGCCTATGCCCAGCCGCGCGACGAAGCCCGGCTGGAACAGGCGCTGCGCGCCGCCCATCTGTGGGACTTCGTGCAGGGCCTGCCGCAGGGGCTGGAGACGCCGGTTGGCGCCAACGGCTCCAAGCTCTCCGGCGGCCAGCGCCAGCGCCTGGCGATCGCCCGCGCGCTCTACAAGGACGCGCCGATCTGGGTCTTCGACGAAGCCACCTCGGCACTGGACACCGAGAGCGAGCGCGCCGTGCAGCAGGCGCTGGACGAATGGCGCGGCAAGAAAACGCTGATCGTGATCGCCCACCGCCTGTCCACCATCCGCAATGCCGACCGCATCCATGTGCTGCGCGAAGGCAGCCTGGTCGAGAGCGGCAGCCATGCCGAGTTGCTGACTCGCGAGCGCGGCGCCTATGCCGCCATGGTCCAGGCCCAGACGGGTGAATAGCCGGCGACTGACCATGCAGCCCCGCCCGCGCCGCCGTTGCCTGCTGCTGACCGGCCTGGCCCTGATGCTTGTGCTGCCGCTGACGGTGCGCAGCGCGGGCACGCTGGAACTCAACCGCGCCAGCCGCGCCGAGCTGGAATCCTTGCCGGGCATCGGCCCGGCGCTGGCCGAGCGCCTGCTGCAGGCGCGCGCGCAGGCCGAGTTCCGCAGCTGGGCCGAGCTGCAGGCCCGCGTCAGCGGCATCGGTCCGGTGCTGGCCCGGCGCCTGTCCGCGCAGGGCCTGCGCATCGACGGCAGCCCCTTCGAGGGCACGCCAGCGCGTCCCGCATCATCCCCCTCCTCTACCTCTTCCGCTGCTTCGCCGCAGACCCGCTGATGCGCCTCTCACAAATCCTCTTCTCCCAGGGCTTCGGCACGCGCCGCCTGTGCGCCGGCCTGATCTACAACGGCGAGGTCAAGATCGGCGGCGAGATCGTCGACGACGCGGACGCCGAGTTCGCCACTGACGGCCTGGTGTTCGAGGTCAGTGGCAAGACCTGGCCGTTCTACGAGAAGGCGCTGATCCTGCTGAACAAGC
>JACDQM010000018.1 GCA_015657635.1 Roseateles sp.
AAACAAAACAGGCCCTGCTGTTGGGCAAGGGCCTGTGAGGGGGATGTCGGCGGGACAGGCCCGCCAGGACATCAACCCGAATGCGGACGCTTGCCCGGGTTCTTCTTGCTGCGGGTGTGCGAACCACGCTCCAGGCTGCTCTTCTGGCCGCGGCCGTGCGTGAACGTCAGCCCGGTGGGGGGGATGGGACGGGGGGTGGCGCGCTGGTCGGCCTCGGTCTTGATCTTGTTGCCCATGAGTGGCTCCGATGAAATTGAATGCGAAGCCGGACATAAGGTTTCCGGCCTGGAGCGGGATTTTAGCCGGTCGCGCGAGTGACAGCCCCGCAACAGCGCGCAAGGCGATGATGAGGGCATGGGAACGCTCTATCTTGTCCGCCACGGCCAGGCCAGTTTCGGGGCCGCCGACTATGACCAGCTCAGCGAGCTGGGAGCCCGCCAGAGCCGCCTGCTGGGCGACTACTGGCGTCAGCGCGGCCAGCGCTTCGATGCGGTGCTGACCGGCACGCTGAAGCGCCACCGTCAGACTTTCGCCGGCATCGCCGCCGGGCTGGGCGAGGTGCCGACGCCCACGGAGATGCCCGGACTCAATGAGTACGACAGCGAGGCGCTCATCCGCGCCATCCATCCGGCCCCGCTTGAAAAGCCGCGCGATGCCGAGATGGTGCGTTCGCATTTCCGACTGCTGCGCACGGCCTTGCAGGCCTGGATGCGCGGCGAGACCGCACCGCAGGGCATGCCCAGCTATGCCGAGTTCTCGGCCGGCGTGGCGCAGGCCCTGGCCCATGTGCGCGAGCGCTGCGAGGGCCAGGTCTTGATCGTTTCCAGCGGCGGGCCGATCTCAACCGCCGTGGCCCAGGTGCTGCAGGCGCCCAGCGACACGGCGATCGAGCTGAACCTGCGCATCCGCAACAGCGCGGTGACCGAATTCAGCTTCAACCCCAAGCGTCATGTGTTGCAGACCTTCAATGGCTTGCCGCACCTGGACCCGCCGGAATTGAGCGCGCTGGTGACCTCGGCCTGAGGCCCGCCAGCGCGGCGCTGGCCCGCAGGCGGCAAAATCGGGCTTTGCTCCCTGCGCCGCCGATGTTCACCGATCTGATCAACCCGCCCGTCCAGCCTGACGCCACGCAGCGCTTTCTGCGCCTGCTTGAAACCGCGCTGGCCGATGGCAGCTTCGGCCGCCTGCTGCTGGCCAAGCCGGTGGGCGAGGACAAGAGCATCGAGCGGCTGACGGTGCGCGAAGTGCAGCTCAAGGGCGAACGGCACCTGAGCTTTCTGTGGCGGCACCAGACCAAGGACGTCACCAAGAACCACGTGCTGGCCGAGGGCTTGGCGCAGATCGCTGTCTTGCTGGGCACGGATTTCCTGAACGCCCACCTCTACACCGAGGGTACCGCGGCCGGACAGGAGGTGCAGCTGGCCTTCAGCCGCAAGGGCAAGCCCAGCCTGCGCGTGGCGCGCGCCGATGCGGCCGAACCGGCGGCCGGAAAGGCGCCGGGCAAGACGGTCGGCAAGGGCCATGACAAGGAAAAGCAGCGCCAGCTCGAGCTGTCCAGCCCCTTCTGGCGCGATCTGGGCCTGACCCATGCGGGCAAGGACGGCAGCACGGCCGAGCTGGTGCCGGCGATGGCGCGCAAGTGGAAGCAGATCAACCGCTTCATCGAGATCTTCGGTGCGGCCCTGAAGTCCTCGGTGCTGGCAGACAGTCCCGATGTGCATGTGGCCGATTTCGGCTCGGGCAAGGGCTATCTGACCTTTGCGATGTATGACTGGCTGCGCAGCCAGGGCAAGGACGCGCAGGTGGTGGGCGTGGAGCTGCGCGACGATATGGTGGCACTGTGCCGCGGCGCGGCAGAGCGGCATGGCCTGACCGGCCTGCGCTTCGACCAAGGCGATGTGCGCAGCTACACGCCCGAACGGCTGGACGTGATGATCGCGCTGCACGCCTGCGACATCGCCACCGACTACGCCATCCACCTGGGCCTGCGCGCCGGGGCGCAGATCATCATGTGCTCGCCCTGCTGCCACAAGCAGATCCGCCCGCAGATGCAGCTGCCCAAGCTGCTTCGCCCGATGTTGCAGCACGGCATCCACCTGGGCCAGGAGGCTGAGATGGTGACCGATTCGCTGCGCGCGCTGCTGCTGGAATCGCAGGGCTACGAGACCCAGGTGTTCGAGTTCATCGCGCTGGAGCACACCAGCAAGAACAAGATGATCCTGGCGGTCAAGAAACAGGGGGCGGCGGGCGCGGCGCTGGCAGCGCGGCGTGAGGAGATCCTGTCGCAAATTGCCGAGATCAAGCGCTTCTACGGCCTGCGCGAGCAGGCGCTGGAGAGCCTGCTCGCCGCCTGAGTCGGGGGGGGTGAGGCCGCCGGCAGGCAGCATGTCACGGGGAATCCCTGTCAGTGAGGAATTGCTGACATACCCGGCGGCTACACTCAGCCGAGACTGCCTGGAGGCTGGCCGCTAGGCTGGGCAGGCGGCAGGCCAGAGTCACCGACCATCGAGAGAGTCATCGCCATGATCCGGACCCCGAACACCCCCCGAGTCGCGCGCCCCAGGGCGCTGCTTTTGAGTGGCCTGACGCTGTGCTGCATGGCGCTGCTGAGTGCCTGCGGCGGTGGCAAGGGCGAGCAGGCGTCGCAGACTGCGGCCAAGGTCAACCGCGAAGAGGTCACCGTCCACCAGATCAACTACCTGCTGCAACGCCAGCCGAACCTCAAGCCGGAGCAGACCGAAGCGGCTTCTCGCCAGGTGCTGGAGCGCCTGATCGAGCAGGAGCTGGCGGTGCAGAAGGCCGAGGACATGAAGCTCGACCGCGATCCGCGCGTGCTCCAGCAGATCGAGGCCACCAAGCGCGAGATCATCGCCCGCGCCTACCTGGAGCGGTTGGGCGAGAGCGTCTCCAAGCCGACGCCCGAAGAGGTCAGCAAGTACTACAACGACAAGCCCGCGCTCTTCAAGGAACGCCGCATCTACAACCTGCAGGAGCTGAACATCGAGGCTAAGCCCGAGCAGCTCGGCGAGTTGCGCGCCAAGCTGGCGGCCGCCAAGAACCTGGGCGAGTTCGTCGAGTTCCTGAAGGCGAACGACTTCCGCTTCCAGGGCAGCCAGGCGCTGCGCGCTGCCGAACAGCTGCCGCTGGCCAGCGTGGATGCGATTGCCCGCATGAAGGATGGTGACTCGGTCTTTAGCCCGCTGCCAGCGGGCGTGCAGGTGCTGTATCTGGCCAGCTCGCGGGCGCAGCCGGTGGACGAGGCGGCGGCGCGTCCGGCGATCGAGCAGTTCCTGACCAACCAGCGCAAGGCCGAGCTGGTGCAGAAGACGATGAAGGAAATGCGCGCCAGCGCCAAGATCGAATACGTCGGCAAGTTCGCAGCCGGCGCGCCGGCCGCTGCAGCGGCTTCGGCCGCGTCGCCAGCGCCTGCGGCTCCAGCAGCGCCGGCCGCTAGCGGCCTGGATGCCAACGCCATCTCCAAGGGCATGGGTCTCAAATGAGGGCAGCCGCGCACATCTGCCGCATTGCGGCACTGGGCCTGTTGGCCCTGGCCAGTGGTCTTTCGCAGGCGCAGCCCGCGGCAGCGGCCTCCGCGCCGGTGGCGGCAAGCGCAGCCGAATACCGCCTGGGTGCGGGCGATGTGATCCGCATCTCGGTCTACCAGAACCCGGACTTGAGCCTGGAGACCCGCGTCTCCGAGGCCGGCGTGATCTCCTTCCCGCTGCTGGGCAACCAGCGTGTCGGCGGCATCAGCGTCACACAGGCCGAGAAGCTGCTGGCCGAGGGTCTGAAGAACGGCAACTTCGTCAAGAACCCGCAGGTCACCATCGTGGTGCTGCAGGTCAAGGCAACCAGGCCAGCGTGCTGGGCTATGTCAACCGCCCGGGGCGCTTCCCGATCGAAGTGGCCGATATGCGCCTGACCGATCTGCTGGCCAATGCCGGCGGTGTGGCAGCCGGCGGCGCCGAGGTGATGGTGCTGAGCGGCACGCGCAACGGCCAGCCCTATCGCGTCGAGATTGACCTGCCGGGCATCTTCGCGCCGGGTGGCCGGGGTCAGGACTTGCTGGTGCAGAACGGCGACGTGCTGTGGGTGGACCGCGCGCCCATTGTCTACATCTACGGCGAGGTGCAGCGACCCGGGGCTTTGCGCCTGGAGCGCGGCATGACGCTGATGCAGAGCCTGGCCGCCGGCGGCGGCCTGAACCTGCGCGGCACCGAGAAGGGCATCCGCGTGCACCGCAAGGGCGCTGACGGCAAGGTGCAGGTACTGCAGCCGCCGATGGACGAGGTGCTCAAGGACGGCGATGTCGTCTATGTGCGCGAGAGCCTGTTCTGAGGACTGAGCGATGAGCTTCCGACAATTCCTGGCCATCCTGCTGGCCCGCAAGACGCTGTTCGTGGCGGTGCTGCTGGCAGTGCTGCTGCCGGCGCTGGCGGTCAGCCTGCTGTTGCCCAAGCAGTACACGGCAGTGGCCAGCGTGGTGATCGATGCGAAGCCGGACCCGCTGTCGGCGATGGCCTTCCAGACCCTGACCAGCCCGGCGGTGATGGCGACCCAGGTCGACATCATCCTGAGCGACCGCGTGGCGCGCCGCGTGGTGCGCATGCTCAAGCTCAGCGAGAACCCGCAGATCCGCGAGCAATGGACCTCGGCCACCAAGGGCGTGGGCGACATCGAGACCTGGCTGGTCGAGCGCCTGCAGAAGGAGCTGGACGTCAAGCCCTCGCGCGAGTCCAGCGTCATCAACATCTCGTTCCGCGCACCCGACGCGCGCTTCGCGGCCGGCATGGCCAATGCCTTTGTGCAGGCCTATATCGAGACCGCGGTGGATCTGCGCGTCGACCCGGCCAAGCAGTACAGCGCCTTCTTCGAGACCCGGGCCAAGGAGGCGCGTGAGACGCTGGAGAAGGCGCAGTCGCGGCTGTCGGCCTTCCAGCGCGAAAGCGGCGTGGTGATGACCGACGAGCGCATGGACGTCGAGAATCAGCGCCTGAACGAACTCTCCAGCCAGCTGGTGGTGCTGCAGTCCATGGCCGCCGAGGCCACCAGCCGCCAGGCCCAGGCCACGGCCGGCTCGGGCGACAAGCTGCAGGAGGTGTCGAACAATCCGGTGGTGTCGACGCTGCGCGCCGACTTGTCGCGCCAGGAGGCCCGGCTGAAAGAAATCAGCTCGCGCCTGGGCGACAGCAATCCGCAGGTGGTCGAGCTCAAGGCGAATATCGCAGAGCTGCGCCAGCGCATCGACAGCGAGGTGGGCCGCCTGTCGGCCGGCGTCGGCGTCAGCGGCAGCATCAGCCGCCAGCGCGAGGCCCAGACCCGCGCCGAACTCGAAAACCAGCGCAGCAAGGTGCTGCGCATGAAGCAGGTGCGCGACGAAGCGGCGCTGATCCAGCGCGATGTCGAAATCGCGCAGAAGAACTACGACGCCATCGTGCAGCGCTTCACCCAGACCAGTCTGGAAAGCCAGGCCACCTCCAGCAGCGCCAGCCTGCTGAATTCGGCCGTGCCGCCGCTGGAACATTCTTCGCCCAAGGTGCTGCTGAACACGCTGCTGGCCTTGGTGGTCGGCCTGCTGCTGGGCACCGGCATCGTGCTGGGCGCCGAACTGCGCGACCGCCGCGTGCGCGACACGGCCGATGTCGAGGGCCTGCTTGGCCTGCCGCTGATCGGCCTGCTGCCCGGGCCTGATGCCGGAGGCGCGGCCGGCCGGCGTGCCGATACCGCGATGCACCGCCGCCTGCTCGGCAAGGCGCCCTCGTCAAAACCTGCGGCCTGACGCCGGATTGAAGCCATGTCCACCATGACCCCAGACAGCCAGGACGGCCAGCCCGCACTGCAGGACCGCAGCATCGGCCACATCATTGCCGAGGCCAACAACCTGACCGCCGAACAGGTCGAGCGCATCCTGGCGCACCAGAAGAGCGAAGGCCTGAAGTTCGGCGAGGCAGCGGTGGCGCTGGGCCTGGCCAAGGGTGAAGACGTGCTGTGGGCGCTGAGCCAGCAGTTCCACTATCCCTACGCGCCCGGCAGCGGCGAGCACACCAGCGAGGAGCTGGTGCTGGCCAACAAGCCTTTCAGCCACCAGGCCGAGGCCATCCGCACGCTGCGCAGCCAGATCAATATGTTGCTGTTCGGTGCCGATGAGCCGCGCCGCGCGCTGGCCGTGGTCAGCGCCGACAGCGGCGACGGCAAGACCTTCTTCGCGGCCAATCTGGCGATTGCCTTCAGCCAGTTGGGCGGACGCACACTGTTGATCGATGCCGACATGCGCAGCCCGCGCCAGCATGAGGTCTTCGGCGTGGACAACAGCGCCGGTCTGTCGGGCATCCTGTCCGGCCGCGCCGAGCGCAATGTGATCCGCCCGGTGCCCAATCTGCCCAGCCTGTTCGTGATGCCGGTCGGCACCTTGCCGCCGAACCCGACCGAGCTGGTAGAGCGTCCCGCCTTCGGCCTGCTGATGAAGGAGCTGGTGGGCAAGTTCGACCATGTGATCGTCGACACCCCGGCCGCCAGCAGTGGCGCCGACTATGCGGTGATCGCCGCCCGCTGCGGCGCCGCGCTGGCGCTGGCGCGCAAGGGCATCACCCGCGTGGCCGCACTGCAGGAGCTGCGCCACACGCTGGCCAACAGCCCGGTCAAGCTGGCCGGCGTGGTGATGAACGAGCACTGAGATGGGCTTCAAAGGTATGCACGCGTTGACTGCCAGGGTGCCTCCGACTTCGAGTTGGTCGCCGTGGTTGCCCATTGCGGCTGCCATGGCAGTTCTCTATCTGCCAACTTTGCGTGACCTGTTCACGACGATATGGGCAACAGACGAGCAGGCCCACGGTCCGATCGTTCTGGGGGTGACTTGTTGGCTGCTGTACCGACAGCGTTCTTTATTCGGCAACTCTGAACAGCATCCCGCCCAGCCGCGCGTGGGGTGGGCGCTCATTCTCGCGAGTTGCCTGCTTTACGCGCTTGCCCGTTCTCAGGGCATCAAGTCAATCGAGATGGCTACCGCGATTGGCATGCTTTGCGGGGCCATGCTTCTGCGACAGGGGATGGCAGGGCTGCGCCGAATTGGTTTCGCGCTCTTCTTCATGCTGTTCATGATTCCGCTGCCATCCGTGGTTGTGGACACCCTGACCCAGCCGATGAAGCTTGCTGTCTCTTACATGGCTGAAGAGTTGCTCTACGCAGCAGGTTATCCAATCAGTCGAGCTGGCGTTGTGCTGCAGATTGGACCCTACCAATTGCTGGTTGCCGATGCCTGCGCGGGGTTGCATACGCTGTTCACGCTTGAGGCCTTGGGTCTGCTCTATCTCAACCTGGTTAGGCATGCATCAATTCTTCGCAACTTCGGGCTGGCGCTGCTGATCGTCCCCATCAGCTTTTTTGCCAATGTGATTCGGGTGATTTCATTGACGCTCATCACCTTCCATTTCGGCGACGCGGCCGGGCAGGGCTTCTTGCATGGATTTGCTGGGATGGTGCTCTTCCTGAGTGCGCTGATGCTCATTGTTGGCGTCGACTCGCTGCTTCGACTGCTGGTGCGCGGTAGTCGGGCGGAAGGCAGGGCATGAGCAGCAGGGCTTGGCGACAGGGGGTGGCCGTGCTCGTGCTGGCGGTGCTTGGCTTGCTGGCGGCCGAGTTGATGAAGCCTGTGCATCGGCTGGCGGAGTTGCGAGCGCAGAAGATTGATCTTGAACGGATGTTGCCAGACCGGTTTGCAGCTTGGCAGATGGTTCCTGGCCTGGCTGGTGGGATCGTCAATCCGGTAGAGGAGGCTAACCTTCGTCGCCTCTATAGCCAGACTCTCAGCCGAGTCTATGTTGGTCGGCAGGGTGAACGAGTGATGCTGTCCATCGCTTATGGTGAAGACCAACGCAAGTACTTAGCCCTGCACTACCCTGAGGTCTGCTATCCCGCTCAAGGCTTCAGCGTGAGGTCAAATCAGACGGTCCTGCTACAACTGACCGACCAAGTGCTGCCGCTGCGTCGGTTGGAAACGTTCATGGCGCCTAACCGGCCTGAGCCGGTGACTTATTGGACGACCATGGGTGACTACACCAGTTTTGGGGGGCTGCCACGCCGCATGATCGAGTTGCGCTATGGCTTGCGTCGTCAGATTCCCGACGGACTGCTCTTCCGCGTCTCATCGATCGGGCCCGACTCCCATGCAGAGTTTGCGAAGCAGGAACGATTCCTGCGCGAACTACTTGGCAGCCTTCAGAGTGATACCCGCCAGCTTCTGACCGGGCACTACCAGCCTTGAGCCGGTTTGCGTGACATGAGCGAGAGCATCAAGCGACGGGCTACACGCGCCTTCGGCTGGTCGCTGATGCAGAGCTGGGTGGTCAAGGCCTTCGCCTTGCTGGTGTTCTTCTTGCTGAGTAGGCTGTTGAGCCCGGCGGATTTGGGTACCGCGCAGGTCGTTACCTTGGTGCTTGCGCTGCTTGGAGTTCTGGGCGAGTTCGGATTTCATTCGGCGCTCGTCCAGCAGCGCGGGCTCAGAGCCGTCGACGTTACCTTGCCCTTCGCCGTCTCGGTAGGGATAGCGCTACTGGGCTCCACGACGTTGTTGCTCCTCGCGGAGCCTATTGCGCGTGTCCTGGATGCTCCACAGGCTGCGCCGCTGCTTCGCCTGGCGGCTCTGATTCCGCCGTTGACTGCATCCTCCGGGATCGTAGTCGCGCTGTACAGGCGAGAGCTTGACTTTGCGTCGATTGCGCGCGCGGGGCTGGCTGCTGGCCTGTGTGGAGGGTTGACAGCGCTCGCGCTGGCCTGGATGGGACTGGGGGCCATGGCATTGGTCGGTCAAGCGCTGGTTTCGGCCCTGGTGACCGCCGTGATGGTTTGGCATCGCAGTCCCTGGCACCCGGGTGTTGGGGTCAGTGGCGAGAAGTTCCCTTCACTGCTGCGATTCAGTAGTTTCGCCTTCGCCAGCGCCCTGGTGGACTTCGTTTCACTGCGCATGCTGGACGTTCTGATCGTCGGCCGCTTTGGTGTTGCGATGCTGGGTGTGTACACCGTTGGCGCGAAGCTCTACCTCACGCTTCTCGAGTTGTTGGGCAGTGCCTTGATTGAGGTCAGCGCCAGCATGATGGCCCGACTGCGCGGCGATGTCGAACGGGTGCGGCGCGCCTACCTGCGACTTGTGTTTGTGGGCGCCTGTACGACATCCGTGCTCTTCGCTGGAATGTCCGCGTTGGCGCCGGAACTGTGCGAGCTCCTCTTCGGGCCAAAGTGGGTTGGCGCGGCCGAAGTGACGCGCTTGCTGTGCTTGTTGGGCGCCGTGCAGGTGGTGCAGTTCTACAACGGGGCCACGTTGATGGCGCATGGCCGTTCGCACCAGGTGCTCCTCATCAATCTTGCGAAGCTCGGCAGCGCCGCGTTGGCCCTTGGCGTCCTTCCCGCGCAGTCGGTTCGCGATCTGGCCCTGGCCTTCGTGCTTTCCCAACTGGCTGTGACGCCATTGTCGTTCGGTCTGGCCATGAGGCTCTTGGGTCTGCGCCTGCGCGAGCTGCTGTCAGCGCTCTGGCCTGGCTGGCTGGCCGCGCTCATCGCCTGGGCGTCAGTGGCCGGTGCGCGTCCGCTGCTCAATGGTCAGGCCGGCTATTGGCAATGGCTGCTGCTGGCCACGCTTTACTTTGCGTTGGTGCTGGGCGGGTTGGGGCTGTTTGCTGGGCGGCGCGTCTGGATCGAGATCGAGGATCTGTGGCCCAAGGCTGGTCTTCTAGCTATGCGCTTGTCTCGTGCGCGCAGCCGTTTGCACCTAGGTCTGCTCTGGCTACAGTGGTGGTTGTTGCGCGCTTGGGTACGTCCGGTGGGTGATCAACGTGGACTGCTGCTAGTCAGCGCTGATACCGATGGGCTCCGCGGCTCTCGAGGCGACGAAGCGATGCTGGAAGTCTGTCTCTCTCAAGCACGCAGGCAGGGCGGCGCGCCTTTGTATTTAGGATGCTCGGACCCGGTCGCCGAAGGCATCGCCGAAGTTGAAGGATCACTGGTGTTCCCGCTCTGGGGGGGCTGGCTGATGCCGTTGCGGACTTGGCGCCGACTGCGTGTGGCCGCGCCTGCGCAGGTTTGGCTCCTTGGGGCTGACGTGTTGGACGGAGCCTACTCGCCAGTCATGTCCTTGCGCATGCTCATCCTTGCCGATCTTTCGGCGCGCTGCGGCGCGCAGACGCGCTTGCTGGGCTTCAGCCTCAACGCGCAGCCTGCCCTGGTCAGGGCTTGGCGCAACCTGGACTCGCACGTCCGAGCCTGTGTGCGCGACCCGGTGTCGTTGGAACGCTACCGCCAGCTCAGTGGCCGGCCGGGACAAGCTGTGGCGGACCTTGCATTCCTGCTTGAACCCCGCGAGCCACGAGGTGCCGGGCGGGCGGCGCTGGACTGGGTGCGTGCACGTCAGCTCGCGGGTGACCAAGTCCTAGTCCTCAATCTACATGGCTTGCTGTTAGCGCGCGAGACGGGGCCAGAGGCGGTAGAGCCGCTGATAGATGCGACTGTTGCCGCCTTGCACGAGCTGTCTAGGCGCAAGCTCAGCATAAGTTGGCTGCTGCTTCCGCATGATGACCGGCCCGTGGTGGGCGACCTCGTGGTGTTGGCTCGCCTGGCGCAACGCTTGCAGCCGGAATTGCTGGCCGGGTGCTGCTACTCTTGTCAGGAAGCACCGCCGGCTGCCGAGGTTAAGGCGCTCATGGCACAAGTGGATGGCGTCGTTAGTGGCCGCATGCACCTGGCCATTGCGGCACTCGGGGCCGGCACCCCGGTGCAGGTGCTGACTTACCAGGGCAAGTTCGAGGGCCTGTTGCACTGGTTCGATCTGCCTGCGCGGTTTGCTCTAAGGCCCGAGACCTTGACTGAACCCGGGGTGTTTTGTCAGGCCATCGAGGACTTCGTCGCGGCGCTGCCCGAACTGCGACAGCAGGTTCGGCGAGCCCTGCCTGCAGTCAATGCGGCTGCCGCCCGCAATTTCAGCGAGGTTTCGGAGTGAGCGGACAACTTTGGCTCATCACAGATCAGCTGCCCTATCCGCCGCGCAACGGCGTGACGCTTCCGGTCTTTCGCTATGCCCAGGCTCTGGCCGAGCAGCAGTCCCTGAGGTTGGTACTGTTGGCGGACGAGGCCGCAGTGCCGTTGGCCGAGCAATGGCGAGCCAACGAAGCCCTGTTCGGCCCGATCACTGCGTGTGTATTGCGACGCCAGCCGGTGTTGTCGCGCCTGATGTCCGAGTTGCGCGGCAGGGAAATGTTTCAGCATGGCTTCGAGCCGGCAACTTCAAGCGCGCCGCCGCCGCCCTTGGGCCCGGAGGATAGGCTGCTCGTCGCACCCATCAGCGCCGTCGCAAAGCTCCGCGCCTTGGGCGTGCCGCCACCGGCACGTGCCGCTGCCCTGGTCAGTGACTGCACGGCAGGCGAGTACCACTACCGGATGCTTGAGCGCACGACCGACTGGCGCGGCCGACTCAAGGGGCACATCGACCGCTGGCGCAGCCGTGGCATCGGTCGCATTGAAGCCCGGTTGCTCGAGCCCTACGCGCACGTGTTGCTCCAGACGCCGCGGGACCGGGAGATCTATGCCGAGTTGGTAGGTGCGAGCGCAGCCCGGCGCGCAACGCTGTTACCCAACGGCGTGGACGAATCGCTGTATGAGCTGCCGCTCCGCACTGCTGGGCGCGATGTTGTTTTCATGGCCGAACTCAGCGGCGAGTACGGACCAATCGCCCTCTGGCTGGCGAGCCAGGTTTGGCCGAGAGTCCGGCGTCGTGGCCATAGGCTGCGTGTCATCGGGCGAGGCGCCAACGCCGAGCTACTCGAGGCCATGGCCGCGGCACCGGACTTGGTGCATGAAGAGTATGTGCCGGGGCTCGCCGACGTGTATCGCAACTCCAGCGTGGCGATTTCTCCGGTGTTCAAGGGCTTTGGCCTCATCAACAAGACGCTGGACGCTATGGCAGCGGGTGCGGCAGTGGTGGGTGGTTTGGCAGCCTTCAATGGCATTGAGGGCTTCGAGCCTGGTGTGCACGGTTACGTCTGTGAGCGTCCACTGGCCAGCGAATTCATCACTGCGCTCGACAATTTGTTGGCTGATCCAGTGCAGTGTGAGCGCCTCGGACGCGCCGGGCGAGCATTGCTTGGTCGCACCTACAGCTGGGTAGAGTCCAGTGATCGACTCGTCAGACTGCTCCAGTCGCCGGTCTTCCCATAGCGCAAACAATGTTGCCGATTCCCCGCTCGACGTCTGGCCTACCCGGGCCCAACGCACTATTCCTGAAGCTGGTATTTGTCTACGTGCTCCTGCTGAGTCTGGCGTTTGGCTTCGAGTCCAGCCTACTCAAGTTGGCCTCTGGCATGTTTGCGTTCTTGCTGTTCGCTGTGATGGCGGTCAACGCAGTCTTCCTCAGCGCCGACGCTCGTCGTGACGGTCCGGCTATGGGCCTGCCGCTGCTGCTGCCGCTGTTGCTGTTCTACCTGGCGATGATGGTGAACCTGCTGGTCAACCGCGGGCAGACCGATCTGCAGGAGTGGCTGAAGATCATGTTGGCGCCGATGTTCCTTGTCTTCGGCTTCGTGTTTGCCGCGCATGACCGCACGCTGGTATGGGAGTCAAACTTCAGTCGCGTGCTGTTCTGGTTGCTGGTACTTCTGCCGGTGCTTGTCTGGCTCACCCAACTCGGCATAGGACGGACGGTGCTGGGTGGCAATCAAGTGGTCGGCCCATTCGTGAATCGCAACAATGCCGCGCTCTACTATCTGACGCTGGTGGCGCTCTACGGCAGCCTTAGCGGACGCCCGGTTCATCACGCCTGGGTCTACCTGTTCGTTGGCATCGCCTTCGGCACCTTGGGTGCGCTCTTGGCTGTGGTGTTGGCGCTGCTGTATGCGGTGAGTCAACGACGCTACCTCGGGCAGCTCCTTCTGCTTGCGGTGGCTGGTACGGCCCTGGTGATGCTGTTGCCCGAAAATTTGCTGTTGGCGCGATTGGGGCCGGTCGTTGACAGTTACAGGCTTCTAGCAGACGAGCGAATTGATCTGCGCACTGTCGGTTACGGTGAATTGGTGGCGCGCTGGGTACCAGCGACCTGTCATTCATCTTCCGCCTGAAGCACTGGAGCGATTTGCTGGACGTCTATGCCAGCGGGACGGTCTTTGATCAGCTCTTCGGCTTTGGTGTTGGCGCGGCGCTCAAGCTCAGTCAGATGCGCCTAGTGCCGCACAATGATTACGTTCGCATGCTCGTCGAAGTCGGCCTGTTTGCTTTCGCCGGCTTCGTGGCACTCCTGGTGGGTTGCCTCTGGCGGATTGGCAGGCGTTGGGAAGCGGTCCCCTTGGCGGCAGTGTGCGTGTACTTCTTCAGCGAGAACCTGATCAACAACTACCTCGCGATGATCGTCTTCTTCTTCTCGCTTGGCACCCAACTGTTCCGTGTGAGTCAGACGGAGCCGAGCTGAACATGCCACGTTTGCTCAGTGTTAATAGCTACCACTACCGCCGCGGTGGTTCTGACGTGGTGTATCTCGACCATGCAGCGCTGTTGGAGTCGCAAGACTGGGAGAACGCGTTCTTTTCGATGCGCCATCCGAATAACCTGCCAACCGCTTGGTCCCGATTCTTCGTAGACGAGATAGAGTTCGGCCACAGCTACTCGCTTGCGCAGAAGTTCGCGATGGCGGGCAAGGTCGTGTATTCGCTGGAGGCACAGCGCAAGTTGGCCGGTCTGCTGCGCGAGTACCGGCCTGACGTTGCCCATCTGCACTGCATCTACCATCACCTTTCGCCAGCGATCCTACCGACGCTGGCCAAGGCCGGAGTGCCAATTGTGATGACCGCGCATGACCTCAAGCTGGCATGCCCCGCATACAAGATGCTCAACAGCCGGGGAATCTGCGAGCGCTGCAGGACGGGCTCGGTTCTCAATGTGATCAAGCACAGATGCATCAAGGATTCCCTGGCTGCCAGCACTGTTGTGGCAGCAGAGAGCCTGCTGCATGGCTGGCTGCAGACCTATCGCCGCCATCTTGACTGCGTGGTTGCGCCGAGTCGCTTCATTGCGGCCAAGCTGGTTGAGTGGGGCTGGCCCGAGGCGATGTTCGAGTACATCCCGAACTACGTGGATGCTGAGGGCTTCCAGCCCGATAGCCGGCCCGGTCGGTACTTCCTCTATTTCGGCCGCATGATCCGCGACAAAGGGGTGGCCACATTGATCCGGGCGGCTTCGCTCGCTCAGGTGCCCTTGAAGCTTGCCGGCACAGGGCCTGACGAGACAGAGTTTCGCAGGCTTGCCGAGTCCCTAGGTGCCGACTGCGAGTTCCTTGGGTACCGCAGTGGCGAGGAACTACATAGTTTGGTGCGCGGCGCGCGAGCCTGCGTTCTGCCATCCGAGATTTACGAGAATGCGCCTATGAGCGTGCTCGAGGCGTTTGCCCTGGGCAAGCCGGTGCTAGGGGCTGAAATTGGCGGCATTCCTGAGTTGATCGAGGCGGGCGTCAATGGCTGGCACTTTCCCAGCGGCGACGTGGAAGCCTTGTCGGACGTCCTGCGGAGGTGCTCCGTCATGCAAGACGCACAAGTCACTGTGATGGGGCAGGCGAGTCGACATCGTGTTGAGCGCGACTTCAGCCGGCAGCGCTATCTTGAGTCAATGCTGGGCCTTTACAGTCGTTTGGGGGTGGTGCTTTGATTCCACGGCAATTGCCTGAAGCACCAGTGCTGCGAATCCTCGGCACGCGAGGAGTGCCAGCTGCACACGGTGGATTCGAGACCTTCGCTGAACGTTTGGCCATGCATTTGGTGGGGCAAGGCTGGCGCGTGGTCGTCTACTGTCAGGAAGACGGCGATGGTGCGCCGTTCGATGACGTGTGGCATGGAGTAGAGCGCGTTCGTATTCCTGTGCGTGCTCCAGGTGCGTCTGGCACGATCACCTTCGATTGGAAAGCGACACGTCACGCGGCCGCGCACACCGACCTGTGCCTGACCCTGGGCTACAACACCGCCGTATTCTGCTCAATGCTGCGCATTCGCGGTGTACCCAACATAATTAACATGGACGGTATCGAGTGGTCGCGGGCCAAGTGGGGACCCTTAGCTAGAGCTTGGCTCTGGTTCAACGATTGGGCCGGTTGCTGGCTGGGCACTCACTTGGTTGCCGACCATCCGCTCATCAAGGCTCATCTTTGCACGCGCGTACGTGAGGACAAGATCAGCACCATCGCCTATGGCGCCGATGCAGTCAATGAAGTGCCGGACGCGCCAGTTCGAGCGCATGGTCTGGTGCCGGGTGAGTACCTGACGCTGGTGGCCAGGCCGGAACCGGAGAACAGCATCCTCGAGGTTGTGCAGGGCTTCTCGCGACGGCGTCGAGGGGTCCGCCTAGCCGTGCTTGGTCACTATCTTGGTGGCAACGCTTACCATGACGCTGTTCGCGCCGCTGCCAGTGACGAGGTCGTGTTCCTCGGCGCCATTTACGAACGTGCAACGATGCAAGCGCTCCGCTTTCACAGTCTGGCCTACGTGCATGGCCATCAAGTAGGCGGCACTAATCCGTCCCTGGTGGAAGCGCTCGGTGCAAGCAATGCGGTGATCGCGCACGACAATGGGTTTAACCGATGGGTGGCAGGTGAGGGCGGGCGGTACTTTGCTGACGCGGCGGAGTTCGACGCCTGCCTAACAACCCTGCTTGAAGACGAGTCTCTAACGCAGCGCTTGCGTAAGGCCAGCCGCGAGCGCTTTGCAGCGGCGTTTACCTGGGCGCAGATCCTGCGGCAGTACGAGGAACTGCTGTGCCGCTATTTGCCCGTCAGGTCCGTATAGCCTCGCTCGTGCAGTGCCCTCAGGTCGGCATCGCTTGCGCTGCTGAAGCCGTACCAGTGCCAAGTTTCATCCACGAGACGCAAGCGCCCGACGCCTACACCAGCGTTGGTCTTGTAGTTGTCCCAGGGGGCGGTTCTGCTGAGCCAGTAGTCCGCGCCCATGCCTAACAGGAGGTTTGGCGAAGCGGTATGGCTGTCCGACATGGGAACGGCGCGAGCCTGTACCAGCACCAGCAGTCCGCACAGAGGCCCTGCCGGTAGTCTGGCTCGACCACCTGAGGGCCAGAAGTGGTAAGCGCCTGAGATGCTCCAGCCGACGAGATTGCTCTCGGGGGGCACCGTGGAAAAAAACGGTGTGGTGACAGCGGCATTGCCTTGAAAGTCAGGTCGGAACTCGGCGCCCTCCACTAACTGTGACTGCACCCTCGACCACTGGCGCTGCTCGCCGTGACACACGAGGGTTTGGTGCTTGCGGAGTTGCAGATAGGCTTGCGGACGCGTTGAGTCGCGGGTCCAGAAGGCTTGACCCCAGCCGGTGAGCGCCGTGTAGTTGTCGGGGTGCTTGTTCCATCGATCAACCTTCGGACGGGTGGACCAGTCATAGCTGGATGGCACGCCCTTGGGACTGGCCTCGTGCGCCAAGCCCATGTCGGTGTTGAACTGCCGGAGCTGTGCCAACGTAAGCGGCAGCTTCGAAGCAGACGTAGCGACTTCAGAGTTGTCGGCGGTGATGTTGGCTTGCTGGCAGCTTCCAGGTAGCCAGACGAGCCTGCCGCGGCTGCAGGCGGCGGTCTGCTCCGCCTGCCATCCTGACTGCCGCGCACTGAAGCTGCGGCTGTGGCCGTCAGGGATGATGGCATCGGCGCGAAGACTGCAAGCTGGCGGCAAATTGCGCTTCTCAGCGACTACGCAAGAACCCACCGGGATTCCGCCCGCGCTGCCCTGCGCAGTCAGTAGGGAAGGTGGATCACCGGCAGCATGCGCACCGACTGAGCCTTGCTCCATCGTGAGCCCGGCTTTCCCGGCGGCTGCAGCCGAGCCTCCGTGATCAGAAGCCGCGAGATTTACCGTATGCACGTTCTTGCCGGTCGCGGTGACTTGCAGGTTTCGTGTAGGCAGGAGCTTGGTGGCTGAATCGATGTCTGCGCAACCTAATGCCGCGGTCAGGAATGCACTTGCAAGGACGTAGTTCATGGGCTGAGAGTAGGCTGCCGCAGGATGGAGGGACGACGGCCTGATGGTAGTCCTCCGGCGCGATTGCTCTATCGGAATGCGCGTGCGGCGCACCGTGTGCAACTGGCTATTGCAGTCGCGCCTTTAGCTACTCTTTGCTGTGACGAAGTGGCGCGGTTCGGGATTGATTGCGCGAACGCGGTGGCGACAGCTCAAGCTGTCGTGCCTTTGGGCGAGAATACGGCCGCCTCTCGCGACGATTGCCGTCTCAGGGGGTGTCCGGCAACCACCCACGAATCACTGATTGGAGCTCCTGTTGAAGGTACTCGTCACCGGCGCCGCCGGCTTCATCGGCATGCATGTCAGCCAGCTCTTGCTGGCGCGCGGCGACCAGGTCGTGGGCCTGGACAATCTCAACAACTACTACGACCCGCAGCTCAAGCACGACCGGCTGGCGCGCCTGACCGGCAAGCCGGGCTTCGAGTTCGTCAAGCTCGACGTGGCCGACCGCGAGGGCATGGAGAAGCTGTTCGCCACCGGCGGCTTCGACCGCGTGGTGCATCTGGCCGCGCAGGCCGGCGTGCGCTATTCGCTGGAGAACCCGCATGCCTACATCGAGAGCAATGTCACGGGCTTCACCAACATCCTCGAAGGCTGCCGCCACGCCAAGATCCAGCATCTGGTCTATGCGTCCAGCTCCAGCGTCTACGGTGGCAACACGCTGATGCCTTTCAGCGAGCACCACAGCGTCGACCACCCGGTCAGCCTGTATGCCGCCACCAAGAAGGCCAATGAGCTGATGGCGCACACCTACAGCCATCTGTTCGGCCTGCCGACCACCGGCCTGCGTTTCTTCACGGTCTATGGGCCCTGGG
>JACDQM010000019.1 GCA_015657635.1 Roseateles sp.
CTTGCGACCCGGCCCAGGGTGGCCGGCGCATGATCTACCTGAACATCGGTGAGCCGGACTTCACCGCGCCGGACAGCGTCCAGCGCGCTGCCTCCGCCTGCATCGAAGCCGGCCGCACGCAGTACACCCCTGCGCTGGGCCTGATCGAACTGCGCGAGCAGATCAGCCTCTGGTACCGCCAGCGCTTCGGACTCGATGTGCCGCCACAGCGCATCATGATCACCGCTGGCGCTTCGGCCGCGCTGCAGCTGGCCTGCCTGGCTTTGTTCGAGCAAGGCGACCAGGTGTTGATGCCCGATCCCTGCTACCCCTGCAACCGGCATTTCGTCGCCGCCGCCGATGCGCAACCGGTGCTGCTGAACTGCGGCCCCGAGCAGCGCTTCCAGCTCAGCTGCGCGCAGGTCGAAGCCGCCTGGACGCCGCAGACCCGCGGCGTGCTGCTGGCCTCGCCGAGCAATCCCACCGGCACCTCGATCGCGCCTGAAGAGATGGCCGCCATCGTTGCGACCGTGCGCGAGCGTGGCGGCGTGACCCTGGTCGACGAGATCTACCTGGGCCTGAGCTACGACGAACGCTTCGGCCACAGTGCGCTGGCCTATGGCGACGACGTCATCAGCATCAACAGCTTCTCCAAGTATTTCGGCATGACCGGCTGGCGCCTGGGTTGGCTGGTGCTACCCCCCAGCCTGGTCGGCCCGCTGGAGCGGCTGGCGCAGAACCTCTATATCTGCCCGTCCAGCATCGCGCAGCATGCCGCACTGGCCTGCTTCGAGCCCGCGACGATTGCCGAATACGAGCGCCGCCGTGCCGAGTTCCGCGCCCGCCGCGATGCCATCGTGCCGGCGCTCGAAGCGCTGGGCTTCAAAGTGCCCGTCCAGCCGGACGGCGCCTTCTACGTGTGGATGGATTGCAGCGCCTTCGCCAGCGACAGCTGGGATTTCTGCTTCGACATGATGCGCCGCGCCCATGTCGCCCTCACGCCGGGGCGCGATTTTGGCCGCAATGGTGCTGAACGCTGGGTGCGCCTGTCCTTCGCCAGCAGCCAGGACGACCTGCAGGAAGCCGTGCGCCGGCTGGCGCAGGTCCTGCAGGCATGAACGTGGCGCAGCAGCAGCCCGTGTTCCGCCACGGTCTGCGTGTGTATTGGGAAGACACCGACGCCGGCGGCGTGGTGTTCTATGCCAACTACCTGAAGTTCTTCGAGCGTGCCCGCACCGAGTGGCTGCGCCAGCTGGGTTTCGAGCAGGAACGTCTGCGCCTGGACGCCGGTGCGATGTTCGTCGTCAGCGAGACGGCGCTGCGCTACCTGGCTCCGGCACGCCTGGATGACTGGCTGGACATCAGCGTCGAGCTGCGCGAACGCGGCCGCGCCAGCATGCTGATCCGCCAGCAGGCCTGGCGCTCCGGCCAACTGCTGGCCGAAGGCGAAATCCGCATCGGCTGTGTGGGCGCCGCCGACTTCAAGCCCTGCCGCATTCCTGCCGCCATACTGCAAGCCCTCGACAAGCCCTCACCCAGCCTCGCGCAAGACCTGACCCCATGAATCAAGACCTGTCCATCGTCAACCTGATCATGCACGCCAGCCTGGCGGTGCAACTCGTGATTGCCGGTCTGCTGCTGATGTCGCTGGCCAGCTGGAGCGTGATCTTCAGCAAGTTCTTCGCGCTGGGCCGCATCAAGGCTGGCAACGAGGCTTTCGAGGCCGAGTTCTGGTCCGGCAAGAACCTCAACGACCTGTTCTCCAGCGTCAACGGCCGGCTCGACGGCGCGCCTCTGGAGCGCATCTTCGCCGCCGGCATGCGCGAGTTCCTGAAGCTGCGCGAGCGCCGTGTCAGCGAACCCGGCGCGCTGCTGGACGGCGCGCGCCGCGCGATGCGGGCCAGCTTCCAGCGCGAGCTCGACGCGATGGAGAGCCACCTGTCCTTCCTCGCCTCTGTCGGCTCGGTCTCGCCCTATGTGGGCCTGTTCGGCACCATCTGGGGCATCATGCACGCCTTCGTCGGCCTGTCCAATCTGCAGCAGGTGACGCTGGCGACCGTGGCACCCGGCATCGCCGAAGCGCTGGTGGCCACCGCCATTGGCCTGTTTGCCGCCATTCCTGCCGTGTTGGCCTACAACCGCTTTGCGCGCCAGATCGACCGCAGCGCCATCACGATGGAGACCTTCATCGAAGAGTTCTCCAACATCCTGCAGCGCAACGCCGGTTCAGGCTCGGGCCATCAAGGGGCTGACTGAGATGGCCGCCATTTCGCCGCGCGGCGGTTCGCGCCGCCGCACCATCAACGAGATCAACATGGTGCCCTTCATCGACGTGATGCTGGTGCTGCTGATCATCTTCATGGTCAGCGCGCCACTGATCACCACCGGTGTGGTTGACCTGCCCAGCGTGGGCAAGAGCCGGCAGCAGCCGGATCAGGTGCTCCACGTCATCGTCGCGGCTGACGAGACGCTGAAGCTCAAGGTCGACAAGGGCGAGGCCGAAGCCGTGCAGCTGCGCCTGCTGGCTGAGCGCGTCAAGCAGGCCCAGGGCGGCAAGGACAACAGCCCGGTCGTGATCTCGGCGGACAAGTCCGTCAAGTACGAAGCCGTGGTCAAGGTGATGGACGTGCTGCAGACCGCCGGCATCCAGCGCGTTGGCCTGGCCGTGCGCCAGGGCGCCGCCAACTGAGAGCCGCCCAATCCGCGTCGATGAGCAGCAGCAATACCCTCGCCCGCCCCACCTTCGCGCTGCGCCCGCCGCAGACCGAGGGCATGGGCCGCGGCTTCGCCTTCGCGCTGGCCGCCCATGCCTTGCTGGTGCTGGGCCTGAGCGCCGGCGTGGCCTGGCGCACGCAGACACCGCCGGCCTTTGAGGCCGAGCTGTGGGCCAGCGTGCCCGTGGCCGCCGCGCCGCGCGAGCAGGAGCCGCCGCCACCGCCGCCCGAGGAGGCCGAGCCGGCCAAGCCGCAGCCCAAGCCCCAAGCCCAGCCCGAGCCCGATCCACAGATCGAGCGCGAAGCCGAAATCGCGCTGGCCAAGGAGCGCGAGAAGAAGCTCAAGAGGCAGCGCGAGGAAGCCGAGTTGGAGCGCAAGCGCCTGGCCGAGCAGGAAGCCAAGCGGCGCGAGGAACTGAAGAAGAAAGAAGACGCGCTGAAGGAAGCCAAGGCGCGCGAAGAGAAGGCCAAGAAGGACAAGGCCGAAAAAGACAAGACAGAGAAAGCCGAGAAGGCCAAGGCGGAAGCGGCAGCCAAGAAGGCTGAAGCCCAAGCCGATGCCAAGCGCGAAGCCCAGCGCCAGGAAAACCTGCGGCGCATACAAGGCATGGCCGGCGCCAGCGGCGCGCCCAATGCCACCGGCACGGCGCTGCAAAGTGCCGGGCCTTCGTCGACCTACGCCGGACGCATCAAGGCGCGCGTGCGGCCCAACATCATCTACACCGACAGCGGCCCGGGCAATCCCTTGGCCGAGGTTGAAGTGCGCGTTTTGCCGGATGGCACCATCGCCGACTGGCGCCTGGTCAAGGCTAGTGGCAACGTCGAATGGGACAAGGCCGTGCTGCGCGCGATCGCCAAGACTGAATCGCTGCCGCGTGACACGGACGGCCGCGTGCCGCCGCTGATGGTGCTGGCCTTCCAGCCGCGCGAGTAAGCAAAGAAGGCGCGGGCTCAGCCGAGCCCGCCCGTTTCAGCCCTTGCGGCCTTGCCGCCAGCGCGCCAGCCCGGCATCCAGCGAGAACAACCCAGCCCCCCACAGCAGCGGCACCAACAGCAGCGCGCCCCACAAGTAGTGATCGGCCAGGGCCAGCGGCGCTATCTCCGCCAGGCTCAGCACGGCCACGACATTCACGACGCTCAAGCCCAGCGCGGCGACACGTGTGCCCAAGCCCAGCACCAGCAGCACCGGCAGCAGCAGTTCGCCGGCGGTGCCCATCCACGCCGCCAGGGTGGGCGACAGCACAGGCACCAGATACTCGTTCTCGAACAGCAGCAGCGTCGTCTCCCAGTCCTGCAGCTTGGTCAGGCCGGAACGGAAAAACACCGCCGCCACATGCCAGCGCAACGCCAGCAAGGCGGCCGATTGCGCCAGCAGCAAGGGTGCGCGCAAAGGCCCGGGCCAGAAGGCCCCGCCACCGCCGGCACCGGCATCCATGGCCGCATCGCGCAGGCCCGACAAAAACGCTCTCATCGTGAATCCTTTGAAACACCCGCCACCCGCCACAGCCAGCCTTGAAGCAAAGCCTGCTGCAGCCAATGGGAGAAATCGAATCCGGCCTCGGCTGCAAGCGCGGCCTGCAGCGCTTCGGCCAGGTTTGCGCCTTGCAGCAAGGCCCGAGTGAAGGCCTCGTCCCCGCGCGGCAAGAGCAACAATTCGGCCCGCCAGCCCTTGCGCCACAGCAGCGCGCAGACTGGCTGCGTCTCGTCTGCGGCCGGCAGCTCGTTCAGCGGCCACAGCCGCGCCGCTTCAGAGCACACGCTCAGCAGGGTCAGCCCCGGACGCAAGTCCAAGCGCAAGCCCTCCGGCGCAATCTCGCCCAGCAACTGCAGCGAGCCGGCATCCAACGCGACATCCCTGGCGCGTTCAGCCTCACTGGCCGCAGCCTCGAGCCGGGCGCAGTCCAGCCACAGCACCGGCAGGTCCTGTTGCCCAGCCAGAAAATCAGGCAGGCGGCTGGCCCACAGGTCGATCTCACCGTGCTGCGGCGGCATGTCCTGCCAGCAGCGCCAGGCCATCGCGGCGAACTGCGACTCGCCCACTACAGCCAGCAGGCGCGGATAGGCGGCCGAGAGGGCGCGCCCGCCAAGGCCTTGGCATTGGCTCGATAGGCTTGCAGGCCCTGGCGCCCATCGATCGCGTCACGAGCCACCGGCTGCAGACCCGGCACTGAAGCCAAGCCGGCCCCACCCGCGCCAAGAATCGCCTGCACGAATGCCTGCTGACGCTGCAACTCCGCGGCGCTCATGCCAGTGCCTCCTGCGGGCGTTGCAGCTCGGCCATGCATTCCGCCGCCAAAGCCACCTCATCCAGCAGCACTGACAGCTCGGGCACATCGGTATCCCATTCGATCAGGCTGGGCACACGGCCGAATCGCTGCAGGGCGTGGCGATAGACCTGCCAGACCGCCGGGCAGACTCGGCTGCCATGGTCGTCGATCACCAGATGCTCCAGGCGCGCATGACCGGCCAGATGGATCTCGCCGACGCTGCCGGGCCGGATGGCGTCGATCCAGTCGCAGGACTGGCGCACCGCCTGCGCATCGTCGCAGCCTGCGTTGAGCGCGTTGACCACCAGGTTGTTCACATCCAGCAGCAGGCCACAACCGGTGCTGAGGGTCAGCGCATTGAAGAACTCGGGCTCGGACAGTTCCGCATCGGCAAAGCCCAGGTAGGCGCTCAGGTTCTCCACTAGCATGGGGCGACGCAGCCGCTCCTGCACCTGCTGCACGTTGTCGGCCATCACACCCAAGCCTGCCCGCGTGAAGGCCACAGGCAGCAAATCATTCGCATGCAGCTCCGGCACACGAGCGAAGCTGGCGTGGTCGGATACCTGCATGGGCTCGATCCGCTCCACCAAGCCCGCCAACTGGTCAAGATGCCAGGGATCAATGCCTGCCGCCGATCCCAGCGAGAGCCCGACGCCATGCAAACTGATCGGGTAGTCGGCGCGCGCGCCCTGCAGCACCTGCAGGGCCGCACCGCCTTGCGCAAAGAAGTTCTCGGAATGCACCTCAAGGAAGGCCAGCGCCGGGCTTTGTTCGCGCAGCTGCGCGTAATGCGGCTGTCGCCAACCGATGCCAACAGGCGCACGCCCTGGCTGGGATGAACGGTGCATGGCTGAACTCCTGCCCGCCTATTTACTTCTTGTCCTTCATCATCATCTTGGCTTCTTCGGCCGACTTGCCGCCCATGCCCTTGCAGCTGCCCTTGGCCACGTACTTCCACTCGTCGATCGCGTTGTCCACCTTGGACTGGCCCGCGCAGGAGTGGCTGCCGCCCAAGTTGGCGCAATCGTTCTGCCCAGCCTTGGCCACGCCGTAACACTTTTCCTTGGCGGCCTTGTCCTGCGCCACAGCCTGCCCGACCACGCCCATGGACAGTGCGGCAGCCAGAGCGGAAGAGATGATTTGCGAGGTGTTCATCGAGGTTTCTCCATTGGGGTTCAAAAATTGCCACGGCGGTCAAGCCGCCGCAGCGCCGGCGCATCAAGCGTTCGACAGGGGGTCTGTCGCCGCAGCAGCGGCAGTCCTTACACTGCGCCTCAAAGTTTTATCACTGCCAGCCTGAAAACTGGCGCGCCCAACGAATGAGCGATTACGCCCAAGCCCTGCAAACCCTGCGCCCGCAGCTGCTGAAGTACGCCCGCCTGCAGCTGCGCAACCCGGCCTGGGCCGAGGATGCGGTCTCCGAGACGCTCTTGGCCGCACTGGAAAAGCCGCAGGCCTTTGCCGGCCAGTCCCAGCTGAAGACCTGGCTGATCGGCATCCTCAAGCACAAGCTGATTGACCAGATTCGTCGCAACAGCCGCGAGATCAGCAGCAGCGCCAGCGACGACGATGGTGTTGATCTGGTCGAACTGCTGTTCAAGCCCGACGGCCATTGGCGTGAGATGCCGCAGGACTGGGGCGATCCCGAGCAGGCGCTGCGTCAGCTCGAATTCATGAAAGTGCTGGAGGCCTGTGTGGATCACCTGCCCGGCCAGCAGGGCCGGCTGTTCATGATGCGCGAGTGGCTGGAACTGGAGACCGACGAGATCTGTAAGGTTCTGGCCATCAGCCCGACCAACTTGTGGGTCATGCTGCACCGCGCCCGTCTGCGGCTGCGGGATTGCCTGCAACTGAACTGGTTCTCCGGCGCGCCCGCGCCAGTCGGAAATTCTGCGCCATGACGATCAAGCTACGCCGAAACTGCAAGGAAGTCACCCGCCTCGTGCTCCAGGCTGAAGAGCAGGCTCTGCCCTGGCATGAGCGCCTGGCCGTGCGCCTGCACATGGTGGTCTGCAAAGCCTGCCCGCGCTTTGTCGAACAGGTGGCGCTGATGCGCCAAGCCAGCGAGCGTTGGCGGCGCTACTCGGAGAGCGACTAGGAAATTTCGCCGCCGCCCAGCCGCAGATCGACCTCCGTGCGCCAGGCCAGCTCGAGCGCCAGCCGGGTGCCCTGCACCAGGGTCGCCAGCGGCAGGCTGGGCTGTCCCGGCAGGCGGGCGGCCTGCTCGGGCAGGTAGGGGATGTGCATGAAACCGCTGCGCACGCCGCTGCCGGCCAGCTGGTGCTGCAGGCCGTAGAAGACATGGTTGCAGACAAAGGTGCCCGCCGTCTGTGAGACCGAGGCCGGCAGACCTGCGGCACGCAAGCCCGCCACCATGGCCTTGATCGGCAAAGTCGAGAAATAGGCCGCCGGCCCGCTTGAGTCGACCGGCAGGTCGACCGGCTGGGCGCCGGCGTTGTCGGCGATGCGAGCATCGTCGACATTGATCGCCACCCGCTCGATCGACAGATCGCAGCGCCCGCCCGCCTGCCCCAGCGCCAGCACCAGGCCGGGGCGAGCCTCACGAAGGGCCACTCGCAGGGCTTCCAGCGCCTGGCCAAACACGCAGGGCAGTTGCACGGCCTGTACCCGCGCGCCAGCGATCAGCTCGCCATGCAGCGCTCGCGCCACCTCCCAGGACGGGTTGATGATTTCGCCACCGAAGGGCTCGAAGCCCGTCAGCAGAATCGTCTTCGTCATGACTGAAGCTCCCCGTAACCGCCGCCACCGGGCGTCTCGATCACGAACACATCGCCGGGCGCCATCTCGACGGTCGCGATGTGGTCCAGCGCCTGCACGCTGCCGTCAGCACGCTCGACCCGGTTCAGGCCAGGCGCGCCCGCCGCGCCGCCCGCCATGCCGAAGGCGCCACTGTGACGACCGTTGCTGAGGATGGCCGCCTGCATGGGCTCCAGGAAGCGCACGCGGCGCACGCCGCCATCGCCACCGCGCCAGCGCCCAACGCCGCCCGAGCCCTGGCGGATCGCGTAGCTCTCCAGCAGCACCGGGAAGCGCATCTCCAGCACTTCCGGGTCGGTCAAGCGCGAGTTGGTCATATGGGTCTGCACCACGCTGGCGCCGCCAAATCCCGGCCCGGCGCCGGAACCGCCGGCAATCGTCTCGTAGTACTGATAGCGCGCATTGCCGAAGGTGAAGTTGTTCATCGTGCACTGGCTGGCCGCCAGCACGCCCAAGGCACCGTAGAGCGCGTTGGTGACGCAGCTCGACACCTCCACATTGCCGGCCACCACCGCCGCAGGCGGGCGCGGGTTCAGCATCGAGCCCTCGGGCACGATCACCTCGATTGGCTTGAGGCAGCCGGCATTGAGCGGGATCTCGTCGTCCACCAGGGTGCGGAACACGTACAGCACAGCCGCCATGGTGACCGCCTTGGGCGCGTTGAAGTTGCTGTTCAGCTGCTCGGCCGAGCTACCGCTGAAGTCCACGGTGGCGCTGCGCTGCTGGCGGTCGATGGTCACTGCGACGCGGATGCAGGCGCCGTTGTCCAGCGCCAGCTCGAAGCGTCCGCCTTCGGCCAGCCTCGCATCCAGCCTGGCGATGGCCATGCGCACGCTTTCCTCGGCGTTGTCCTGCACATGGCGCATATAGGCCTGCACGGTGTCCAGCCCGAACTGCGCCACCATCGCATGCAGCTCCTGCACGCCCTTCTCATTGGCGGCGATCTGCGCGCGCAGGTCGGCGATGTTCTGTGCCGGGTTGCGCGAGGGCCAGCGGCCGCCTGAAAGCAGCTCGGTCAGCTCGGCCTCGCGCAGGCGCCCCTGCTCCACCAGCTTGACGTTGTCCAGCAGCACGCCCTCTTCTTCGATGCTGCGCGAGAACGGCGGCATCGAACCCGGGCTGATGCCACCGATGTCAGCATGGTGGCCGCGCGAGGCGACGTAGAACAGCACCACGCCTTCATCGTCGCTCCAGACGGGCGTCACGACAGTCACATCCGGCAGATGCGTACCGCCGTGATACGGATCGTTCAACACATAGACATCGCCCGGCTGCATCTGCGGATTGCGCGCGATCACGGTCTTGATCGATTCGCTCATCGAGCCCAGGTGCACCGGCATGTGCGGCGCATTGGCGATCAGCTGGCCCTGCGCATCGAACAGCGCGCAGGAGAAGTCCAGGCGCTCCTTGATGTTCACCGAGTAGGCGGTGTTCTGCAGCCGCAGGCCCATCTGCTCGGCGATGTTCATGAACAGGTTGTTGAACACCTCCAGCATCACCGGATCGACCTCGGTGCCCAGCGCCTTGCCGGCACGGCGCGGCTGCACGCGCTGCAACTCGAGGTGATCACGCCCGCTCAGGCGGGCCTGCCAGCCGGCTTCCACCACGGTGGTGGCATTGCGCTCGGCGATGATGGCCGGGCCGGCGATGCGCGCACCGGGTCGAAGGTCTTCACGGCGGAACAGGCCGGCCTGCTGCCAGCCCTCATCGCCGTAGATGCGCAGCTGTGCGTGTGCCGCCGCGTCATGCTCGTCGACGGCCAGTTCGCGTTCGCTCAACGCTTCGCCGGGGCCGACCGCTTCCACCGAGACCGATTCAATCAGCAGCCGGCGGCCCGGCATCAGGAAGGCAAAGCGCTGGCGGTAGGCCGCATCAAAGCCGGCCTGCACCTCGGCGAGCGCGCCCAGCGGCACCGACAAGGCCGTGTCGGTGCCCTCGTAGCGCAGCTGCAGGCGTGGCAGCTGCCGCACCTGTTCCGGCGCAAAGCCCTGCTGCACGATCTCCTGCCGGGCCTGTGCGCCCAGCCGCGCCAGCAGCACGCCAGCTTCGGCCAGGCCGGCCTCATCCAGCACGCGTTCCAGCGCCGCCTCGCGCATCGCGATCTGGTCCGCCAGCCCCATGCCATAGGCCGACAGCACGCCGGCCAATGGATGAACGAAGACCCGGCTCATGCCCAGCGCGTCCGCCACCAGACAAGCGTGCTGCCCGCCCGCACCGCCAAAGCATTGCAACGTGTAGCGCGTGACGTCATAGCCGCGCGCCACCGAAATCTTCTTCACCGCATTGGCCATATTGGCCACAGCAATCTGCACAAAGCCCTGGGCCAGCGCCTCGGCCGTCAGCTTGCGGCCCGTCTTGGCGCCCACCTCGGCCGACATCCGCTCAAAACGCTCGCGCACGACCCCGTCATCCAGCGCCTGATCGCCCTGCGGACCGAAGACCTTCGGGAAGAAAGCCGGCTGGATCTTGCCCAGCATCACATTGGCATCGGTGGTGGTCAGCGGACCGCCACGCCGGTAGCAGGCCGGGCCGGGATTGGCACCGGCCGACTCGGGGCCGACGCGCAGCCTTGCGCCATCGAAGCTGAGTATGGAACCACCGCCGGCGGCCACCGTGTGGATGCTCATCATGGCGCGCGCATGCGCACGCCGGCCACCTGGGTCTCGAAGGCCCGCTCGAACTCGCCGGCGAAATGCGACACATCGGTGGAGGTGCCGCCCATGTCGAAGCCGATCAGGCGTTGATGCCCGCCAGATTCCGCCGTGCGCACCATGCCGACGATGCCGCCCGCCGGCCCGGACAGGATGGCGTCCTTGCCCTGGAACTGCTCGGCCCGCGTCAGGCCGCCCGAGCTTTGCATGAAGTACAGCGGCACGCCCGGCATCTCGCGGGCCACCTGCTCGACGTAGCGGCGCAGGATGGGCGACAGGTAGGCGTCCACCACCGTGGTGTCGCCGCGCGAGACGAATTTCCACAGGGGACTGACCTCATGCGAGACCGAGACCTGCGTGAAGCCCAGCTCGCGCGCCAGCGCGGCAGCGGCCTGCTCATGCGCCGTGTAGCGGTAGCCGTGCATGAAGACGATGGCGCAGGCGCGGATGCCGTCCGCCAACGCCTGCTGCAGCTGCAGGCGCAGCGCTGCAAGGTCGAGCGCTGTCAACACGCTGCCATCCGCGGCGACACGCTCATCGGCCTCGATCACCCGGCTGTACAGCAACTCGGGCAGCACGATGTGGCGGTCGAACAGGCGGGGCCGGTTCTGATAGGCAATGCGCAAGGCATCGCGAAAGCCAACTGTCGTCACCAGCGCGGTGGGGTCGCCCTTGCGCTCCAGCAAGGCATTGGTGGCCACCGTTGTGCCCATCTTCACGCAGGCCACGCGCTCAGCCGGAATCAGTGCATCCGGCGCCAGGCCCAGCAAGCGGCGGATGCCGGCCACGGCGGCGTCGCGGTACTGCTCGGGGTTCTCGCTCAGCAGCTTGGCCGTGGTCAGCGTGCCATCGGGACGGCGCGCCACGATGTCGGTGAAGGTGCCGCCGCGATCAATCCAGAACTGCCAGCGCGCCGAACGGTCTTGATTCATCCCTTGAGTCCTTCTCTTGCAGAGGTTCAGAGCGAGGCTGCAGCGCGTGCTGCCTGGTCATAGACGCCCGAGAGCACCCGCAGCAAAGTCGCCAGCTCGCCGATCTGGGTATTGAGCTTGTCGTCAGCCTGCAGTGCGCTGATCAGGCAGGACTCCCGGATCTCGCGGTAGCGCTCGACATAAGCCCTGCCCTCCTCGGTCGTCGCATACGTCACATCCTTGCCACTGCGGCTGGACTGCACCACGCCGAGACCTTGCAGCTTCTTCAGCGAGTAGTTGATCAGGTGCGTGTCCTCGATGTTCATGATGAAGCTGATCTCGGACAGGCGCTTGTCGCGTGCGCGGTGGTGCACATGGTGCAGCACCAGCACATCCAGAGGCGTCAGCTCGCGCAGGCCGGCTGCCGACATGCAGTGCACGATCCAGCGCGAGAACGCGTTGTTCGACACGATCAAGCCGAACTCGAACTCACTGAGTTGCTGGCTGCGCGGTGAGACCAAGTGGGCCGACGAGACGATCTGGCGGTGCTCGGTGCTTGGCGCCTTGGCGCCGGTCGTGGGCTTGCGCGTCATGCGATGGCATTGAATGGATTTCAGCAGTCTCACTCTAGCCATCATGTCGACAATTTGCAAACAAAATGCCGGCATTACGGGTTAATGCCGATCCCAGGCCAAGGCCCGCTGCATACATTGGTCAGCACAGGCGGGCCTGCCCAACACGAAATCTCGCAGGCAGGACTCGCTTCAACGTTTCCGGCGAGCGTGCGCCCCATCCACCAGGAGTGTTCCCATGCTGAAGAAGACCGCAATCGCACTGGCGCTGTGTGCCGCCAGCGCCCTGTCCCTGGCTCAGACCAAATGGGACCTGCCCAGCGCCTACCCGGCCACCAACTTCCACAGCGAGAACTTGGCGCAATTCGCCAAGGAGCTGGGTGAGGCCAGCGGTGGCAAGCTGCAGATCACGGTGCATCCCGGCGCCTCGCTGTTCAAGGCTCCGGAAATCAAGCGCGCGGTGCAGGGCAACCAGGCGCAGCTCGGTGAGATTCTGCTGGCGGCATACCAGAACGAGTGGCAGGGCTTCGGCGCCGATGGCCTGCCCTTCCTGGCCGACAGCTATGCCGAGGCGCGCAAGCTCTACAACGCGCAGAAGAGCACGCTGCAGAAGAAGCTGGCCGATCAGGGCATGGTGCTGCTGTACGCCGTGCCCTGGCCGCCGCAAGGCCTGTTCACCAAGAAGCCGATCGCAGCGCTGAGTGATCTGAAGGGCTCCAAGTGGCGCGCCTACAGCCCCTCGACCAGCCGGATTGCGGAGTTGATCGGCGCGCAGCCGGTCACGGTGCAGGCGGCCGACCTGTCACAGGCCATGGCCACCGGCGTGGTCGAGTCCTTCATGACCTCGGGCGCCACCGGCATGGACAACAAGGTCTATGAACACCTGAAGTACTACTACAACTTCCAGGCCTGGCTGCCCAAGAACGCGGTGATCATGAACAAGAAGGCCTTCGATGCGCTGGACAAGGCCAGCCAGGACGCCCTTGCCAAGGCGGCCGCCGCCGCCGAGACGCGCGGCTGGAAGGTCTCGCAGGACAAGGACCAGGAGTACATCGCCGCGCTGAAGAAGAACGGCATGGAGATCGTCGAGCCCTCGGCGGCACTGAAGGCGGAGATGCGCAAGGTGGTGGGTGATCCGATGTTGAAGGAATGGCTGCAGAAGGCCGGCCCCGACGGCCAGGCTGTGGTTGACGCCTACAACAAGCCCTGATGCGCATGCGCCGACTGCTGGACGCGCTCTACGACGGCGCGGCGGCCCTGGCCGCGCTGTGCCTGGTGATGACGCTGCTGGCCGTGCTGGGCAGCATCGTCGATCGCTACATCACGCTGCCCATCAAGGGCCTGGACATGTATGCCGGCTATTTCATGGCGGGCGCCGGCTTCCTGTCGCTGGCCCACACGCTGACGCGCGGCGAGCACATCCGGGTGTCGCTGCTGCTGAGCCGGCTCGGGCCCAGGGGCAGCCACTGGATGGAGCTGTGGAGCTACAGCGTCGCGCTGCTGCTGGCCGGTGCGCTGGCCTTCTACAGTGCGCGCCTGGTCTGGCAGTCCTGGGACTTCCACGACATCTCGACCGGCAATGACGCCACGCCGCTGTGGATTCCACAGCTGGGCATGGCCGCCGGCACCCTGCTGCTGTGGATCGCGCTGCTGGACGGCTGGCTGCAGACCTTGCGCGGACGGGCGCCGCAGGCCCAGCCCGATGAACTGGTGCGCAGCGAATGAAACCCTCCTGCTTGACGACTGGCCCTTGCCATGAATGACCTGTTGATCACGGCCCTGCTGATCCTGAGCCTGTTCGCGCTGCTGGGCACCGGGGTCTGGATCGGCCTGACGCTGACCGGTGTGGCCTGGATAGGCATGCAGCTGTTCAGCGCGCGACCGGCGGGCGACGCGATGGCCGTCACCATCTGGGGTTCGGCTTCGAGCTGGACCTTGACCGCCCTGCCGCTGTTCATCTGGATGGGCGAGATCCTGTTTCGCACCCGGCTGTCCGAAGACATGTTCAAGGGCCTGGCGCCGTGGATGAACCGGCTGCCTGGCCGCCTGCTGCACACCAATGTGATCGGCTGCACCATCTTCGCGGCGGTGTCCGGCTCCAGCGCCGCCACCTGCGCCACCATCGGCAAGATGACCCTGCCCGAGCTGCTGTCCCGCGGCTATCCGGACCGCGTCGTGATCGGCTCGCTGGCGGGCGCCGGCACGCTTGGCCTGCTGATTCCGCCCTCGCTGATCATGATCGTCTACGGCGTCAGCGCCAATGTCTCGATCGCGCAGCTGTTCGCGGCCGGCGTGCTGCCCGGGCTGATGGTGGCCGGCATGATGATGGGCTACCTGATCCTCTGGGCGCTGCTGAACCCCGGCCAGGTGCCGCCGCCCGAAGCGGCCACCAGCCTGGCCAGCAAACTCAAGGCTTCGATGAGCCTGATTCCGGTGGTGCTGCTCATCGTGGCCGTGCTGGGTTCGATTTACGCCGGCGTGGCCACCGCCACCGAGGCCGCCGGGCTGGGGGTGGTCGGCGCGCTGCTGCTGTCGGCGCTGCAGGGTTCGCTGTCCTGGCAGAGCCTGAAGAGCTCGCTGATGGGCGCCACGCGCCTGTACTGCATGATCGCGCTGATCCTGGCCGGTGCCGCGTTTCTGACCCTGTCGATGGGCTATATCGGCCTGCCGCGGCATCTGGCGGAATGGATCGGCGGCCTGGGCCTGACGCCGCTGGGCCTGCTGGTGGCACTGATGCTGTTCTACATCGTGCTGGGCTGTTTCCTGGACGGCATCTCGATGATCGTGCTGACCATGGGCGTGATCCTGCCCATCGTGCAGGCGGCCGGCATCGACCTGGTGTGGTTCGGCATCTTCCTGGTGCTGGTGGTCGAGATGGCGCAGATCACGCCGCCGGTGGGCTTCAACCTCTTCGTGCTGCAGGGCATGACGGGCCGGGATCTCGCCTGGATCGCCCGCGCAGCGCTCCCGATGTTCGTCTTGCTGGTGCTGGCTGTCGGCCTGCTCTACCTGTTCCCCGGCATCGCCACCTGGTTGCCGCAGCAGCTGATGCGACAGGTGTGACACAGTTCACACTGGGCTGAGCCCAGCTGCGAAACTGGCCCTCAGCAGCGGCGCTGTTCCCCTGCACGGAAGGCCGCGATTGCGTCTAAGCTGCGGGCTGCACGGCGTGCCTGGCTGGGAACAGGCGCGGCCTGTCCAAGAGAACAATTGGGAGTTCGTTGATGCACGATCTGTCTGCGCCACTCGACTGGCCACAAGGCGCCTCGCCCGCCCGGCGTGATGCTGCCGATGGCACGTCACAGACGGTCTTCATGTGGCCCACGCCCCCTTATGCGGCCTATCCGCAGCCGAGTGCGCAGCTCAGCCCCGAGCCCTGCGAGATCCTCGGCCTGAACAACAGCCGCACCATTGGCCTGCTGATCCTGATGTCGTCCGATGAGCGCCTGGCCCAGGTCAACGTGCCGCCAGCGCGCAATCCCATGCCCTTGAAGTTCGCGCAGTTCCGCGCACTCAAGCTGCTGCGCCCGGTGGCGGCAGCGCCGCGCGAGGTCGTCTCGGTCGACGATCCGCTGCCCTTGGACCAACGTCCGCGCCACCCCTTCAAGCTGCAGTTCCAGGGCGGCGGAGAACTGAAGGGCTCGACCATCGGCCACTTCCAGGATGAACTGGGCCTCTACCTGTTCCCGCCCATCGGCGATGCCGAAGACTCGGTGCAGCGCGTGTTCGTCCCGCGCGAGGCGCTGGTGAGCTTCGAGATCGGCGAGCGCATCGGCGATCTGCTGGTGCGCGAGCAGGCCGTCACGCATGAGCAGATCGAGGCCGTCGCGCGCGAGCAGCAGGACCTGCGCAGCCGCCGCGTCGGCGACATCCTGGTGGCCAAGCAGGTGGTCACGGCCGAGCAGCTGCTGCAGGCGATCGAACAGCAGGCCAAGATGCCGATGGTGCGCATCGGCGAGGCGCTGCTGGCGCTGGAGCTGATCAGCCAGGAGCAGCTGGACGAGGCGCTGGTTCAGCAGCGCGCCGACCGCTCGGTGCCGCTGGGCCAGCTGCTGGTGCGAAAGGGCGTGGTGACACGCCAGCAGCTGCAGTCGGCGCTGGCACGCAAGATGGGCTATCCACTGGTCGATGTGGAGAACTTCCCGGTCGAGGCCGACGCGGTGCGCAAGCTGCCCTTCTCGGTCGCCAAGCGCCTGGAGGTGCTGCCGCTGGTGATGCGCGAAGGCAAGCTGATCGTCGCGATGGAAGACCCGACGCGCCGTGACGCCATCGAAGAAACCGAGTTCATCACCCAGCTGAAGGTGGTGCCGACGCTCACCAAGGTGGGCACGCTGGCCTACGCGCTGCCGCCGGTGTACGAGAAGTTCGGCGGCGAGAACCTGGGCGCCAACGATACGCGCATCCCCGCGATGCAGCTCGACTTCGAGCTCGACAACGCCAACAAGCTGATGGAGACCCTGGAGCGCGAGGGCCAGGAACGTTCGATCCGCGAGGACGACACACCCATCGAGCAGTCCGACAACTCGCTGGTGCGCCTGATCAACTCGATGATCATCGAGGCGCATGCCCAGGGCGTGTCCGACATCCATATCGAGACCTATCCGGGGCGCGAGAAGCTCAAGATCCGCTTCCGCCGCGATGGCGTGCTGCACCCCTATCTGGAGCTGCCCTACACCTACCGCAGCGCCATGATCGCCCGCATCAAGATCATGTGCGATCTGGACATCTCCGAGCGCCGCAAGCCGCAGGACGGCAAGATCAACTTCGCGCGCTTCTCGCCCCAGCACAAGCTGGAGCTGCGGGTGGCCACCATCCCGACCAACAACAATCTGGAAGACGTGGTGATGCGCATCCTGTCTTCCGCGCGGCCGATTCCGCTGGAGAAGCTGGGGCTGCGC
>JACDQM010000164.1 GCA_015657635.1 Roseateles sp.
CCCGAGTGCATGTCTACCGCGAGCTGACCGACGGCCGTCGCCTTCATCTGCATGTGTTCAAGCCGACGGCTGGGTCCTCCCCGGCGCCTGCCGTGCTGACGGTGCATGGCGGCGGATGGAGCGTGGGGGAGGCGTCCTGGACCTTCAGCACCGCGGCCCGCTTGGCTCGCTTGGGCTACCTGGGTGTGGCGCTGGAGTACCGACTTTCGACGGGCGCAGACACCCCGGCTGAAGCGCAGGACGATGTGTGCCAGGCGCTCAGCTGGTTGCGCCGCCATGCCGAGCGTCTGAATCTGGATGCCCAGCGCATCGCGGCACATGGGGTGTCCGCCGGCGGGCAGCTGATCAGTGCCGCCGCCTTGGGCGCTTGCGGGAGCGTTGATCGGGGACCTGAGCTGCTGATGCTGTGGTCGCCCGCCCTGGACCTTGAGCGGGATGGCTGGTTTGGCAAGCTGCTTCAGGGGCGCGCCAGCCGGGAGTCGCTCTCCCCGCTGAGTCTGATCGTGCGGCGGCAGAACCCTGCGGCACCCATGGCCATCGTGCAGGGAGGGGCAGATTCTCTGACGCCAGCGGCCGGCGCCCGCGCCTTGTGCGAGAGAGCCCGGGCGCTGGGCGGGATCTGCGAGCTGTATGAGTACCCGGGCCTGGGCCATCTGCTCACGCGCAATCTGGCCCAGCAGGAGTCGGGCATCGATCCCGACCCGGAGAAGCGCCGCGCCGGCATCGCTGCGCTGGATGCATTTGTGCAGCGGCTGTGGCCCCGCCCGTGAGCTGGGTACGAGCTCACTTGACCTTGCCACGGTGGCAAGCTTCAGAGTTGCAATGTCCGATGAACTTCCCGAAGAACCGTCATGCATGAATTCATTCTTCCCGACATGAGCTGCGGCCACTGCGTGGGCGCCATCACCCAGGCCGTCAAGGCGGCGGACGCCCAGGCCGAGCTTGATTTCAAGCTGGCCCAGCATGAGGTCAGCATCCGCAGCCAGCTGGGCCGCGAGCAGCTCAGTGAAGTGCTGAGCGAGGCGGGCTATCCACCGGCCGCAGCGGCGGCCTGAGGCGGCTTCACTCCAGTGCTGATGAAGCCTGGCTGATTGGCGCTGTGCGCGGAAGGCGCAGCGTGAATGCCGCGCCGCCCTGGGCGGAAGCGCCGGCTTCGATGCTGCCGCCCAGCAGGCCCTTGACCAGGCTGAAGCAGATGTGCAGGCCCAGGCCTGAGCCGCCCTGGCCCAGGCGCGTGGTGAAGAAGGGGTCGAAGATTCGCAGCAGGTTCTCGGGCGGAATGCCGCTGCCGTCGTCGCTGACGGACAGCAGCAGATGCTCAGGGCCGTCGGGCCTGGCGCTCACCATGATGCGGCCCTGGCTGCGCCCCTCGAAGGCGTGCAGCAGTGCGTTGTTGATCAGATTGATCAAGACCTGGCCCAGCGGCCCCGGGAAGCTGTCCAGCTGCAGTGGCTCCGGGATGTCGACGACGACCTCATGCGAGCTGCGGCGCAAGGCCGGGCGCAGTGTCAGCAGCACCTCGTCGACGCCGGTGCGCAGATCGAAGCTGCGGCGCTGGTAGCTGGACTGGTCCACCGCCAGTTGCTTGAAGCCATTGATCAGCTCGACCGCCCGGCTGAGGTTGCTCATCAGCATGCTGGCCACCTCGTTCACCGTCCGGACGTAATGCTCCAGGCTGGAGCGCGTCAGCTTCTGCGAGCGCTTCGCCTCAAATTCCGCGGCCAGCTCCTGCAGCGTGCTGCTGGTCAGCAAGGCATTGCCGATCGGCGTGTTGAGCTCGTGCGCCACACCGGCCACCAGGGCGCCCAGCGATGACAGGCGCTGCGTGCGCACCAGCTCGTCCTGCGCACGCTGCACCACATCCAGCGCGTCAGCCAGTTCGCGCGTGCGCTGGGCCACGCGCTGCTCCAGCGTGGCATTCAACTCCTCCAGCGCCTGTTGGGTGCGCCGGTACTCGGTGATGTCGCGGGCCACCCAGATGCTCAGGTGGCGGCTGGACGACTGCCATTGCCGCGCCGAGACCTCGAAGTTCAGGACTGTTCCATCGGCGCGCCGCATGTCCAGCTGCTCGCCATCCACCTGGCCGTTCTGGCCGAAGCGCCGGCCCATCGCCGCCACCGCATTCATGTCAGCCCAGAGGTTCAGGTCGCGCGAAGTCTTGCCGACCACCTGCTGCTTGGTGTAGCCCATCTTGGAGGCCCAGGCGCGATTGATGTCGATGAACTCGCCGGTCTTGGCATCGCTGATCAGCAGCGTCTCGGGCACCACATCGAAGAGCTGCAAGGCGACGGCCTCGCTGTCGCGCAAGGTCTGCTCCAGTTCGCGCTGGGCCTGGATGTCCTGCATGGAGAGCACGGCCCAGTCACGCCGGTGGCTGAGCACGCGGCGGGCGGAAATCCGGAACCAGCGCGCCTCGCCACCGCCCACCCGCAGCTGCGCGTCCAGCGCGGTCTCTGCGCCGGCTGAGGGCAGCGCGGCAATCAGGCGCGCCCGGTCCTGCGGGTCGATCCACAGCTTCAGTTCCTCACCATTGCGCCCGACCGCTTGCACGGCGCTCAGGCCGAACTGCTGGTACCACTGCGGGTTTGCATCCACCAGGCGGTAGCCCTGCAGCGGATCCACCAGGGCCATGGCAACCGGCGAGGCGTCGAAGACCCAGGCCATGTGCTCGCGGGCGCCGCGGCGCCGCAGGCAAAGCCAGATGGCCGCAGCGACAAGCGCTGCCGCCAGGGCGATCAGCGCCAACAATGCGGACAAGGTC
>JACDQM010000165.1 GCA_015657635.1 Roseateles sp.
CATCAGGGCATTGCAGCGGCGCCGACAGGCCGGTGCCACGCTGGTCGATGAAGACCAGGTCGCGGCGGTTGTTCAGCCCCGAGAGGCCGGCAATCATCTTGGGCGCCAGGCGCGTGGCGCTCTGGCCCGGGCCGCCGGCGAACAGCACGATCGGATCGGGCAGCTTGCTGCGCGACTTGGCCGGCACCAGCAGGTAGTGCACGCTGATCTTGCGGCCCTGCGGCTCGGCCGGGTTCAGCGGCCGCTCGACCTGGCCGCAGCGCAGCTCATTGGGCCAGCCCTCGACACGGCAGGGCTGGGTCGGGCCGGTCTTGTCCGCCGGACTGGCGGCCAGCGTTGGCGTTGCAGCCGACAGCAGACTCACCAGCGTCGCGGCGGCTGCGGCAAGGGTCAGCGCAGGGCGCCGCGGCGGTCGGCCGGCGGGGCTGCGCAATTGAAGAGCTAACGTCATGGGCATCCGTCCTTTTCAAGGTCGGGCGGATTGTCAGCGCAGCCATGCCTTCACGCTGGCGCCGCTGTCGCGAACGGCAGCTGGCGCGGATGGATGGCGGAGATCAGCCGGCGGATGGTGGCGCCTCGGCGCCGGAAACGCCCTCGCGCCGGCCGAACATGCCCCAGCCTTCCATCGTCATCACGGTCTCGCCATGCTGGTTGCGCACGGCCCATTGCGAACGCACCAGGCCGATCTGCGGCCGGTTCTTGCTGGGCCGCGCTTCGAGGATGCTCATGCGCACGTTCAGCGTGTCGCCGGGGCGCACCGGCTTGAGCCAGCGGATGTTGTCCAGCCCTGGCGATCCTTGGCTGGTGGAGTTCAGCAGATAGCCGTCGCACATCATGCGCATCGTCATCGCGCAGGTGTGCCAGCCGCTGGCCGACAGGCCGCCCAGCACCGAGGCATTGGCGGCCTCTTCGTCCAGATGGAAGGGCTGCGGGTCGTAGGCGGCGGCGAAGGCCAGCACCTCGTCGCGGTCCACCTGCCGGCCGCCGAACTCGAACACGCGGCCGACCTGGAAGTCTTCGAAGGCAAGTCTTGATTCTGGTGCGCTCATGCGCCGGACTATAGACAGGCCCGCGGCGCGGGCCATCGCCTGCGCGACAGGGGCTGGTTGGCCGCCGTCAAATCTCACCCATGCCCATCTGTGACAGCACGTCCGGCAGCAGCAACTCGTTCAGCGTAGGGTCGGGGCGCAGCCACCAGGCGGCCAGTGCCAGGCCCAGCGCCAGCACGACCAGCGCGCGCGCCATGCGCTGGCGGCGCGTCTGGCCCAGCAGCAGGGCCGGGCCGGTGGCCAGCAGCGTGGGCTGGCCCGGCGGCTGCTGCTGCGCATGGCGCTGTTGCCATTGCGCCAGCACGCGCTGCTGCAAGGCCTGGCTGTCGGCGGCCGGCGCGCGGGCCTGATGCAAGGCCTGGCGCAGTGCCAGATCATCGTTGGTGTCGGCGTGGGCCGGGTTCTGATTCATGACGGTTCTCCCTGGGCCAGGCGCAGCTTCATGGTCTGCTTGGCGCGGTGAAGCAGCTGGTGGGCTGCGTTGCTGTCGATCTCCAGTGCTGCGGCAATCTCGGGCACCGAGGCATCGGCATAGGCCCACATGGCCAGCGCCATGCGTTGGCGTGCCGGCAGGCTGTGCAAGACCTCACGCAGACGCTCGGCTTGCTGCAGGCCTTGGGGCTCATTGGCGTGCGCGGGCTGCTGCGCGTCGGACAGCTCGGCCAGGGCCTCGGGTTCGGTGGCCAGCTCACGGCGCTGCGTCAGCAGGCTTTTGCAGCGGTTGATCACGATGGTGTTGAAGAAGGTCGCCAGCGTCGCCCCCTGGCTGTCGCTCGGGCGGCTGCTCCACAGGCGCAGAAAGGATTCCTGCACCACATCCTCGGCATCGGCGCGCTGGCGCAGCAGCTGCATGGCCAGGCCCAGGGCCTGGGGGGTCAGCATGCGCACCAGCGCTGCAGCGGATTCGGCATCGCCACCGCAGGCGCCATGCCACAGCGCCCAGTCCTTGGGCGGCGGTGCCAGCTGGCCCAGCCAGCGCGCCAGGCGGCTGCGCGGGCGGGCGGCGGGTGGCTGGGGCGTGAGTTCCAGCACCGGGGTTTCGCTTGAGGGGTCGAACATTGCTGTCCTTGTTCAGTCCCTGGGCAGCTTCTCGCGCAAGGCGCGGCGCTCCTCGGGGCTCAGCTTCTCAAGCATGGCGCGGCGCTGCTGCACCAGCTCGCGGCGCTGCTCGGGCGTCATGCCCTTGATCTGCTCGCGGCGCTCGTCCATCAGGCGCTGGCGCTGCTCGGGGCTCAGCGTTTCCCAGCGGTCGCGTGTCTGGGCCGCCAGCGCTTTGCGGTCATGCGGGCTGAGCGTTTCCAGGCGCTCGCGCAGTTGCTGGCGGAAGGCCTGGCGCTCGGCCGGCGTGGCCTGCTGCAGCTGGCGCTTCAGCGCGGCGCGGCGCTCTTCCTGCTGCTCTGGTGTCAGCGCGGCCCAGCCCTTGGGGTCGGGCACCTCGATCGGTGCGGCCTGGGCAGCAAGGCCGGACAACGCCAGCAGCAGCGCAGCGAACGCGGGGCGGTAATCAACAAGGCGGTTCTTCATGGCAGTTTCAGCAGATCGCACGGTTCATGATGCCAGCGCCGGCTCAGGCGCGCCAAAGCGCCATGCCTTCGGCCGATGCCGCGCCGGGCAGCACACCGGCCTGCAGCTGGGTCGTCGACAGCCCGAACTGGCGCTGCAGCACGGCGCCGATCACGCGGCGGATGTCCTGGGTCGGGCGCAGATCGCGGCCGTCCAGCAGCTGATTCGGGGCCAGGCCCGGCCAGTCGCTCAGCACGCGGCCGCCGGCCACCGCGCCGCCAGCCAGCAGGGCCACACCGCCGCTGCCATGGTCGGTGCCGCCGCTGCCGTTGAGCACTGCGGTGCGGCCGAACTCGGTCATCACCAGCACCGTGGTTCGGGCCCAGTGCGCGCCCAGCGATTCACGCAGCGCGGCCAGGCCTTCGTCCAGGCTGGCGAGCTGGCGCTGCAGGCGGTTGGCCTGTTGCGAGTGGGTGTCCCAGCCGCCGGTTTCCAGCCAGGCCACGCGCGAGCCGCGCTCGGCCGACAGGAATTGGCCCGCCTGGCGGGCCAGCGCGGCAAAGCCATTGGCGTTGCCGCCCATGCCCGCTTCAGCCATGCCGGCCATGCCCGCCTCGCGCGCCATGCCTTGCTGCACCAGCGCCTTGGACCAGGCTTCGGCCAGCTGCCGGTCATCGCCATATAGCCGGGCGATGCGGGCCAGTGTGTCGGCGTCGTCCGCGCCGCGGCGGCTGGGCGTCCAGGTGCTGGCCTGCTCGGAGCCGCGCAGCGCCACCGGCATGGCCGGGCTCAGCGCCACCGCTGGCTTGCCCGAGGCATGCAGCGCCCGGCCCAGCCAGCCGGTCTGCAGTGCGAAGGGGCGCTCGCCGCCGCTTTCCAGCAGCTGCTGGGCATCGAAGTGCGAGCGCTCGCGGTAGGGGCTGGCAATGGCATGCAGCACCAGCAACTGGCGCTCGCCCCACCAGCGATGCAGGGTGTCCAGCGCCGGATGCATCGCGAACATCGTGCCGTCCAGAGGACGGGGTGGCTTGGCGTTGGGCAGCGGCGCTTCCTGGCCGCGCAGCGTCGCCCAGGCCGGGTCGCCCAGCGCGGGCACGGCGGCCAGGCCGTCGAGCGCGCCGCGCAGCATCACCACCACCAGGCGGGGCGATTCGGCATCGCTGCTGCTGGCAGCTAGCGCCAGCTTGGCGGGCAGGGCGGCCGCACCGAGGCCGGCAGCCAGCCATTGCAGGGCCGCGCGACGCGGCAGCTTGTGGGTCGGGTGCATGTTTCGCTTACCTCCGCTGGAATTCAGGACTGGCCAGCCACAGGGCCAGGGCCTGGGCACCGCTTTCGGCGCGCTCGATTTGCTGCTGAGTGGATTGGCTGAGGTCTTCGCCCATGGCGAGCTGTGCCAGCAGCCGCGCATCCGCCTTGTCAGCATGGCTGGCCGCAAAACGCTCGGCCCATTGCACGCGCTTGAACAGGGCGTCGGGCGACAGCCAGTCCTCGCTGCGGTCGGGCCAGCCCTGCGGCGATGGCGCGCGGCCCAGGCTCTGGCCCATGGCCTGCACCGCCTGCGCGCCGGCCTGCAGCTGGGCTTCGCCGAAGGGCAGCTTCAGCATGCGGTGGGCCGACAGCAGCAGCTCTTCCGGGCGCTTGAACTTCGCGGCGTGCTCGGGGCGCCAGGCCAGCGGGTGCTCGAACAGCGCATGGGCCGTGGCGCGCAGATCGCCGTCGCTGGCCCGAAAGCGCGCCGCCACCGCATCCACCAGCGCCGCGGGCGGATCGTCGGTGACGAAATGCCGCGCCAGCTTGGTGGCGATGTGTTGCGCGGTGGCCGGGTGGCGGCTCAGGTCGATGAGCAGCTCGTCCAGTGCCTGCGGACCTTCGGCATAGCGCTGCGAGGATGGTCTTGGGCCCGGGCTGATGCAGCGGGGCCTGGAAGCCGGCCTTGCCGTCGGTGGCGTAGCGCACCGTCCAGCCGGTCAGCAGGCGCGCGGTTTCGGTGACATCGGCCTGGGTGTAGCCGCCATTCACGCCCAGCGTGTGCAGCTCCAGCAGCTCGCGCGCCAGGTTTTCGTTGAGGCCCTTCTGGCGGCGCTGGCCGGCGCGCGAATCCGGGCCGATCGACTGCGCGTTGTCCAGATACAGCAGCATCGCCGGGTGCAGCGTCGAGGCCTTCAGCAGATCGACGAAGCGGCCCTGCGCATGCGGGCGGATGGCCTCGTTCTCATGCGGCCACACCAGACCCAGCACGCTGCCCTTGGTGGCGGCCACGCAGAAATGGTTGGCCCAGAACTGCAGCCAGCGCTCGGCCACCGGCGCCTCGGTGCTGATGATGTGCTGCCAGCGCCGCTGCAGGCCTTGCTGGTTGATCTGGCGCAGCGCCTGGCGGGCTTCGCGGCGGGCCTTGTCCTCGCCGTCCTGCGGACGCAGCGCGGCGCGCAGCACCTCGCGGGTGACCCGCACGGCGGCCGAGCTGTCGGCCAGCCCCTGGGCGTCAAAGACATTGGGTGCCGGCCCCGTGGCCGGGAACTGCGCCAGCACCCAGGCCTTGGGATCGGCCTGCAGGGCGCGCAAGCTGGTCTCGGCATAGCCGAAACGGTGGGCGGCAAGGGCGGCGGCATGCATGGTGGGCAAAGAGCGCAAGCGCTTGGGGTGGTGATGGCCCTTGAACCGCCAAAGCCGCGGGCTCTTACGGAACGCGGCAATCCCGACTTGGGCGCTGGGGATTGAGTAAGGCGGCCGGGCGAGCCAGGTTCAAGGGGCAGGCCGGTGCAGATGACGGATCGGCCCCCGATGTTTCCAACGATGCCTGCTGTTGCCGTACAGCCCCAAACAGGAGTCCCCCGCATGAACAAGTTGTCCATCAAGAGCACCGCGCTGACCTTCTTCGTCGCGGTGGTCGGCTATGTGGTGCTGATGGGCCAGGCCATGGCCCAGACCGACCCCGCCACCACGCCGCAGGAGCAGCGTGTCGACAATCGCCAGGCGCGCCAGGCGGACCGCATCGCCTCAGGTGTTGCCAGCGGCGAGCTGACACCGCGCGAACAGCGCCGGCTGCAGCACCAGCAGGCCAAGACCGCGCGCATGGAGCAGCGCGCCGAGGCCGATGGCCAGGTGACGCGCAAGGAAGCGGCGCGCCTGGAGCATCAGCAGGACCACAACAGCCGCGCCATCCGCCGCCAGAAGCACGACCCGCAAAACCGCCCATGAGTCGCGCTGAAGTTGCCCGGCGTCGGGCTGTCTGGCTGGGCGGCGTGCCGCTGTTGAGTGCTGCGCTGCTCGGCTGCGGCGGCGGTGGTGGCGGCGGCAGCGAGCCACCGGCCCCAGCGCCGGTGCCCGCACCTGCACCTGCACCTGCACCTGCGCCTGCGCCAATCAGTGACGCGGCACGCGTGGCAGCCGCCAGCAGCACGGCGCTTAGCAGCAATGCCTGCGCCGCGATCCGCCCCTTCTACTGGGAGATCGGTGACCGCAGCGCGCGTCTGGGTGCGGGCTCGGTGCTCGCGTCTGGCGATCTGACCGTCTACCAGGCCGACACCGTGATGCCCATCGCCTCGGCCTCGAAATGGCTGTACGGCGCCTATGTCGTCGAACGCCGCGCCGGCCAGCCCAGCGCGCAGGACATCGAGGCGCTGAACTTCCGCAGCGGCTACACCAGCTTCGGCTTTTCCGGCTGCGAGCGCGGCGACACCGTGGGCAGCTGCGCCACCCGAGGCGACAACGGTCTGCTGACGCCCGCCCATGTCGGCAAGTTCTTCTACAACGGCGGCCATATGCAGGTGCATGCGGCGCGCGCGCAACCCGAAGGCATGGGCATCGCGGCGCTGGACAACGAGGCCCTGGCCGCCGAGATGCGCCGCGTGCTGGGCACCGAGCTGGCCTTGAGCTACACCCAGCCGCAGCTGGCAGGCGGCGCGCGCATGAGTGCCAGCGCCTATGCGCTGTTCCTGCGCAAGCTGCTGCGCCAGGAGCTGCAGCTCGGCCGCCAGCTGGGCAGCCATCCGGTCTGCACCAACCCGAGCAGCTGCGCCAGCGCGCTGTCCACGCCGATGCGCACCGAGCTGGACTGGCACTATTCACTGGGCCATTGGGTCGAGGACGATCCACGCCAGGGCGACGGCGCCTTCAGCAGCGCCGGTGCATTCGGCTTCTACCCCTGGATCGACGCCGGGCAGCGCTACTACGGCATCGTGGCGCGCGCCGACGCGCTGGGTGGCGGCGCCGATTCAGCCAGCTGTGGCGCGCTGATCCGCAAGGCGTGGATCAGCGGCGCGCCGCAGTAGGAGCGCCGCGATGGCAGCGCAGGCCAAATCCCCGGCAGCCTGCCGCCTGCAAGAGCAGTTCGCCTGGCTGGAGGGCACCTTGGCCGAGCCGGGCTACCAGACGGGAGAGGCCTTCACTGCGGTGGAGGCCTATCTCTTCATGCTCTGCTGCTGGGCCCAGCAGGTGGGCGTCGATCTGAGCGCTTGCCCGCGGCTGCTGGCGCTGCGCGAGCGTGTGGCGGCCAGGCCCGCGCTGCTGGCAGCACTGAAGGCCCAGGGCCTGCTGAAGTAGACCCCCCGCGATCAGGCGGGCGAGGATCGCAGCCACGGGGTCAGCGCTGTGATCTAGATCACACCGAATCCTCACGCCCTTGCCCAGAATCGCCGGCTTGGCCTGACTTGGTGGCCTGGTAACACGACGGCAGGGCCGTCGTGTTACCAGGCCCGAATCGGCCGCAGGGAGCAGAGCCGGGCGCGCAGGCGCGATCCAGCCGCACGCTCGTTTGAGGGAATCATGCATTCAGGCAAGGCCGAAGGAGGGCGCGTTCGCGCCGCGCCGCCGCCCTGTGAACACTGCGTCCTGGCCGGGCAGTGTCCGGCGGCTTCATTGCAGGACGTTCTTCGCACGGGAAATGGCGATCTGGCGCTAACCCGCAGCTACCGCGTCAATGCGTGCCTGCAGCGCGAAGGTGAGCGCGCCGCCAGCCTGAAGTTCGTCAAGTCGGGGCTGCTGGCCGTGCGCCAGACCGGCAGCGAAGGCGTCGAGCGCGCCATTGCCGTGATCGGGCCCGGCAATCTGCTGGGCCAGTCCGCCATGACGGCGCAGCCCTCGATGTTCACCATCCAGGCCTTGACGCCGGTTTCCGTCTGCGACTTTTCCACACCGGTCTGGCAGGAGCTGAACCGCCCGCCGCCTGGCGGCCCCGCCTTTCTGGCGCGCTACTCCCGCCAGGTGATCCGCACGCTGGCGGATTGGGGCGGCCTGGTGCGCCTGCCCGGCCTGAGCCAGCGTCTGGCGCTGGCCTTGCGACTGATCGCCGAGATGCAGCCTGCCGGCTCGACCCAGTTACCCAATCAGGCCGTCATGGCCGAGTTGCTGAGCGTCACGCGCGAGAGCATCAACCGGGCTTGGAAGGACTTCGAAGCGCGCGGCATCGTGCGGCGCCGGCATCGCCATGCGGTGGATCTGGACATGGCCGAGCTGGAGCGGGTGTCGTCGCTGCGCGACTGATCGGCGGCCTGCGCGCAACCGCGCTGTGAGCTGGCTCACAGCCGCGGTTGATCCGGGTCAGAGCATGTCATCCATCGTTCGCAGAATCGGCCACAGCCTGCGGCAGCCCCAGCACCGACGTGCGGGGCGCGGCAGACCGATTCATCTGCACGAAGACCGAGGGCAAGCTATGGCAACAGACCAGGCGGCGGTGACGCAGCGCGAATTCAGCTACGCCGCGGATGCGACATTGATGTCGACCACCGATGTGCATAGCCACATCGAATACGCCAACTCGGCCTTTGTCTCGGTCAGCGGCTTCAGCCCCGAGGCCTTGATGGGGCAGCCGCACAAGCTGGTGCGCCACCCCGACATGCCCAAGCAGGCCTTTGCCGATATGTGGGCCACGCTGCGCAGCGGCCATGCCTGGACGGCGCTGGTGAAGAACCGCCGCAAGGATGGCGATCACTACTGGGTGCGCGCCAATGTGGCGCCGGTGGTGCGCAAGGGCGAGATGCGCGGTTTCATCTCGGTGCGCACGCAGCCCACGCGCGACGAGGTGCAGCAGGCCGAGGCGCTCTACCAGCGCATCCGCGACGGGCGCGCCAAGGGCCTGGCCTTCTTCCGCGGCCTGGTGCTGCGCAGCGGCCCGGCGGGCTGGCGCGACCGGCTGATGAAGACGGCCTCGGTCTCCACCCGCATCCGGCTGGCGCTGTGGCCCTTGTGGCCGCTGTTCCTGGGCATGGCCGCCTGGGCCGGACTGCCGACCGCGAACCTGCCGCTGCTGGCGCTGGGCAGCGCCGCCGTGATCGCGCTGCTGGATCTCTGGCTGCAGGCGCAGCTGGCCCGGCCGCTGCAGCTGGTGGCGCGCCAGGCGGCCGATGTGGCCGCTGGCCAGTTCGACGCCAATGTGCGGCTGGACCGCGTCGATTCGATCGGCGCCATCCTGCGCTCGATCAACCAGGCGGGCCTGAACGTGCGCGCGCTGGTGGCCGATGTCGGCGAGCAGGTGCATGGCCTGCAAGCAGTGTCCAGCCAGCTGGAGGCCGCCAATGCCGATCTGGGCGAGCGCACCGGCCAGACCTCGCAGAGCCTGGCCGAGGCCGCTTCGGCGCTGACCGAGCTGACCGCCAGCGTGGGCCAGAACGCCCACACCGCCAGCGAAGCCAGCCACTCGGCCGGCGTGATGGGCGAGGCCGCCGGCCAGGTCAACCAGCTGGTCGGCCAGGTTGAACAGAACATGCGCCAGATCAGCCAGTCCAGCGGGCAGATCGGCGAGATCATCGGCGTCATCGACGGCATCGCCTTCCAGACCAATCTGCTGGCGCTGAATGCCGCCGTCGAGGCGGCGCGTGCTGGCGAGCAGGGCCGCGGCTTTGCCGTCGTCGCCGCCGAAGTGCGGCGCCTGGCGCAGCGCAGCCAGGAGGCCGCGCGCCAGATCAAGGCGCTGATCGGCGACAGCGCCGAGCGCGTGCAGGCCGGCGCCACGCTGGTGAGCGGCTCGCGCCAGGCGATGGATGGGCTGGTCGAGCAGGTGCAGCGCGTCGCGGCGCTGATCGCCGACATCAGCGCCGCCACCGGCGAGCAGGCGCGCGGCATCGAGCAGGTGCATGCGCAGGTCGAGTCGCTGGACGAGATGACGCAGCAGAACGCCGCGATGGCCGAGCAGTCGGTCGCCACCTCGCAGGCGATGCGCTCGCAGGTGGACTGGCTGGGCAAGGCCGTGGGTGTGTTCAGGCATGGTTGAAGTGCTGGCCGGTGCGCCCTTGTCCTGGGACCAGCTGGTGCAATGGGTGGATCTGATCCCGGATGGCGTGCTGGTGGTCAATGAGCAGGGTGTGGTGGTGTGCGCCAACACGGCGATCCAGGACATCAGCGGCCATGCCGGCGACGCCCTGGTGGGCGAGTCACTGAGCCAGCTGCTGCCGCCGCAGGCGCGGGCCGGCCACGACCGGCATCTGCGGCGCTTCTTCGACACGCCGGTGCTGCGCCCGATGGGCCGGGTGTCCGAGCTGAGCCTGTGCAGGAGCGACGGCCAGACCGTGCCGGTGGACATCTCGCTGGGCCTGTTCCGGCTGGGTGGCGAGCGCATGGCGCTGGCAGTCGTGCGCGATGTCAGCCAGCTGCGCGCGCTGCATGCCAAGGCCGAGTACCTGGCCATGCATGACGAGCTGACCGGCCTCTACAGCCGCTATATGTTCACCGAGCTGCTGACCCAGGCGGTGGTGCAGGCCTTGCGCAGCGAGCGGCCGCTGGCCCTGCTGCTGGTCGATCTGGACGACTTCAAGTCCGTCAACGATGGGCATGGCCACCATGTCGGCGACCAGCTGCTGCGCGAGGTGGCGCAACGCATGCGCGGCGTGCTGCGCGAGGGCGATGTGCTGGCGCGGCTGGGTGGCGACGAGTTCGCCGTGCTGCTGCGCGACCAGGGCTCGGTGCCGGCCACGCTGATGGTGGTCGAGAAGCTGGTGGCCGCCATCGGCCAGCCCTGGCGCTCGGGGCATCACGACATCTCGCCGGGGGCCAGCATCGGCGTGGTGTTCGCGCCCGGCGACGGCGGCAATGGCGACGTGCTGCTGCGCCGCGCCGACATCGCGATGTACCGCGCCAAGGAAGCCGGGCGCGGCACCTACCTGGTCTATGACGCGCAGATGGCGCAGCACATGGAAGAGCGCGCACAGCTGCAAGGCCGGCTCAAGCGCGCGCTGCAGGCCGGTGATCTGCGCCTGCACTTCCAGCCGCAGATCTGCGCGCGCAGCGGCCGCGTGGTGGGCGTCGAGGCGCTGCTGCGCTGGACCGATCCGGAGCTGGGCGAGGTCTCGCCGGCGCGCTTCGTGCCCGTGGCCGAGAACTGCGGGCTGATCCAGCCGCTGGGCGAATGGGTGCTGGACAGCGCCTGCCAGCAGATCGTGCGCTGGCAGGCCCAGGGCCTGGCGCTGCGGGTGGCCGTCAACATCTCGGCGCACCAGCTGCGCCAGCCGCGCTTTGCGCTGCGGCTGGAGGAGCTGCTGGCGCAATGGCAGGTGCCGCCGGCGCTGCTGGAGCTGGAGATCACCGAGAGCGCGGCGATGAGCAACGGCGAGCAGGCGCGCGAACTGCTGGAGCGCGTGGCGGCGCTGGGCGTGCGGCTGGCGCTGGACGATTTCGGCATGGGCTACTCCTCGCTCGGCCATCTGCGCCAGATGCCGGTGCAGCGCCTGAAGATCGACCGCAGCTTTGTGCAAGGTGTGATGCTGGACGAGCAGGACGCGGTGCTGACCCGTGCCGTGATCGGCCTGGCCAAGACCCTGGGCAAGACGGTGGTGGCCGAAGGCGTGGAGGACGAGGCGCAGCGCGCCTTCCTGCAGCGCGAGGGCTGCGACGAGCTGCAGGGCTGGCTGTTCTCGCGCGCCGTGCCAGCCGAGCAGGTGCCGGCGCTGCTGCGGCAGCTGGAGCAACAGGCCCACCAGGACTGGCTGGTCAGCAGCTACTGAGGCGCATAGCGCATCGGGTGCGCGGCCGGATTGCCGCGACAATCGCGCCCACCATGCGCCAGCAAGCCCACCAGCAACTCCGCGACTATCTCGATCTGTTCCCTGCCGAGCGCCAGCGCCTGCAGGCGCTCAGCCTGCAGCTCGATGAAGACCCGCAGGACCCGCTGAGCCGTGCCAATATGCGCGGCCATGTGACCACCAGCGCCATCGTGCTGGACGCTGCCAGCGCGCGGGTGCTGATGATCCAGCACCGCATCATCGGCCGCTGGCTGCAGCCCGGCGGCCACTACGAGCCGGGCCAGAGCCTGTGGGATTCGGCCTGCCGCGAGGTGCGCGAGGAAACCGGCCTGCAGACGCTGCGCGCCCACCCGCTGTGG
>JACDQM010000166.1 GCA_015657635.1 Roseateles sp.
AGCCGACCAAGCGCAACGCCGACGTGATCCTGCCTCACGGTGCCAACGGCCCGGCGGTGGACATCATCACCACCAAGGTGAAGAGCTTGTTGCACGTTGACGATCAGCGGGGCTGAGCCCCTGGCGCGCCTTGCTTCAGCGTCCGGGGGGGCGCTGTCAGCTCCTACTGCACCGCCACCGCACCCCGCCTGAATCCCACGGCCGCGTTCATCAGCTCCTGCGTGTAGGGCTGCGTGACGCGGGCGGCGGCCAGATCGGCGGCCGAGAGCTGCTCCACCATGCGGCCGGACTGCATCACCAGCATGCGTTCGCACAGATGCGTGATCACGCCCAGGTCGTGGCTGACCATCACGAAGGTGAGGCCGCGCTCGCGGCGCAGCGCCTCCAGCAGGTTCAGCACCTCGGCTTGCACCGAAGCGTCCAGCGCCGAGGTGGGCTCATCCAGCAGCAGGATCTGCGGCTCCAGAATCAGTGCACGCGCCACCGCGATGCGCTGGCGCTGGCCGCCCGAAAGCTGGTGCGGGTAGCGGAATCGAAAGCCCTGGCCCAGGCCGACGGCGTCAAGCGCCTCGCGGATGCGTTGCTCGGCGCGGTCGAAACCATGGATGGCCAGCGGCTCGGCCAGGATGCGGTCCACCGTCTGGCGCGGATGCAGCGAACCATAAGGGTCCTGGAACACCATCTGCACCAGGCGACGGAACGGCGTGCTGCCGGGCTCAGGCAAGACCTGGCCCCCACTGCCATCGCCGAGCAGCGCCACGCGGCCGGCGCTCAGCGGCGCCAGGCCGCAGATCGCGCGCAGGATGGTGCTCTTGCCCGAGCCGGATTCGCCCACCAGGCCGAAGCTCTCGCCGGGCTGCACGGCGAAGCTGGCTTCGTGCACCGCGGTGAAGTCGCCGTAGCGGACCTGCAGGCCCTGAATCTCGATACCCAGGCTCATAGCTTCCAGGCCTCCTGGCGGTCCAGCGTGGGCAGTGGGTGGCGGCTCTGGCCCAGGCGCGGCAGGCAGTTCAAGAGGCCTTGGGTGTAGGGGTGCTGGGCGTTCTGCAATTCGCTGGCCTTGATTTCTTCCACCACGCGGCCGGCGTACATCACCAGCACGCGGTCGCAGAAGCTGGCCACCAGGCGCAGATCGTGCGAGACGAAGATCAGGCCCATGCCGCGCGCGGCGACCAGCTCATCCATGATCTTCAGCACCTGCAACTGCACCGTCACATCCAGCGCCGAGGTGGGTTCATCGGCGATCAACAGCTGCGGCTCGGCAATCAGCATCATCGCGATCATCACGCGCTGGCCCATGCCGCCGGAGACTTCATGCGGGTAGAGCGCGGCCACGCGCTCGGGGTCGCTGATGGCCACGTCGCGCAGCGCCTGAAGCACGCGCTGTTGCGCTTCAGCGCGGCCCAGCTTCTGGTGCGCCAGCAGGGTTTCGGCGATCTGTGCGCCGATGCGCATCACCGGGTTCAGCGAGTACTTGGGGTCTTGCAGCACCATCGCGATGCTGCGGCCGCGCATCGCACGGCGCTGCTCGGGTGTGGCGCTCAGCAGGTCCTGGCCCTGGAAGGCCAGGCGCTTGGCGGTGATGCGCGCCTCCGGCGCTGTCAGGCCGACAATGGCACGGCCGGTCTGCGACTTGCCCGAGCCCGATTCGCCGACGATGCCCAGGCGCTCGCGGCCCAAGCTGAAGGAGACGCCGCGCACGGCCTCGAAGATGCCGCCATCGCGGGTGGGGAAGGCGACGCGCAGGTCTTCGACTTCCAGCAAGCTGGCTGAGGGGGAACTACTGCTTGTCATTTGACGCTCTTGGGGTCCAGCGTGTCGCGCAAGCCGTCGCCCAGCAGATTGAAAGCCAGGCTGACGACGAAGATGGCAAGACCTGGCCCCGCGGCCACCCACCACTGGTCAAGCACATAGGCGCGGCCGCCGGCGATCATCGCGCCCCACTCAGGGCTGGGCGGCTGCGCGCCCAGGCCCAGAAAGCCCAGGCCGGCGGCGGTCAGGATGATGCCGGCCATGTCCAGCGTCACCCGCACGATCACCGAGGGCAGGCACAGCGGCATGATGTGGCGCAGCACCACCCGGCTGTGCGAGGCGCCGATCAGTTGCACCGCGGCGATGTAGTCGGCGCGGGCAATGGTCAGCGTCTCGGCGCGCGCAATGCGGGCGTAAGGCGGCCAGGAGGTGATGGCGATGGCCAGCACCGCGTTCTCGATGCCCGGGCCGAGTGCGGCCACGAAGGCCAGTGCCAGGATCAGGCGCGGGAAGGCCAGAAAGATGTCGGTCACGCGCATCAGCGCGGCGTCCAGCCAGGGTGCACCATGCGCCGAGGCATAGCCCGCCACCGTGCCCACCAGCAGGCCGATCGGTGCGGCAAGCAGCGCCACCAGCACGACGACGAAGAGCGTGATGCGCGAGCCGTGGATCAGGCGCGAGAGGATGTCGCGGCCCTGGTCGTCGGTGCCCATCCAGTGTGCGGCTGAAGGCTCCAGCAAGCGCGTGGTGCGCAGGTCGCCGACGGTGGGCGAGTAGGGCGCCAGCTGGTTGGCGAACACGGCCACCAGCACCAGGCCCAGCACGATGAGCAGGCCCAGCACCGCCAGCCGGTTGCGCGCAAAGCTGCGCCAGCCGGCATAGGCGCGGCCGAGCGCAGCTTGCCGCCGCGATTGCGGCTGCTCGCTCATCAGCCAGTCGTGAAGTGATGCAGAGCGATTCATCGGCTACGAGTCCTTGGGTCCAACAGCCGATACAAGAGATCGGAGAAAAGATTCAGCGCGATGAAGATCGAACCCACCACCAGCGTGCCGCCCAGCACCGCGTTCATGTCGGCGTTCTGCAGCGAGTTGGTGATGTACAGGCCCAGGCCGGGCCAGGCGAACACGGTCTCGGTCAGCACCGAGCCTTCCAGCAGGCCGGCATAGGACAGCGCGATCACCGTGACCAGCGGCACCATGGCGTTGCGCAGGGCATGGCGCCAGATGATGCGGGTCTCCGAGATGCCCTTGGCGCGGGCCGCGACGATGTATTCCTGGCTCAGCTCATTGAGCATGAAGGAGCGGGTCATGCGGCTGATATAGGCCAGCGAGAAATAGCCCAGCAGCGCGCCGGGCAGCGCCAGATGCGACAGCGCATTGCGGAACGCTTCCCACTCGCCGGCCATCGCCGCATCCAGCAGCAGCAGGCCGGTCACCGGGCTGACGCTGTATTCAAAGGCCACATCGATGCGGCCTGGCCCGGCCACCCAGCCCAGCTTGGCGTAGAACAGCACCAGCGCCATCAGGCCCAGCCAGAAGATCGGCACCGAGTAGCCGATCAGGCCCATCACCCGCACCACCTGGTCGGCCAGGCCGCCGCGCCGCACTGCAGCCCAGACGCCCAGCGGCACGCCCAGGCCGGCGCCGATGATGATGCCCACGGTGGCCAGCTCGAAGGTGGCGGGGAAGACGCGCCGGATGTCGTCCAGCACCGGGTTGGAGCTCAGCACCGAGGTGCCGAAGTCGCCCTGGGCCACCTTGCCAAGATAGATCGCGAACTGCTCCCACAAGGGCTTGTTGAGGCCCATCTCCTCGCGCACGCGGGCGATCACGTCCTCGCTGGCCCGATCGCCGACGACGGCCAGCACCGGGTCCACCGGAATCACCCGGCCGATGAAGAAGGTCACCGCCAGCAGGCCCAGATAGGTCAGCGCGATGACAACGAGAAAACCGCCCAGGGCCTTGGCCCTGGGCATCTGACGAGCCACGGAAGACACGAGAGGTTTAGCGCTTCTTGACGGTGAACACGTAGTTGGTGTCCGACGTGGTGCCCAGTTTCAGGTCCTCGACATTGGCGCGGAAGGCGGCCACATCGGTCTGCTGGTAGACCATCACGAAGGGGCTGGACTTGCGGAACTCGGCCTGGATCTCCTGGTACATCGCGGCGCGCTTCTTGCCGTCGCGCTCCAGCATCGCGGCGTCGGATTTCTTGGTCAGCTCGGGGATGTCCCAGGCATTGCGCCAGGCCAGCGGCTTGGCCTTGGCATCGTCGGCGTTGTCGGGGTTGCGGGCAAAGGTGTCGGCATTGGTGTGCGGATCCCAGTAGTCGGCGCCCCAGGTGCCGATGTACATGTCGTGGCTGCGCGCGCGGTACTTGGTCAGCGTCTGCTTGCCGTCGCCGGGGATGATCTCAAGCTCGATGCCGGCGCGCTTGGCGGTCTGCTGGAAGCTCTCGGTGATGCCCTGCACCGGCTGCACGGTGCGCATGTCGATGGTGGCCTTGAAGCCGTTCGGGTAGCCGGCCTTGGCCAGCAGGGCCTTGGCCTTGTCGACGTCCAGCTTGAAGGGCTTGTCGGTGGCGGCGCCCAGCAGGCCCACCGGCAGGAAGTTCTGGTGGATGCGGCCGATGTGCTGCACCAGCGTCGCGCCGATGCCGTCGTAGTCCAGCAGGTGCTTCATCGCCTCACGCACTTCGGGCTTGGCGAAGGCCGGGTGCTTCAGGTTCATGCTGATGTAGAACACCGTGCCCTTGGCGGTGGTGGTGGTCTTGATGTCCTTGTTGGCAGCCAGCGCGTTGAGGTCCTGCGGCGCCAGATTGCGCGCCACGTCGATGTCGCCCTTTTCCAGCAGCAGGCGCTGGGTGGCGGCCTCCTTCACATGGCGGTAGATCACGCGGGACAGCACGGCCTTGGTGGCGCTTTGATCATTGCGCTCCAGCGCGATGATCTCGTTGGCGCGCCACTCGCGCAGCTTGTAGGGGCCAGAGCCGGCGTAGTTGGTCTTCAGCCACGCATAGCCCATATCGCCGTTGGCTTCCTTGCTGAGCAAGAGCTTCTTGTCCACCACCGAGGCCACATTGGCGGTCAGGCAGTTCAGCACCAGCGTTGGCGCGAAGGACTTTTCGGTCTCCAGCGTCAGCGTCAGCGGCCCGGTGGCCTTGACGCGCTGCGCTGCGTTGTCCTTGTTCAGCCCCAGCTGGGTCAGGATGAAGGCAGGTGTCTTGTTGAGCGTCACCGCGCGCTGCAGCGACCAGGCCACGTCTTCGGCGGTGATGGGGTTGCCGGAAGCGAACTTCAGCCCGGGCTTCAGCTCGAAGGTGAAGGTCTTGCCGTCGGCTGAGACCGTCCAGCTCTTGGCGATGTCGCCCACCAGCTCGGCCGGGTTGGCCACGTTCAGGCGCACCAGGCGGTCGTAGGTGTTGCCCATGATCTCGCCGGCCGAGATCTCGAAGGATTCGGCCGGGTCCATCGTGATGATGTCGTCGAAGGCCAGGGCCTGGACCAGGGTGTCCTTGGGCGTGGCGGCCAGCAGCGGGCTGCTGAAGACGCTCAGGCCGAAGGCCAGCGACAGGCTGGAGGCCAGCAAGGTGGCGGAGGCGGTGCGACGGGAGATGTGGGATGACATGCTTCTTTCCTCTTCCTCGGCTGATGGTTCTGCGCAGGCTCGCCGCCATGCGCTGACGAGCCTCGTGTTTCTACCTTGGATTCTTGTCCGGGCGGCAGCTTGTCGACCGGGTGAAAACCAGTAGCGCGGGCGTCTGCCGGATAGCGGAAGTGGGGCCGGGCATAGCCTTGGGGAATGGCTGCCGACGAAGTCGGTGCGCGGCTGCACTGCCTCGGTGTGCGGGCCGACGCGCAGGGGCCTGCCTGGTGCATGCTGCGGCGGCCTGCGGCGGCTACCATGCCGCTGCATCCCGTCAGCTCGGAATCCATCCCATGCCCATCGAACTTTCCAAGGAACAGCGCCAGCAGGCCATTGCCTCGATCGAGCGCTATTTCGAACAGAACATGGATGGCGAGCGCATCGGCAATATCGCCGCCGGCGCCTTGCTGGGCTTCATCATCGAAGAGATCGGCCCCAGCCTCTACAACAAGGGCGTGGCCGACGCGCAGGAGCGGCTCTCGATGCGCGTGCAGGAACTCGATATCGAGATCCACGAGGACGAGTTCCGCTACTGGCCGCGCCAGGGGGCTGCGCGTGGCGGGCGGCGCTGAAGGGGCCGGCGGCTGCTATCGTGGCGGCATGAAGCTGTATCTGCTCTTTCTGGTGATGGCCGCGGCCACCGTGCTGAGCCCGGGGCCGGGCGTGGTGATGACGCTCAGCAATGCGCTGCGCTTCGGCCTGCGCGGCACGCTCGGCGGCATCCTGGGCATCGCCTGCGGCGCGCTGCTGGTGGCGGCGCTGTCTGCTACCAGCCTGGGCGTGCTGCTGGCGGCCTCCAGCACCGCATTCACGGTGATGAAGCTGGTCGGCGCGGCCTATCTGCTGTATCTGGGGATCAAGCTGTGGCGCGCGCCGCCGTTTCGTTTTGATGCCGGCACTGACACGCATGAGGCCAGTCTGAAGCGCCGTTTCATCGAAGGGCTGACGCTGCAGTTGAGCAACCCCAAGGTGATCCTGTTCTTCCTGTCGGTGTTTCCGCAGTTCATCGATCCGCAGCGTGACTACGCGCTGCAGTTCGCCGCCTTGGTGCTGACCTATGCGGCGCTGGTGCTGCTGATCCACAGCGGCTATGCGCTGTTCGCCCACCGCGCCAAGGGCTGGCTGTCCAGCGAGCGTGGCGGCCGCCTCGTCAACCGCGCCGCCGGCAGCACCTTCATCGCCTTCAGCGCGCTGCTGGCGACGGCGCGGCGTTGACAGCGGAGCGCGAGTCCTGATGCCTGCGCCGCTGACCTTCGCGTGGCGCTACTTTGCGCTGGTTTTCGCCACCGGCTTCGTGCTCGGCACGGTGCGGGTGCTGCTGCTCGTGCCGCGCCTGGGCGAGCGCTGGTCCGAACTGCTGGAGATGCCGCTGATGGGTCTGGCCCTCTGGTGCTGGGCGCGCTGGCTGCTGCGGCGCCAGGCGCTGAGCCAGCGGCAGGCGCTGGCGGCGGGTGGCGTCGCGCTGGCCCTGCTGGTGGGGGCCGAGCTGACGCTGGCCGTGCTGCTGCAGGATCGCAGCTTGCAGGACTACGTTGCCAGCCGCGACCCGGTGTCGGGCACGGCCTATCTGCTGATGCTGCTGCTGTTTGCGCTGATGCCCGCGCTGCTGTGTCACCATGCGCGGGCCGATGATCAAGCCGGAGGATGAGATGTCTGATGCCGTCTGCGCAGGTGCTGTGCTGTTTGCCAAAGAACTGGCCCGGGTGGCCCGCTTCTACGAAGGCGTGCTGGGCATGCAGCGCCTGCATGCCGCCGTCGATCACATCGTGCTGGAGTCGCCGCAGGTGCAGTTGGTGATCCACGGCATCCCGGCGCGCATCGCCGCCGGCATCCAGATCAACCAGCCCCCAGAGCGCCGCAGCGATACGGCGATCAAGCTGTTCTTCCCGGTGGCCAGTCTCAGCGAGGCGCGCGCCAAGGCCGCGGCGCTGGGCGGTCAGCTGGATGCGGCTGACAAGGAATGGACGGCGCGTGGCTGTCGGGCCTGCGACGGGCATGACCCCGAGGGCAATGTGCTGCAGCTGCGCGAGCGCGCCTGAGCGCGCGACGAACGGAGGCCAGATGTCGACCTTGAGTCCCCGGCGCCGCTTTCTCGGGCAGTCGCTGGCGGTGCTGGGCAGCAGCGCGGCGCTCAGCGCCTGCGGCCGCGCGGGCGAAGGCTATCAGCAGGCCGTCAGCCAGACCTGGCGCCACGCGCAGGCGCAGCCCACGGAGCGCGAGGCTTTGCTGCGCGAGCTGATCCGCTATGCGGCGATGGCGCCGTCCAGCCACAACACGCAGTGCTGGCAGTTCCGCTTGGGCGCGCAGTCGCTGACACTGCTGCCGGACCTGTCGCGGCGCTGCCCGGTGGTCGATCCGGATGATCATCATCTGTTCGTCTCGCTCGGCTGTGCGGCCGAGAACCTCGTGCAGGCGGCGCTGGCCCATGGGCTGCAGGCTGAGACGGAGTTCAAGACAGGCGAGGGCGGTGCCCGCATCGAAGTCGCACTGGCACCGACCGCCGCGCAGCGCAGCGCGCTGTTCGAGGCCATCCCGCAGCGGCAGTCCACCCGCGGGCTTTACGACGGGCAGCCGCTCAGCGCCGCCGAGCTGCAGCTGCTGCAGCAGGCCGGCAGCGCGCCCGGCGTGCAGCTGCGCCTGCTGACCGACAAGCCCGCGCTGGAGCAGCTGCTGGAGTTTGTGGTGCAGGGCAATACCGTGCAGATGCGCGATGCCGGATTTGTCGATGAGCTCAAGGCCTGGTTGCGCTTCAGCGATGCCGAGGCACTGGCGCTGCGCGACGGACTGTTCGCGCGCAGCTCGGGCAACCCGGCGGTGCCACGCTGGCTGGGCAGCCGTCTGTTCAGCCTGTTCTTCACCGAAAAGGCCGAAAACGACAAATACGCGGCGCATGTGCGCAGCTCGGCCGGCATTGCGGTGTTTTCCACCGCGTCGGACGATGCCGCGCACTGGGTGCAGGCCGGGCGAGCCTTCGAGCGCTTTGCGCTGCAGGCCACGGCGCTGGGGGTGCGCACTGCGCACCTGAATCAGCCGGTGGAGGTGCCGGCCTTGCGCAGCGAGTTCTCGCGCTGGCTGGGCCTGAGCGGTGGGCGGCCCGATCTGGTGATCCGCTTCGGCCGCGGGCCGCTGATGCCGCCGTCGCTGCGCCGGCCTGTCGCTTCGCTGATGGTTCCGTCCTGAATCCCCGCGTCCATCACGGGCTTGAGTGATGGATGTCACTCAGCTTGTGCATGAGGCGCGCCGCCTTGCCGCACATCCGCCCTTGCGTTCGGGCGCTGGCGCGAAGAATCCATTGCATCGCCACTCAACAGACCAGGCCATGCAAGTCAGACCCACGACCCCCTCGCTTCACAGTCCGGCTGCGCCGGCCCGGCCGGCCGCTGCCGCGCCAGCAGGCAGCGCTGCGCCCGCCTTCAGCGATCTGCTGAAGAACGCCCGGACGCCGGAGGCACAGCCTGCAGCCGGCACGCCGGGTGCAGCAAGCGTGCAGAGCACGCCGCCCAGCCGGGCCGCAGCCACAACGCCCGAGCGCTGATTCCCGCACCGGCGTCGCGCCGGTCATGCAGCGGCCGCCACGGCCGCCTTCAGGAGCGATTCATGACTCTATTGAACAGTGCCGTTGGCATCGCCAACGGTGGCCCATCCACGCTGTCCGTCACTGCTGGCGCGCTGGCGCCAAGTTCGGGTGAACGCAGCAGCGCAAGGTCAGCCAGCGATGCCCGGCCGCTCTGCGCGGCGACCGATGGCGGTGAGCTCAGCATCGCGCTGCCTGCCTACGGCGTGCGCGCCACCTTCAGCCCGCGCAGCCTGGAAGTGCTGCAGCAGGCCGCCCACAGCGTGGCCAGTGAGGCCGGCGAGCTGGTCGAACAGATCGGCGACAGCGCGGTGGAGATCATCGAGTCCGCGCAGGCCCTGGTGCAAGGCGTGGCGGAGAGTGTCAGCGAAAGCGCCCAGGCCTTGATAGCTGGCGGAGAGGCCGCGCAATCCGGCGTGCAGCAGCTGGCGCGTGAAGCCGAGACCCTGGTCTCGCAGGGCCTGTCCAAGGCGGGCGATGCGGCCGGGGCGGCGCTGGGTTACGGCGCCGTCGCCACGCTGGCCGGCCAGGCGCTGCTTAGCGCCATGGCCTGAGGGGCGGTAGATGACACTGCATTGCTTGCGCGCCGCGTCGACGCTGCTGCTGGCGGCTTCGTTGAGCGGCTGCGCCATCGTCAGCCCGCTCCCGACCTGGGAGCTGATCAAGGCCGGTGGCAGCGCCACCTCGTCGGCGCTGAGCAAGCGGCCGGGCCGCGCGCAGAACACCGTGCATCACGGCGATGCGCCGGTGCGCGAGCTCTGCATCGCTTTCAACCGCCAGGCACCCGTGCCCGACCTGGTGCCGGCGCTGCAGGCCGAGCTGCGCCAGCAGGGCGTGAGCAGCCGCGTCTACGAGGCCGGCATCGAGCCTGCCGTCTGCCGTCACTGGCTGCGCTACGCGGCCAGCGTCGATTGGGGCGTGCCGCCGCTGGGCAAGGACTACCAGCCCTTTCTCAGCAGCGCGTCGCTGAGCCTGCACAGGGCCGACGGCCGCCTGATGGCCAGCAGCAGCTATGCGGTGGACGAGAACTTCGGTCTGAGCCGATGGGCCGGCACGCGCGCCAAGGTGGCGGCCGTCGTCAAGGCGCTGATTACCGGATTCGAAAGCTAGGAGGAGGAATTCACGATGACATGTCACAAGAACCCGCGAGGCCGCTGCTCGTTTGCGCCGCTGGCCCTGAGTCTGATGCTGTCTGCCTGCGCCAGCGCGCCGCCCAGCCTGGTGCAGGGGCCCTTGCGCGCGCCGCCGGCGTCCCAGCCCATGTATCTGGAGCGACCCAACAACGGCGCGATCTACCAGGCGCACCTGGCCACCGCCTCGCTGTTCTCCAGCGAGCGACGGCCGCAGGCCATCGGCGACACGCTGAAGGTCGACATCAGCGAATCCTTCAAGGCCGCGCAGCGCCAGAGCACCGACACCAGTCGCGACAACAAGCTGGCCGTCAAGGGGCCGGGCGCAGGCCGCGCATCCGGCGGCTTGCTGGAATCGCTGTGGAACGCCGATGCCAGCGCGGCCGGCAGCGACGCCTTTAAGGGTTCGGGCACGGCCGAGGCCTCCAGCAGCTTCAACGGCCAGATTGCGGTCAGCGTGATCAATGTGCTGCCCAACGGCCATCTGCTGGTGGCCGGCGAGCGCAGCACGCGGCTCAACGGCGGCGGCACGACCTTGCGCTTCTCGGGCCTGGTGGATCCGCGCGACATCGGCCCGGGCAATCTGGTCAGCTCGGCCAACGTCGTCAACGCGCTGTTGGAGAGCGCTGGCCAGGGCGAGGTCTCCGAGGCTGCGCAGCGCAGCTGGCTGCAGCGCGTGCTGACACGCAGCCTGACCGTCTGGTGACGGGGCCAGGGCGCCGGCGCTGTCAACGCGCTTTGTGCCCTGTGCGGCGGCGCTTTTCCGGCCATCGCGAAGAACGGCGCGCCCCTACAAGCAGGGTTCGTGCGCCCGGGACAGGGCGCCGGCTGGCCTTGCGCGAGTCAAAGAACAAAGAGCAAGTAAACGAGGGAACCCCGATGAAATCCCCAGAGGGAAAGGACCGCAAGCCTGAACCGGACTGCGGTGAAGTTCAATGGTTGAAATCTGCCGATGTGCGGAGCTACCGGCGCGGCCAGACCATCGTCGAGACCGGCAGCGAGCTGGCCGAGTGGGTGGCCATCAGCCAGGGCGCGGCCTGCCTGGTCTCCAAGGTGGCCACCGACACTCGTGTGGCGGTGGCGGCGCTGTGGCTGGGCGATGTGATCGGCTGGGGCTCGCCGCTGGGCAAGCTGGCCTCGCGCTACGACGTCACCGCGCTGGTCGATGTCACGACGATCAACATTCCGCTGGGCCGCGTGCCGCGGACCGATCCGCACCGGCCCAGCGATGCCGCGCAGCTCTGTGCCGCCACCGAAGCGCGCCTGCAGGAGCAGATCACGATGCGCCTGGCCGGCAATGGCTTGCAGCGCCTGGTCAGCGTACTGGCCACGTTGGCCACTGCGCTGACCTCGGACAACCCCGAGGCGCAGCAGGCCGGCAGCTTCGCGCTGCCGATCTCGCAGGCCTGCATCGGCGATCTGTCAGGCCTGTCGCGCCGCCAGGCTTGGATCCTGTTGGGGCAGCTGGCCGAGCAGGGTTGGCTGCGCACCTCCAAGACCAAGCTGACGCTGGAGGGTTTGAGCTCCTGGCTGGGCTTGATGGGCGAAGTCGAACGGGCGGGGCTGGACTGCATCGCCAGCGCCGAGCAATGCGCGGCCACGTTGGCGCGGCTGGCCAGGCCAGGGCGCTGAGCGGAGAAGGCCGCTTGACCTTCCGATACCTGTCCTAGCCGCCCCAGACCTGGCGCGCAACCCGCGCCATATGGCCGCCCATCACGCCGGCCGCCTCGGCGGCGCTGAAGCCGGCGCGGCGCAAGGCGGCCTCGATCTCGCCCCAGGTCTCGACCGGCGCATAACGGATCTGCGTCAGGCCTTGGCCGTAGCCGGCCGAAGCCGGCCACCAGTAGCCCCGGTCCAGGCCGCCGGGCGGATCGTCGTCAAGCCCCGGTTCGGAGAAGCACACATCCAGCCCCAGGCCGACATGGGCCGCGCCGACCCGATCGGCCACATAGGCCGCATGGCGGGCCACGTCATCGGCTGCGGGCTGCTCGTTGCCCAGAAAGGCCGAGATGCCGTTGATGCAGACCACGCCGCCGGTAGCGGCGCAGGCCTGGATCTGTTCATCCGTGATGTTGCGCCCATGCTCGACCAACGCCGCCGGGTTGGCATGGCTGAAGATCACCGGCGCGCTGGAGGCGGCCATGATGTCCAGCGTGCTGCGCCGCCCGGTGTGCGAGCAGTCCATCAGCAGGCCGGCCGCGTTGACGGCTTCGACCATGCGCCGGCCGAGCGCCGTCAGGCCCTGTTCGCTGTCGTGGCAGCCGCCGGCCACGCTGTTGTTGCGGTTGTAGGCGAAGTGGATCTGCTGGACCCCCAGCGTGCGGTACAGCGCCACCATCTCGGGGCGTTCCAGCAGCGGCAGCGCGCCCTCCAGGTCGAAGCCGATGGCCAGCACGCCAGCAGCCCGCGCCGCCTCGATCTCGGCCACCGTGTCCACCAGCGCATAGCGCTCGGGCTCGGCGCCCAGGCGGGCACGAAAGCCGGCGATCACCGCCATCACCTGCTCGACCGGATTCATGTCCATGCCGACGTTGATGGACACATAGTCCACGCCCTGGGCGGCATAGCGCTGCAACGGCGCGAAGCTGGCGTCGGGGTGCAGCGGCAGGCAGGCGTGGGCGTCCCAGCGCAGCGGCCGAGTCACTTGCAGCGGTGGGGTCAGGTCTTGCGTCATGGGGCGATTGTGGCGCGGCTCTGCAGCAGGGCCTGGGCCAGCTTGAGGCCGCTGAGCCAGGCGCCCTCAACCTTGCCGCCATGCAGCCAGTCGCCGCACAGGCCCAGGCCGGCGTCGGCCTGCCAGGCACAGCCGATGTCCAGCGCGGGCGCGCTGTCGGCATAGCGCCAGCGGTGCGCGCTCCAGCGCTGCGGCGCCGGCCCGCCATGCTCGGCAAAGGCCTGCAGCAGCAACGCGGCCACCTGCTCGGGCGCATGCTCCAGATGCGCTTCGCTCCACTCGGCCTCGGCATGCAGCAGCCAGGTCTCGGCGCCGCTGCGGCCGGGCTTGCTGCTGTTGCGCGCAATCCAGCGCAAGGGCCCGCGATTGACGAAGGCGGCCTCGAAGGGCAGATCCACCGGTGCGTCGTACTGCAGCATCAGCGCCCAGCAGCCGCGCATGCGCGCCTGGGTGCAGAGCTCGGCCAGCGCTGGTGCATGCGGGGCCAGCAGCGGCGCAGCCTGCGGCGCCGGCAGCGCCAGCAGCACGGCGCTGAAGGGCTGGGCCAGCCAGCCCTGCTCAGCGCTCTGCAGCTGCCAGGCGCCAGTGCTGTCGCGGCGCAGCGCGGTGACCGTCGATTGCAGTGCCAGCGGCAGCTGTTCGCCCAGCCAGCGGGCCGGCGCCGTCATCTGCGGCAGGCCGACGAAGCGCTGGATGCTGGCGTCCGGGTGATGCTGCGCGAGGCCGCCCAGCACCTGCAGTCGCGGCGTCCAGGGCGCGGCCACGCCGGCGGCCTGCCAGCGTGCCAGTTCAGCGCGAAAGAGCGGATCGCGGGCGGTGAAGTACTGCGCGCCATGGTCGCAGGCCCAGCCTTCGGCGCGGCGCGTGCTCATGCGGCCGGCCGGGCCGCGGCTCTTGTCGAACAGCTGCACGGCCAGGCCGGCCTGCTGCAGTGCGCTGGCGCAGCTGAGGCCGGCGAGGCCGGCGCCGATCAGGGCCACGGGGGCTTGGAGGTGCATGGCTGCGATGGATGCATGGGGGTGGCCGATTGTGCCCAGCCCGGGGGCGACGCGGGCTGGGCGGCGGCGCATGGCCGCGCAGCGCCTGGGTTCTCTGGCGCGCTGCTGCGCAGGCCGGGCCGGGCTCGGCTAAGGTGCGCCCATGAACGCGGTGCATCCGAAGAAACTATTGCTGAGCAAGTGGACGGCGGCCCAGCCGGTCGGCCGTGAGAAACACTTCCTGGTGGCGGCCCTGGTGCTGCCTGAAGAACCGGGCGCGCCGCTGGAGTGGGTCGAGATCGAGGCGGTGCATTCGCGGCGCAGCCGGCGCATCCGCTGGCGCGAGCTGCGCGATGCGGCCCAGTGGCGCCAGGGCTGGGTCTGATGGTGACGCCGATGCTGTCGCTGCCGCAGGGCTATCGCGCGCTGGTGCTGGGCGCCAGCGGTGCCATCGGTGCGGCCTGCTGGCGCG